>DATFEQ010000028.1:0-28976 GCA_035250905.1 Steroidobacteraceae bacterium
AGGCGGCGTTGGTGACGTGACTGCGCGGCGGCGACAACCAAGGCTACGGCAAGCGCAAGGTCGGCTGGCGTTTGCGCCACCGCGGCGCCTGGCCGGCGTCGATGAGGCGGGCCGCGGACCTCTCGCGGGACCGGTCGTGGCGGCTGCGGTCATCCTCGACCCAGCGCGCCCGATTCGCGGTCTGGCCGACTCCAAGGTCCTGCTGCCCGCCGTGCGCGAACGGCTGAGCGAGAAAATCCGCACCCGCGCCCTCGCATGGTCGGTCGCATGGGCCGATCGCGAGGAAATCGATGCCCTCAATATCCTGCAGGCGACGCTGCTCGCGATGCGTCGCGCGCTGCTGGGTCTGCGCGTGGCGCCCGATGAAGTCCAGATCGACGGCAATCGCTGCCCCTCGCTCGACGGGCTCGACCTGCGCTGCGGCGTGCTGCCCGTGATCAAGGGCGATGCCCGGGTGCCCGCCATCAGCGCCGCGTCGATTCTCGCCAAGACTTTTCGCGACGCGCAGATGCGCACGCTCCATGAGCTGTATCCGCAGTACGGATTCGCGGCGCACAAGGGCTACTGCACGCGCGCGCACCTGACGGCGCTCGACATGCACGGCGCATGCCCGCTGCACCGGCGCTCGTTCTCGCCCGTGTACGTGCAGCAATGGATGGTCCTGCACGGGGGCGAGCTGCCACCTGACGATTCCCTCGAGGACAGCGACGAGGCAGACTTCGAGCTGTGCCTGGAACTCGAGTCATGACCGCCCCTTTCGTTCACCTGCGGCTGCACACCGAGTACTCGTTGTCCGACGGCATCGTGCGCGTGCCGCAACTCATGGAAGCGACCGCGGCGGCCGGCATGCCCGCGGTCGCGCTGACCGACGAATGCAACCTGTTCGCGATGGTGAAGTTCTATCGCGCGGCGCAGGCACGCGGGATCAAGCCGCTCATCGGCGTCGACGTGCAGCTGCGCGAGGCGGGCGAGCGGGAGCCGGCCTCGCGGCTCACGCTGCTGTGCCGCAACCTCGCGGGCTATCGCAACCTGAGTCGCCTGGTGAGCCGCGCGTACCTCGAAGGCGCGCGGCGCGGCGCGCCCTTGCTGGAACGCGGCTGGCTGACGCCCGACACCACGTCGGGATTGCTGGCCCTGTCCGGCGCACACGCAGGCGACGTCGGCCGCGCGCTCAACAATCGCCGGGTGGACGATGCGCGCCGCGCGCTCGAGCACTGGCTTGCGCTTTTCGGCGATCGCTTCTACGTCGAGATCCAGCGGGTCGGTCGCACTGGCGAAGAGCACCACATCGAGTCCGTGCTGCGGCTGATCGAGCTGTGCCCGGCGCCCATCGTCGCCACCAATGACGTGCGCTTCGTGCAGCGCGACGAATTCGAAGCACACGAGGCGCGCGTGTGCATCCATGACGGCGCGCTGCTCGCGGATGCTAGGCGCGTGCGCCGCTACACCGAGCAGCAGTATCTGCGCACGCCGGCCGAAATGGCCCACTTGTTTGCGGATCTGCCCGAAGCGCTGCAGAACTCGGTCGAAATCGCGCGACGCTGCACGCTGGAACTGCCGCTCGGTGAGTCACACCTGCCGGAGTTTCCGGTGCCGGCAGGCAGCACGACGCATTTGTACCTGCGCGAGCAGGCGCGCGCCGGCCTCGAGCAGCGCCTCGCCGCACGGCAGCTCGATGAGGCGCAGTCCAGGACCTATCGGCCGCGACTCGAGTCGGAGCTCGAGACCATCTGCGCGATGGGGTTTGCGGGCTATTTCCTGATCGTGGCGGACTTCATCCAGTGGTCGCGCAGCAACGGCATCCCCGTCGGTCCGGGGCGCGGCTCGGGTGCGGGCTCGCTGGTGGCCTGGTGCCTCGGCATCACCGATCTCGATCCGATCCAGCACGACCTGCTGTTCGAGCGCTTCCTCAATCCCGAACGCGTGTCGATGCCCGACTTCGACATCGACTTCTGCATGCAGGGCCGCGATCGCGTGATTGGCTATGTCGCCGCCAAGTACGGCCGCGAGCGCGTGTCGCAGATCATCACCTACGGCACGATGGCCGCCAAGGCGGTGGTGCGCGACGTCGGGCGCGTGCTCGGTATGAGCTACGGCTACGTCGATCGCATCGCCAAGCTCATTCCGTTCGAGCTCGGCATCACGCTCGACAAGGCGCTCGCGGACGAGCCCGAGCTCAAGCGACTCTACGAAGCCGAAGAGGAGGTGCGCACGCTCATCGACCTGGCGCGCTCGCTCGAGGGCCTGACCCGCAACGCCGGCACGCATGCGGGCGGCGTCGTCATCGCGCCCTCCGTCCTGACCGACTTCACGCCGCTCTATTGCGAAGAGGGCGCCGCCACGGTGGTCACGCAGTTCGACAAGGACGACGTGGAAGCGGCGGGCCTGGTGAAGTTCGATTTCCTCGGGCTGCGCACCCTCACCATCATCGATTGGGCGGTGAAGGCGATCAACGTGGAGCGCGCACGGCGCAACGAGCCGCCGATCGACATCGCGACGCTCGCAATGGACGATCCCGCCACCTATGCGTTGCTCAAGAGTTGTCGCACCAACGCCGTGTTCCAGCTCGAGTCGCGCGGCATGAAGGACCTGATCCGCCGCCTGCAACCCGATCGCTTCGAGGATATCGTGGCGCTGGTGGCGCTCTTCCGCCCGGGGCCGCTGCAGTCGGGGATGGTGGATGACTTCATGGATCGCAAGCACGGGCGCAACAACGTGCCGATCGACTACCTGCACCCGCAGCTCGAGCCGGTGCTCGCCTCGACCTACGGCGTAATCCTCTACCAGGAGCAGGTGATGCAGATCGCGCAGGTGCTCGCCGGCTACACGCTGGGCGGCGCCGACCTCCTGCGGCGCGCGATGGGCAAGAAGAAGCCGGAGGAGATGGCCAAGCAACGCGCCGTGTTCACCGAAGGCGCAGTGCGGCGGGGCGTCGCGGAGATCCGCGCCCGCCACATCTTCGACCTGATGGAGAAGTTCGCGGGCTATGGTTTCAACAAGTCCCACTCGGCCGCGTACGCGCTGTTGTCCTATCAGACCGCCTGGCTGAAGGCGCACTACCCGGCGCAGTTCATGGCCGCCGTGCTGTCATCCGACATGGACCGCACCGACAAGGTGGTCACACTGATCGACGAATGCGTGCAGCTCGGGCTCAAGGTCGAGCCGCCGGACGTCAACTCCTCGGTGTACGCCTTCACCGTCAGCGGGGAACACACCATCCGCTACGGTCTGGGCGCAGTGAAGGGCGTGGGTGAGTCCGCGGTGCAGGCGATCATCGGCGAGCGCGAGGCACGTGGAGCATTCCCGAGCCTCGAGGACCTGTGCCGCCGGCTCGACCTCAACCGCGTCAATCGCCGTGTCCTCGAGGCGCTGATCCGTTCGGGCTGCTTCGACTCGATCGGACCCAATCGCAACACGCTCATGTCCGCGCTCGGAGCCGCATTGCAGATGGGCGAGCAGAGCACGCGGGCACAGTCGGCGGGCCAGGTGGACCTCTTCGGCCTGGCGACCGCGCCGGCCACGCCGGCGGAGTCCAGGACGCAGGGGGAGTTGCCGGAGTGGCCCGAAGAGGTGCGGCTGGCGGGTGAACGCGAGACGCTCGGGCTCTATCTCACCGGCCACCCGGTGGCGCGTTACGAGCACGAGCTCAAGTTCCTCGCGAGCCCCATCGCCGAGCTCGCAAGCAGCGGCAGGCCGACCGGGGACACCGGTCGCTGGCAGCCGGGCCGCAACGTCACCATCGGTGGCCTGGTGCTGGAAGTGCGCAAGCGCCCCAACCGCGTCTCGCTCACACTGGACGATCGCACCGGACGCATGGAAGTCACACTGTTCGACGACGTCTACCAGCAGCACCGCGACCTGATCGTGAAGGATGCGATCCTGCTGGTGGACGGGCAGCTGCGCTTCGACGAGTTCACGGAAGGTTGGCGGTTGAACGGCAAGCGGCTGCTGAGCATCGAGCAGGCCCGCGAGCAGCAGGCGCGCCGGCTCGTCATCCAGTGGCCCCGCGTGCTCGCCGGGACCGATTCCGTCGCGCGGCTCGCGGAGCTCTTCAAGCCATTCGTGGGCGGTGCCTGCAGCATCGCCATCCGGCTGGAGAGCGCTTCCGCCAGCGCCGTGCTGGCGCTCGACGAACAGTGGTGTGTGCGGCCGGCGCGGGAGCTGATGGACCGGCTCGCCGAGCTCGTCGGGCGCGACCATGTGCGCGTGTACTACGGCGCGCAGCGAGCGAGCGGCAACGGGGCGCCGAGCGCCGAGCAGACCGGTAACTGAAGGAGACACATGAGTCTCGCGGTCGTGCGGCTCGGACGCCCGCGGGCGCGCAGCGAGGGTGTGCGCCTCGGTACCGTGCGACGCCCGCCGCGCGGTGTGCCGAAGCGCGAATTCGCGCGACGCGACTACTACGACGTCTGGATACCGGAGCTCGCGCCGAGCGTAGCGCTCATGCGCAGCGTGAAGCGCGACGACCCGCGCTGGTGGCCGCGGTTCGCCAGGAGATACCGCGCCGAGATGCGTGCGCCGGCGCCGACTCACCTGCTCGACCTGCTGGCCGCGCTGTCACACCACGCCAACTTCGCGATCGGTTGCTACTGCGCCGACGCACGCCGCTGCCATCGCAGCGTGCTCCGCGAGCTGCTGACGGAGCGCGGCGCGAAGCTGAGGCGCACGTGATGCAAACGGTGCCACGCTTCGCTAGCATGGCTGCGCCATGGACCTGAATTTCCTCGAATTCGAACAACCGATCGCCGAGCTCGAGGCCAAGATCGACGAGCTCAAGTTCCTGGGCTCGGACACCGAAATCAACATCGGCGAGGAGATCGCGCGTCTCAAGGCCAAGAGCCGCGCCCTCACCACCAGCATTTTCGCGAGTCTCACGCCCTGGCAGATCACGCAGCTGGCGCGTCACCCGCAGCGCCCGTACGCGCTCGACTACATCGGCCAGGTGTTCACCGATTTCCAGGAGCTGCATGGCGACCGCATGTATGGCGACGACCTCGCGATCCTGGGCGGGCTCGCGCGGCTCGAGGAGCGCTCCGTCATGGTGATCGGTCACCAGAAGGGGCGCGACACCAAGGAACGCGTGCGACGCAACTACGGCATGCCGAAGCCCGAGGGGTATCGCAAGGCCCTGCGGCTGATGAAGCTCGCCGAACGTTTCCAGATTCCCCTCATCACGCTCATCGACACTCCGGGCGCCTATCCCGGCGTCGGCTCCGAGGAGCGCGGGCAGAGCGAGGCCATTGCGCGCAACCTGTTCGAGATGAGCACGCTGGCGGTGCCGATCGTCAGCGTGGTGATCGGCGAGGGCGGTTCCGGCGGTGCGCTCGCGATCGGCGTGTGCGATCGCCTGCTCATGCTCCAGTACAGCATCTACTCGGTGATCTCGCCGGAGGGTTGCGCGTCGATCCTGTGGAAGAGCGCGGACAAGAAGGAACTGGCGGCGGAGGCCATGGGATTGACCGCCGACCGCCTGAGCAAGCTCGGCCTGGTGGACGAGATCCTGCGTGAGCCGCTCGGCGCCGCCCATCGCGATCCGACCGCGATGGCCGAGTCGGTCAAGGCGGCGCTGGTGCGCAGCCTCGGCGAGCTCGAGAGCCAACCGATCGCGAAGGTGCTCGAGGCGCGCACAGCGCGCCTGCAGTCCTTCGGAGTATTCGCCGGGACGTGAGGGCGGTTGCCGGCACCCGGCACCGAACGGTCATGGCGCCAGTTTTCACCGCCACGCTGCTGCGCGAGTCGCTGATGCGACTCCTCGGCGATGCGCGCGCGCAGCGCTGCTGTGTCGCCTTCAGCGGTGGCGTCGACTCGACCGCCCTGCTGCACGCCCTGTCCGAGCTGCGCGCAGACCTGGGGCTGACGCTGCGTGCGGCGCACGTCAATCACCACCTGCAACCACGGGCGGATGACTGGGCTGCTCATTGTCGCCAGGTGGGCGCGCGGCTGGGCGTGCCACTCGACGTGCTGGACGTCGATCTCCGTGCCTCTCGCGGTGAGTCGCCGGAAGCTGCGGCTCGCGCCGCGCGCTACGCGGCCATCGCCAGGCACCTGGGCCCGGCGGAGCACCTCATCACGGCGCATCACCGTGAAGACCAGCTGGAAACGATCCTGCTGAGGCTGCTGCGCGGTGCGGGGGCGGCGGGACTGGGTGGCATGCCGGAGGCGGCGCCATTTGGAACGGCATTGCTGCTGCGCCCGCTGCTCGGCGTCGAGCGTGCCGCCCTGGTCGCGTACTGCCAGGCAGCGCAACTCGAGTGGATCGACGACTCGAGCAACATGGATGTGCGCTTCGACCGGAATTTCCTGCGACAGCGCGTGATCCCGGTTCTGCGTGAGCGATGGCCGGCAGTGGCGGACTGCGTGGCGCGCTCGGGCAGTCACCTCACCGAGGCGCGCTGGCTCCTCGATGAGCGAGCGCAGGAGGACCTGGCGCTGGCGCGTGACGGGGAGGGGCTGCGCGTCCCGGCGCTGCGGGCCCTTGCGCCCGCGAGGGCGCGGAACCTCCTGCGCTTCTGGATCGAGAGCGCCGGCCAGCCGGCACCGTCGAGCGCCATGCTCGAGCAGGCGATGGCGCAGATGCTGGGTGCACGGCCCGACGCGATGCCGCTGGTCGTCCTGGGCGAACGGCAGCTGCGGCGCTATCGGGATATGTTGTACCTGTGCGCGCCGCCGCCAGCGGCGCCGCGCCACGCCATGACCTGGGCCTGGAGCGAGCAACGCGAGCTCGCGTTACCCGATGGCCTGGGGCGCCTGCGCGTGCGAGCCGCGCAAGAGGGCGAGGCCGCTCTCGACCTTCCCGCGGGCCCGCTGTCCGTTTCCTGGCAAGCCTCCGGCCTCAAAGTGCAGGTGGCTGTGCGAGGCTCGCGGCGGGCGCTGCGCAACCTGTACCAGGAACGTGGCATCGTTCCCTGGATGCGACCGCTCTTGCCGCTCGTGTTCTGCGAGGATTCGCTGCTGGCGGTCGGCGATCTATGGAGCGATGTGAAGTTTCATGCACCGGCGGGCAAGCCCGGGATGCTCATCGAGTGGCTCGACGCGCCCAGGCTCGTCTAGGGCTACGCGAGCGGCCAGGTCGCGCGCCGCCAAACATTGGCAGTCCTCCGCCGGTCGTGTTGCGTTGAGGCAGCAGCCTTCTTCTGGTATCGTGACCGCCCGTCGAAAATTTGCGGCTGACGTGGCGCAAGTGAGCGGCGGGCCCTGCAGGCTCTTCCCGACTCCCGCCCGTTGCCATTCTTAAATTTTTTCCGGCGGGTGAGTCTGACCATGACCCGTTTTGTATTTGTTACTGGTGGCGTCGTTTCCTCCCTGGGGAAAGGCATCGCGGCCGCTTCCCTGGGCGCGATCCTCGAGGCCCGCGGCCTCAAGGTGGCGATGGTCAAGCTCGACCCCTACATCAACGTCGACCCGGGGACGATGAGCCCGTTTCAGCACGGCGAGGTGTTCGTCACGCGCGACGGCACTGAAACCGATCTCGACCTCGGGCACTACGAGCGCTTCGTGCGCACCACCACGGGACGCAACAGCAACTTCACCACCGGGCGCATCTACGAGCGTGTGATCGCCAAGGAACGCCGCGGTGACTACCTCGGTGCGACGGTGCAGGTCATCCCGCACATCACCGACGAGATCAAGCGCAGCATCCGCCTCGGCGCGGGCGATGCGGACGTGTGCATGGTGGAGATCGGCGGCACGGTCGGCGACATCGAATCGCTCCCGTTCCTCGAGGCGATCCGCCAGCTGGGCGTCGAGCTCGGTCGCAACAACGTCGTATACATGCACCTCACGCTGATACCCGTGGTCGGCAGCTCCAGTGAGATCAAGACCAAGCCGACGCAGCATTCGGTCAAGGAGCTGCGCGGCATCGGCATCCAGCCCGACATCCTGCTGTGCCGCTGCCGTGCACCGCTGCCGGACGAGCATCGACGCAAGATCGCGCTGTTCACCAACGTGGAGGAGCGCGCCGTGATCTCCGCGGTCGATGCGGACGACATCTACCGCATCCCGCTGCTGCTGCACGAGCAGGGGCTGGACGACATCGTGGTCGACAAGCTGCGCCTGCAGGCGAGCCCGACCGACCTGGCCGAGTGGCGCCAGGTGGTGAACTCCAAGATGAACCCCGAGGGGCAGGTGAACGTCGCGATGGTCGGCAAGTACGTGCAGATCCGCGATTCCTATATTTCACTCAACGAAGCGCTCACCCACGCGGGCGTGCGCACCCGCACGCGCGTGAACGTGCACTACATCGAGTCGGCCGACCTGGAAACCCAGGGCCTGGCGGCCCTGCAGGGGATGGACGCGATCCTCGTTCCAGGGGGATTCGGCGAGCGCGGCATCGAGGGCAAGATCAAGGCAGCCGAATATGCGCGGCGGCATGGGATTCCGTATCTCGGCATTTGTCTCGGGATGCAGGTGGCGGTGATCGAGTTCGCACGACACGTGGCGAGCCTCGAGGGCGCGCACAGCACCGAGTTCAATCGTGCGACACCCCATCCGGTCATCGCGCTGATCACCGAATGGCAGGACCGTGTCCATGGTGCTCAGAGCCGCGACGATGCCTCGGAAAAGGGCGGTAGCATGCGTCTCGGCGAACAGGAATGCCGCGTCGTTTCCGGCTCGCTCGCCCATGCCATCTACGGACGCGACCGGGTCCTGGAAAGGCACCGTCACCGCTACGAGTTCAACAACCACTATCTCGAGCGCCTGACCAAGGCGGGGCTGAGGTTTTCGGGCTTTTCCGAGGACGGGCTGGTGGAGCTCGTCGAGCTGCCCGGGCATCCATGGTTCATCGCCTGCCAGTACCACCCTGAATTCAACTCGACGCCACGCGACGGACACCCGCTCTTCACCGGATTCATTCGCGCCGCGCGCCACTATCGCGCCGCGCAGCTTCCGGCTGCGGCCAGTGCATGAAGCTGCATGGCTTCGACGTTGGTCCGGACCAGCCTTTCTTCCTGATCGCTGGACCGTGCGTCGTCGAGAGCGAGAGGCTGGTTCTCGACACTGCGGCGAAGCTCAAGGAGATCACCCAGCGCCTGGGCATCCCGCTCATCTTCAAGTCCTCGTTCGACAAGGCGAACCGCTCCTCGCGCCAGAGCTTCCGCGGGCCGGGCATCGAGGAGGGGCTGCGGATCCTTGGCGAGGTGCGCCGGCAGCTGAAGCTCCCCGTGCTCACCGACGTGCATGAGGACACGCCGCTCGCGGAAGTGGCTCCCGAGGTCGACGTGCTGCAGACGCCCGCGTTCCTCTGCCGGCAGACCAACTTCATCGTGAACGTCGCTTCCCAGGGCAAGCCCGTCAACATCAAGAAGGGGCAGTTCCTGTCCCCCTGGGAAATGCAGAACGTGGTCGACAAGGCGCGCTCCACCGGCAACGCCCAGATCATGGTGTGCGAGCGCGGCTTCTCGTTTGGCTACAACAACCTGGTCTCGGACATGCGCTCGCTGATGGTGATGCGCTCGACCGGTTGCCCGGTGGTCTTCGATGCCACCCACTCGGTGCAGCTCCCGGGTGGCAAGGGCTCCGCCTCGGGTGGGCAGCGTGAATTCATACCCGTGCTGGCGCGCTCCGCGGTGGCAGCCGGCGTCGCGGGGCTTTTCATGGAAACTCATCCCGATCCCGACAAGGCGCTGAGTGACGGCCCGAACGCCTGGCCGCTCGATCGCATGGAGTCGCTCCTCACGACGCTCAAGGCGCTCGATGCCGCGGCCAAGGCCAAGCCGTACGAGGAGTCGAGGCTATGAGCCGCATCGCGGATATCCGGGGACGCGAAATCATCGACTCGCGCGGCAATCCCACGGTGGAAGCCGATGTGGTGCTCGACTCGGGCAGCATGGGACGGGCGGCCGTGCCGTCGGGCGCGTCCACGGGGACACGCGAAGCGGTGGAGCTGCGGGATGGCGATCCGAAGCGCTATCTCGGCAAGGGCGTGCTGCACGCCGTTGCGAACGTGAACGGCGCGATCCGCACGGCGCTGGTGGGGCGGGATGCTCAGGACCAGCGCGGGCTCGACGCCCGCATGATCGAGCTCGACGGGACCGAGAACAAGTCGCACCTCGGCGCGAATGCGATCCTCGCGGTGTCCCTGGCGGCCGCGCACGCCGCCGCGAACGACCGCAAGCTGCCGCTGTTCCGTTATCTCGCCGGCGACCGTGAGCCGGTACTTCCCGTGCCCATGATGAACATCATCAACGGCGGGGCGCACGCGGACAACAACGTCGACATCCAGGAATTCATGATCCTCCCCGTGGGCGCGCCTTCGTTCAGCGAGGCCGTGCGCTATGGCGCGGAGATCTTCCACACGCTGAAGAAAGTGCTGCACAAGCAGGGCCTCGCGACCGCGGTGGGAGATGAGGGCGGCTTCGCCCCCAACCTGCCCTCGAACGAAGCCGCGCTCGAGACGATCATCGAAGCGGTGCAGCTCGCAGGCTATACGCCGGGTGGGGACGTCTATCTCGGTCTCGACGTCGCCAGCACCGAGTTCTACCGCGAAAACGTCTACACGCTCGAGTCGGAAGGGCGCGAGTTCAGCGCCGCGCAGTTCGTCGACTACCTGGCCGACCTCGTCGGCCGTTACCCCATCATCACGATCGAGGACGGCATGAGCGAGAGCGATTGGCAGGGCTGGGCGCTCCTCACGCAGCGGCTCGGCCGGCGCGTCCAGCTCGTGGGCGACGACCTGTTCGTGACCAATACGCGCCTTCTCAAGGAAGGCATCGACAAGGGTGTCGCCAACTCGATCCTGATCAAGGTCAACCAGATCGGCACGCTGACCGAGACACTCGCCGCGATCGACATGGCGCGCGCGGCAGGCTACAGCGCGGTGGTCTCACATCGCTCGGGTGAGACCGAGGACCACACCATCGCCGACATCGCGGTGGCGACCGGGGCGGCCCAGATCAAGACGGGTTCGCTGTCGCGCTCTGATCGGATCGCCAAGTACAACCAGCTGCTGCGGATCGAGACGCAGCTCGGCGCGCACGCCCGCTACGCGGGGCGAGCGGCGTTCCCGGTCGAGGTCAGGTAAGCTCGCCGCGATGAAAGTCTTCGCCGCCATCCTCGCGCTCGCGTTGCTCGCCTTGCAGTATCGCCTGTGGCTCTCCGATGACGGCGTGAACGAAGTGCGTCGCCTGCAGATGGCGGTCGTCGCGCAGCAGCGCGAGAACGCGGAGCTCGAAGCTCGCAATGCGCAGCTGGCCGCCGAGGTCGAGAATCTCAAGGAAGGGCTGGACGCCGTGGAAGAGCGCGCGCGCAGCGACCTCGGCATGGTGCGTGCGAACGAGACGTTCTACCAGGTGGTCACGCCCGCCTCGCGGGACCGGACGCTGGACAGCACCGAGCCCGATGCGGCCGAAGGCGAGTCCACGGATCCGGAGTCGCCGGAACGTGCGACCCGCGGCTCGCAGCAAGCATCGGCGCGATGAGCCGCCAGGCTGGCGCGGTACGCCGGTGGGCTGTCATTCCCGCGGCCGGCCGCGGCGAGCGCATGAGCGCAGGCGGGCCGAAGCAGTATCGAACCTTGTGCGGGCGGTCGGTGCTGGAACATGCGCTCGCACCGTTCCTCGCACACCAGGGCATTCACGGCATCGTGGTGGTCCTCGCTCCAGCGGATCAAGCGTGGGATGCGCTCGCGTGCGCGCGCAATGCGCGGATTCGCACCGCCCGGGGCGGAGCTGAGCGGATGTTCTCGGTCGCCAATGGCGTGCAAGCGCTCGAGGGTGACGCAGCGCGCGACGACTGGGTCCTGGTGCACGACGCCGCGCGCCCCTGTCTGCGCGCGCAGGACCTGGATCGTCTCATCGCCGAGCTCGAGGAGGACGATGTCGGCGGGCTGCTCGCGATTCCCGTCGCAGATACCGTGAAGCGCGCTGAGGATTCGGCCGCACGGGTCGTGGCGACCCTCGAACGAGGTGGACTGTGGGCGGCGCAGACGCCGCAAATGTTCCGCTACGACCTGTTGCGACGCGCCCTCGCGTTCTGCGCGGAGCGCAACCAGGCAGTCACCGACGAGGCGGCGGCCGTCGAGGCACTCGGCTTGCGACCGCGACTGGTCGTGGGCAGCACGCGCAACGTCAAGGTGACCTGCGACGACGATCTGCACCTGGCCGAGGCGATCCTGCGATCGAGCGCGTCGTGAGCGCCAGCATCCGTGTCGGTATCGGCTTTGACGTGCACGCCTTCACGGACGGCGATTTCGTCATGCTGGCGGGAGTGCGCATCCCACACGAGCGCGGCGTGCGCGCCCATTCCGACGGCGATGTCGTGATCCACGCCCTGTGCGATGCCTTGCTCGGTGCCGCGGGCCTCGGCGACATCGGCATGCATTTTCCGGACACGGATCCGCAATGGCGCGGAGTGGCGGGAGCCGTCCTGCTGGAGCGCGTGCTCGCGATGCTGCTTGCCCGTGGGTTCGAGCCGGTGAACGTCGACGTGACGCTGCTCGCGGAGCGACCGCGCATCGCCCCGCATCGCGAGGCCATGCGTCGGCGGCTGGCAGAGATGCTCGAGCTGCCGCCAGAGGTGGTGAACGTCAAGGCCACCACCACGGAGCAGCTGGGGCTGATTGGCCGCGGCGAGGGCATCGCCGCCCAGGCCATCGCGCTGGTGGAGAGCCTCGCGCGGGACGGCTGACTTGACCCCGGTGCCAGCACATTGGCGCGCGGCTGCGCTCGAGCCGCCGCGCGCGTTCGCACAACCACCACTCGCCGGGACCCTGCGGACGGTTCCCGAGGACTTCGAAGTCGAAGAGGAGCTCGGCTTCGCCCCCGATGGATCCGGTCAGCACGTGTTGCTCAGGATTCGCAAGCGTGGCACGAACACCGAATGGGTGGCGCGAACACTGGCGCGTCATGCGCATGTGCGCATCAATGACGTGGGCTTTGCCGGCCTCAAGGATCGCCACGCGGTGGCCGTGCAGTGGTTCAGCGTGCCGGGCGGCACGACACGCACCCCGTGGCTCGAGCTCCGCGACCCGGAGTTCGCAGTGCTGGAAGCTCATCCGCACGGACGCAAGCTTCGTCGGGGCGCCCTGGCAGCCAATCGGTTTCGCATCCGGGTGCGCCAATTGCGCGGCGAGCGCGCCGCTCTCGACGCTCGTCTCACGCTGATCCGCGCGCGCGGCGTGCCGAACTATTTCGGCCCGCAGCGCTTTGGACGCGAGGGCGCGAACCTCCAGTCGCTCGCGCGCTGGGCGGAAGAGGGCGCCGAACCGCGCGCGCGCTCCGCGCGCAGCTTTACGTTGTCCGCGGGTCGCAGCCTGGTGTTCAATGCGGTGCTCGCGGAGCGCGTGCGGCGCGAGAGCTGGGATCGACTCCTCGACGGCGAGATCGTCAACCTCGACGGCAGCGGCAGTGTTTTCGGGATCGACACGCCCGATGCCGACATCTTGCGGCGCTGCGCACAGCTCGATGTGCATCCGACCGGTCCCATGTGGGGACGCGGGGAGTTGCGCCCGCGCTTGGAGGCCGCAGCGCTCGAGGAAGACGCGCGTGGCGCGTTCGAACCCGTCACGGCCGCGCTCGAACAGGCGGGATTGCAGCTGGAGCGACGCGCGCTCAGGCTCAGGGTCGAAGAGCTGGGGGCGCGGCTGACGGAGGACCTCGAGGTGACATTCAGGCTCGGGCCGGGAGCGTTTGCCACCGCGGTATTGCGCGAGATCGTGGACGCGGACGTTACAGGAGTCACCACATGATCGAGATCACCGACCATGGCCCGGTCCGCGAGCTGCGCCTGGCGCGGCCACCGGCGAACGCGCTCAATCCCGGCTTGCTGCAGCGCCTGGCCCAGGAACTCGACGCCGCCGCGCGGAGCGGGGCGCGGGCCCTGGTGATCTCCGGCCGCCCCGGAATGTTTACCGGCGGGCTGGATGTGCCGGAGCTGCTGCAGCTCGACCGTCAACAGATGCGCGACGCCTGGAAGGTCTTTTTCGACGTCCAGGCGCGCCTCGCGGCGTCGGCACTGCCCGTGGTCGCGGCCATCACGGGTCACAGCCCGGCTGGCGGCGCGGTGCTTGCCCTGTACTGCGACTACCGCGTGATGGCGGATGGCGCCTTCAAGATCGGCCTGAACGAGGTGCAGGTCGGGCTCTGCCCGGGGCCCGTGATCTATGCGGTGCTGCGTCGCCTGGTGGGCGCACGCCACGCGGATCAGTTGATCAGCAGCGGCCGCCTGCTGGGCCCGGCGGAAGCGCTCGAGATCGGCCTGGTGGATCGGATCGAACCCGAGAGCGAAGTGGTGCCGGCGGCAGTCGCGTGGGCACAGTCGATTGCCGGGCTGCCACCCGAGGCCGTTGCCGCGACCCGCAAGTTCGCTCGACAGGACCTCATCGACCTGCTCCAGGGTCTCGGGCCGGACGATTACGAAACGATGGTGGCGGCCTGGTTCAGCGACGAAACGCAACGTACGATGCGCGCGCTCGTGGAGAGGCTGAAGAAGCGCGGTTGACCCTCGACCTCAGCGCCGGCTCAGGAGCACGTAGATCGCCCCGGTGCCGCCGTCGACGGGACGTGCAGAACTGAACGCGAGGACCGCGCCCGTCTTCTGCAGAACGAGGCTCGCGGTGTGCTTGAGGACCGGCCCGCGATGACCGGAGCGCAGGCCCTTCCCGTGGATGATGCGCACGCAGCGCGCGCCGCTGCGGAGCATGGCTTCCAGGAAGGCGCGCAGCTCCTGCTTCGCCTGCGCGACCGTGAGGCCATGCAGATCGAGCTCGGCCTCGACGCGGTACTGGCCGCGACGCAGTTTCCTCAGCACGGCATCCTGGACCCCGGCGCGCCGGAAGCTGAGCTCATCGCCCGTTTCCGCCAGCAGATCGCCGGGAGAGAGCTCGAGGCTTTCCTTGAGCACGGCGAGGTCGTCGAGGCGTGCAAAGCGCGCCTTCGGGCGTGGCTTGGGTGGTGTCACGCGCGCCGAGGTGCGCAGTCGCTTGACGTCGCGCACGGCCTCGCGGAACAGCCGCTTCTCGTCGGACTCGTCGCTCACCGGATGCTCTTCCTCGAAGTAGCCGCCGCGACCGCGCGCGTGCGTTTCTATGCCCGGCGCGGGCGCTTCCAGTATAGTTGCGCGTACAAGCTCACGCGCCGGCGATCGCATTGAAGATCCTTCTGAGCAACGACGACGGCTACCGCGCCGAGGGTATCCGTCGCCTGGCCGAGGCTATGCGTGATCTTGGGCGCGTCACCATCGTCGCGCCCGAGCGCAACCGCAGCGGCGCGGGCAATTCCCTGACACTGGAGTCGCCACTGAGAGTCTTCCAGGTGGAGGAGAACGTCTATTACGTAAACGGCACGCCGACCGATTGTGTTCACCTCGCGATCTCCGGCCTGTTCGACGAAGAGCACGACATGGTGGTCTCGGGGGTGAACGACGGAGCGAATCTCGGCGACGACGTGCTGTACTCGGGCACGGTCGCGGCCGCCATCGAGGGGCGCTTCCTCGGCCTGCCGACGATCGCGGTGTCGCTCTGCACGCAGCCGGGTAGCGGAAGGAACTTCGAGACGGGTGCGCGGGTGGCGCGCGAGCTGGTCATGCACCTGGTGAAGTCACCGCTCCATGCCTCGACCATCCTCAATGTCAACGTTCCCGATCGCGCCTACGCCGAACTGCGGGGCGTGCACGCGACCCGGCTCGGCAATCGGCATCGTTCGGAGCGCGTCGTGCGCAGCCAGGATCCGCGCGGCGCACCGATCTACTGGCTGGGACCGGCCGGGCCGGGCCAGGACGCCGGCCCCGGCACGGACTTCCACGCGGTCGCGGAAGGATTTGTGTCGGTGACGCCGCTGCAGATCGATCTCACGCGACATGCGACGCTCGAGGCGGTGGGCGAGTGGTTGCGAGGCCTGCATGACTGACCTCCGGCTGAGTGGCATCGGCATGACCTCGGCGCGTACCCGCGAGCGGCTGGTGCAGCGGCTCAAGGACAACGGTATCCGCAATGCCACCGTGCTCGACCGCATTCGCAGCGTTCCCCGGCACCTGTTCGTGGACGAAGCGATCGCGAGCCGCGCCTACGAGGACGTCGCGCTCCCGATCGGGTTCGGCCAGACCATTTCCCAGCCGTGGATCGTCGCGCGCATGACCGAAGCCCTGCTCGAGGGCGGCCCGCTCAACGAGGTGCTCGAGATCGGCACCGGGTGTGGATACCAGACCGCGGTGCTCGCGCCTCTGGTCGGCAAGATCTACACGATAGAGCGCATCGCGCCTCTCCTCGAGCGCGCGCGCCAGCGCCTCAAGGAGCTCGAGATCAAGAACGTGCGCTTTCGCCATGGCGACGGCGGGCAGGGCTGGCTGGCTCATGCACCCTTTGATGGCATTCTCGTGGCGGCGGCGCCGCACGCCATCCCCGATGTCCTGCTCGAGCAGCTCGCGCCCGGAGGCCGCATGGTGGTGCCGATCGGCGCCGAAGGCGAGCAGGAACTGATCCGCATCACGCGCGATGACAATCGCGTCAAGCGCGAACGACTGGGCGCCGTGGCCTTCGTCCCGCTGGTGCAAGGTCCGGTCTGACCCGCCGCCGCGACCCGATGGACACGCGCGGGCGAAGCGGCGGATGCCGTGCGCGTGGCGCCGGCCTGTTGGCCGCTGTGCTGGTGTTGCTCGGGGCGTGTGGCGAGCCCTACCGCAAACCCGATCCGCCCGGTCAGTACACGGTTCGTGCCGGCGACACGGTGTATTCGATCGCGTGGCGTCACGGGCTCGACTACCGCGAGCTCGCTCGCTGGAATCATCTGTCGTCCGACTATCGCATCTACCCCGGACAGCGCCTCACGCTCAAACCTCCGCCGGGCGTGCGCGCGTCGCCGGCTCCACAGCGCCCGGCGAACGCGTCGGCCTCAGTCAAGCCGCCGGCGCCACCCGGCGCCGACAATGTGGCGAACTGGTTGTGGCCCACCGAGGGCATCACGAGTGCTGTCCAGCACACCGCGACCGGCTCGCAGGGCCTGACCATCGCCGGCCGCGAAGGGCAGGTGATTCGTGCCGCTGCACCAGGCAAGGTGGTGTACCTGGGGAGCGGGTTACGCGGATTCGGTCAGCTGCTGATCATCAAGCACACGAATGTTTTTCTGAGCGCGTACGGCCACAACCGTGCGCTCTCCGTGCGCGAGGGCGACACCGTCGCCGCAGGTCAGCCGATCGCGGAGATGGGCTTAGGACCTAACCGTAAACCCATGCTGTATTTCGAGATCCGCTACAACGGAGAGCCGGTCGATCCGAGGCTTTACCTGCCGCCCCCTCCGCGGTAGGGCATCGACCCGGCGTCGGCGCCCGGATCTTATGCAAAGAACCACGCCGCCGTTAGATCGAGTCTAGCCACTGCCCCGCAATTCCGCCTTGTCCGGCAACCACTTCGGACCTTTTTCGAAGTTGCGCCTCAGCTAGCCATCCGATTAACATGTCGCCAATCGAAGACAGTGCCAACGGGCACACCGCGAGAAGACACAGGGGCGAAGGGGGACGTCAGACAACAACAAGAACAACGCAGAACAACAAGAAGAAGTGCAATTGTTCGAATCTGTCAGCTTCGAATGATTGGTTGAGTGATTGAAGCTTTTGTTCCCTGTGTCTTCTCTCGGTGTGCCCGCCTGACACGCGCCTCACCGACTCTCACGCCTCGGCGGGATTCAAGATCAGCGCCGCGGCGACCTTGCGCCCTTCCTGTACCAGGACGTTGAACGTCCTGCACGCGGCGCGCGTATCCATCACCTCGATCCCGACCCCGGCATGATGAACTGGCGCGAGCACGTGCGCGGCGGGAAAGTCCTGGCGCAAGCCCGTGCCGAGCAGGATCACCTCCGGAGCGAACGCGAGCGCCTCTTGCAGGTGTTCGGGCGCGAGTTCGTGGACGCTGCGCGGCGGCCAGTCGAGCACCATGTCGGTCGCGGTCAGGATGAGGCTCGCTCGGATGAGCCGCTCGCCCACGCGGATCTCGGTCGTCGAGCACGCCCGCACGAGGTTCGCAGACGTCGGTCCCTGCAGCGCGAATTTCATGTGCGTACGATAAGACATCGCCCGGGCGGGCGACACCCGATCAACGGACGCCCTCGTTGCGCGAATTCACGCTGATCCTCACGGATCTCTACTTCGATCGGCATCCCAGCGGCGAGCCGCCAGACTGGCCGCGACTCAGGGCACTCGAGGCTCTGCTCGCGCGCGGCACCGTGGTCGCCTCGCGAGAGTGGCGTGCCTGGGTTTGCCAGAGGATCGAGCTGCCGACGCCGCCTAGAATTCCCATTGCCGCAATCACGCGCAGCGCCTGCCCGCCGCCGGTCCATGCGACTCCCGCACGACACTGGTGGCTGGCCCAGGGCGTTCACCTCGAGGCGGGCGTCGATCGCGTCTACCTCGCTACGGAAGCGCCGACGCTCTCGGGCGGGGAGTGGCGCGAGCTCGAACGCGGATTCAACGCGCACTTTTCGACGGCGGGCTTTCGTCTCGTCGATGGGCTCGACACGCAGGCCTACCTCGTGAGCGGCGCAGACCTCGACGCCGACACGACCGATCCCGCCAGGGTCAGAGGTGTCGACATCCTGCAGGCGCTGCCGCGTGGCGCGGACGGGGCCGCCCTGAAGCGGTTGATGACCGAAATTCAGATGTGGCTGCACGATCACCCCGTTAATATCGCGCGCGCGGAGCGCGGCGCAGTGGCTGTGAATGGCCTGTGGCTCTGGGGCGGCGGGCAATGGCCGCTGGAGCCACCCGCAACGACGCTGCCGGTCTTGTTCAGCGACGACGGATTTCTGCGGGGGCTGTGGCAAATGGGGGGAGCAGAGGTGGCACCGGTGCCGCAATCGTTCGAGGCAATCGACCTGACCCAGGCGGACGCGACGATCGTCGCCCTCGCGAGTGCGTCGGCTGCGCCTGAGTCCGCCGCGCAAGCCCTGTTGGATCTCGAGCGCAATTGGTTTCAGCCGGCACTTGCCGGTCTGCAGCGCGGACGGTTGGGCCGCCTGCACGTACACATCAACGATCGATTGCTCTCCCTCACGCGCACGCGATCCTGGCGCTGGTGGCGCAGGACTGGGCCCTGGTTCGAGAGGCTGGCTTGAGCGCCTCGCCGATCCGCCGCCGCGCATGCCTGCCCGCCGGCGACTTCATGCCTCAACTCCACCCGGTCTTGCGCCGCGTGTATGCCGCGCGCGGTCTCAAGTCCAGGGAAGAGCTCGAACTCGGGCTCGATCGCCTGTTGCCAGTGAGCACCCTCGACGGATTGCAAGCGGGCGTCGACCTTTTGATGCGCCATCTCGAGACTCGGTCGCGCATCCTGGTCGTTGGTGATTTCGATGCTGACGGCGCCACCAGCACCGCGCTGGTGTTGCGCACGTTGCGCGGTCTCGGCCATGAAAACGCGGCGTATCTGGTCCCGAACCGGTTCCGATTCGGCTACGGGCTTACACCGGAGATCGTGGCGCTCGCCGCCGAGCAGGCGCCCGCGCTCATCGTGACCGTGGACAACGGGATCTCCAGCCACCAGGGAGTTGCCGAAGCCGCCCGGCACGGCATCGAGGTGCTGGTGACGGATCATCACCTGCCGCCGGCAGAGCTGCCGCGGGCGGCGGCGATCGTCAATCCCAATCTCGCGGGCAGCTGCTTCGGCAGCCGGGCACTGGCCGGTGTGGGCGTGGCCTTCTACCTCATGGCGGCGCTGACGCGCGCCCGGCGGGATCGAGCGCCCGGATTCAGCGTCGCCGAGCTTCTGGATCTGGTGGCGCTCGGCACCATCGCTGACCTGGTGCCGCTCGATCACAACAATCGCATCCTGGTCGCCCAGGGCATGAAGCGCGTGCGCGCGGGTCGCTGCGTGGCCGGCATTACGGCGCTCCTCGAGCAGGCCGAGCGTACCCAGTCGCGGCTGGTGGCCCAGGATTTCGCTTTTGCCGTGGCGCCGCGTCTCAATGCAGCCGGCCGGCTCGACGACATGAGCCTCGGCGTCGAGTGCCTGTTGACGAACGATATGACTGAGGCGCGCCGCCTGGCGGTCCGGCTCAGTGAGCTCAACGACGAGCGTCGCGAGATCGAGCAGCGCATGCAGGCCGATGCGCTGGTCGCAGTCGAGCAGCTGCACCTCGATTTGATGGGCGAGACGCCGGCGGGATTGTGTCTCTACGATGAGTCGTGGCACCAGGGCGTCGTGGGACTCGTGGCCTCGCGCGTCAAGGACCGCGTGCACCGGCCCGTGATCGCGCTTGCGCGTGCGGAGGATGGGACGCTGCGCGGCTCCGCGCGCTCGGTCCCCGGCGTGCACATCCGCGACGTGCTGGAGGCGGTCGCGACGCGCCATCCCGGGCTGATCGAGCGCTTTGGAGGGCATGCGATGGCCGCCGGCCTCACGCTCGCTCGGGAGCGGCTCGACGAGTTCGCAGCCCTCTTCATCGAGGAGGTCGGCGCCTGGCTCGATCCGAGCGCACAAGGCTTCGTCGACACCGATGGCGAGCTCTCGCCCGAGGAGATGACGCTCGCCACTGCACTCGAATTGCGCGATGCGGGCCCGTGGGGCCACTCCTTTCCGGAGCCGGCTTTCGATGGCGAGTTCGTGGTGCTCGAGAGCCGCACCGTCGGCGAGCGTCACCTGAAGCTGCGTGTGCGCCCCGCCGCGAGCGGCGAGATCTTCGATGCGATCGTGTTCGGCTTCATGAATCCCGAGCGCGCTCGCGATGTTCCGCAGGGGCAGGCGCGTCTCGCGTACCGGCTCGACGTGAACGAGTACCTCGGCACGCGCCGTCTGCAGCTCGTGGTCGAGCACATCGAGTCCTGCGTGCTACCATTACGGCCCGTTTCGATTCAGTGACCGTCGATGGAAGTCAATCAGCTGCGCCGTTCGCTCGCAGACCTCGGGGAGCGCCTGGGCTCCTTACGGGGGTATCTTTGATTACGAGCTGAAGAAGGATCGCCTCGCGGAAGTGAGCCGCGAGCTCGAAGATCCCGGCATCTGGAACACACCCGACAAGGCGCAGGAGCTGGGCCGCGAACGCGCGCGCCTGGAGGAGACCGTGGGCACCCTCGATCGCCTGGCTGTCGGCATCATCGATGCGGGCGAGCTGCTCGGGCTCGCGGTCGAGGAAAACGACGCCGCCACGATACAGGGCGTCGAAGCGGACGTGGCACGCCTGCAAGAGGGCGTGCATCGACTCGAATTCCAGCGCATGTTTCCGGGCGAGATGGATTCGCACAATGCGTTCCTCGATATCCAGGCCGGTGCCGGCGGTACCGAGGCGCAGGACTGGGCGGCCATGCTGATGCGCATGTATCTCAAGTGGGGCGACGCGCACGGCTTGAAGACCGAGGTCATCGACCAGAGCGACGGCGAGGTCGCAGGCGTCAAGAGCGCCTCGATCAGTTTCACGGGCGATTACGCGTATGGGTGGCTGCGCACCGAGACCGGGGTGCACCGCCTGGTACGCAAGTCGCCGTTCGACTCCGGCAACCGGCGCCACACCTCGTTCGCATCGGTATTCGTCTCGCCCGAGGTCGATGAGAACATCTCGATCGAGGTCAATCCCGCGGACCTGCGCGTGGACGTGTACCGCTCGAGCGGCGCGGGCGGTCAGCACGTCAACAAGACCGAATCGGCGGTGCGCATCACGCACCTGCCGACGGGCATCGTGGTCGCCTGCCAGAACGAGCGCAGCCAGCACAAGAACCGCTCCACGGCGATGAAGATGTTGAAAGCGAAGCTCTACGAGCTCGAGGTGAACAAGCGCAACGCCGCGGCGCGCGTGCTGGAGGACTCCAAGTCCGACGTGAGCTGGGGCAACCAGATCCGCTCCTACGTGCTGGACCAGTCGCGTATCAAGGATCTGCGCACGGGCGTGGAGATCGGCAACACTCAGGCGGTGCTCGATGGCGGCCTGGATCCCTTCATGCAGGCGAGTCTCAAGCAGGGTCTGTGAAGCTCAAATGACTGACGACAACGACGACAACAAGCTGATCAGCGAACGGCGCGCGAAGCTCGCGAGGCTTCGCGAGGGTCATTGGAACTATCCCAACGACTTTCGCCGTGACGCGCTGGCGGGCCAGCTGCACACCGCATTTGGCGAGCGGGGCGCGGAGTGGTTCGAGGCCAATCCGCACACCGTGAGCGTTGGCGGGCGGTTGATGCTCAAGCGCGTCATGGGCAAGGCGAGCTTCGCGACGCTGCAGGATCGCACCGGTCAGATTCAGCTGTTCCTGCAGCAGGGTGCGCTGGCGGACGCCTACGAGGAGTTCAAGACCTGGGACATCGGCGACATCGTCGGCGCGCAGGGGACGCTCTTCAAGACCAAGACGGGCGAACTGTCGGTCAGGGTCACCAAGACGCTGATGCTGTCGAAGTCATTGCGTCCGCTGCCAGACAAGTGGCACGGGCTCGCGGACACGGAGCTGCGCTATCGCCGGCGCTACGTGGACCTGATCATGAGCGAGCCCAGCCGCGAGGTGTTCCGCACGCGCGCGCGCATCATTCACTACCTGCGTGACTTTCTCGACGCGCTCGATTTCCTGGAAGTGGAAACGCCCATGATGCAGGTGATACCTGGCGGGGCGGCGGCGCGCCCCTTCGTGACCCATCACAATGCGCTCGATCTCGACATGTATCTGCGAATCGCACCCGAGCTCTACCTCAAACGCCTGGTGGTCGGGGGCTTCGAGCGTGTCTACGAGATCAACCGCAACTTCCGCAACGAGGGGCTCTCCACCCAGCACAACCCTGAATTCACGATGCTGGAGCTCTACTGGGCGTATGGCGACTACCGGGACGTGATGGACTGGGTGGAGAAGGCCTTTCGCGGGCTGGCGCAGGCGATTCATGGCAGCACGAGCATCGACTACCAGGGTCGCACCTACGATCTGGCGAAGCCCTTTCGGCGTGCGACGGTCGAGCAGTGCCTGCTGGAGCACAATCCCGACCTCGATCCCATGTCGCTGCGCGAAGAGCACTACCTGCACCGCATCTGTGACCGCCTGCAGATTCCCTACAAGAAGGGTGACGGTGCGGGGAAGCTCCAGATGGAGGTCTTCGGCAAGACCGTCGAGGACAAGCTCGTCGACCCCACCTTCGTTTATGCCTATCCGACCGAAGTGTCGCCGCTGTCGCGCGCCAATGACGAGGACCCGTTCGTGACCGACCGGTTCGAGCTCTACGTCGGCGGCCGGGAAATCGCCAACGGCTTTTCGGAGCTCAACGATCCGGACGAACAGGCGGCGCGTTTCCGCGAGCAGGCGGCGCGCAAGGCGGCGGGCGATGAGGAAGCGATGTTCTACGACGCGGACTATGTGCGCGCGCTCGAGTATGCGATGCCGCCCACCGCGGGCCTCGGGGTCGGCATCGATCGGGTCGTCATGTTCTTCACCAACTCACCCTCGATTCGCGACGTGCTGCTGTTTCCGCACCTGAGACCGGAGTAGGCCCGGAGTCGCGGTGGGTCTCCCGATCGGGGTTTTCGATTCCGGGGTCGGCGGCCTGACGGTGTTGCGCGCGCTGCGCACCACCCTGCCGCACGAGAGCTTTGTCTACCTGGGCGACACTGCACGCCTGCCGTATGGCACGAAGAGCGCCGCGTCCGTGGTGCGCTACTCGATCCAGGCGGCGGATGCACTCATCGCGCGCGACATCAAGTGCCTGGTGATCGCGTGCAATACGGCATCGGCCGTGGCGCTGCGCGCGCTGCGCGAGCGCTACGCGCCGTTGCCCGTCATCGGCGTGCTCGAACCCGGCGCGCAGGCGGCGTGCGCCGCGTCGGCGAGCGGGCGGATCGCCGTCATTGCCACGGAGGGCACGGTTCGTGGTGGTGCCTACCAGGCCGCGATCCATGCCATTCGGCCGGATGCACGGGTCCTCGCACAACCGTGTGCGCTGTTCGTTGCGCTGGCGGAGGAGGGCTGGGTCGACGGCGCGCTGGTCGAGGGCATCGTGCGACGCTACCTCGAACCGATCTTCGCCGCGGACGTCGCCTCCCATCCCGACTGTCTGCTGCTCGGTTGCACACATTTTCCCGTCCTGCAGCCCGTCATGCGGCGTGTGCTCGATCCCGCGGTGGCGATCGTCGATTCAGCCGAGACCACTGCGCGCACTGTGCGCCGACTGCTCGACGATCGCGGCCTCGCGGCCGCCCCGGGCGATCCAGGATCGATGCAGTTGCTGGCGACTGACGCTCCGGCGCGCTTCGCGCGGGTCGGGGGAACGTTCTTCGGCGGACGGATCGACGAAGCGGCGGTAGAGCCGATCGATCTCTGAAACAACTGACAGGGCGACTCCGTGCAGAGTCGTCCTAATCGAGATCAGGTATCGAGTATGGCAGCGGCAATGGCTCGGCCGACAGATCGCCCGGCTCCACGCGCGGCGAGCCTTCGAGCGACATGACGGCCAGGATCTCGCTCTCGGTCGCGCTCCTGGCAGCGAACTCGACCACGCGTCCCGAGCGGCGATCGATCTCCACGGAGTCGCCGGGCGACAGCACGGCGGGTCCACGAACGCGATAGCGCAACATGCGCCGCTTGATCCGCCCGCGATGGTGGGTGCGCGCGATGATCTCCTGGCCCGTGTAGCAGCCCTTGGTGAAGCTCACGCCATCGACCAGGTCGAGGTTGAGCATCTGCGCGACGAAGAGGTCGCTGGTCGGGGGATAGACCTGGGGCTCACCGGATTCGATGGCCGCAAGTCGCCAGCGGTCCGAAGTCATCGGGCCTGAGAACTTCGCGGCCAGGGCTTCCAGTACTGCAGGCGGCCCCACGAGCAAATGACGGCCAGTGGCGCCTGGCAGCGTGTGCACGGTGACTTCCTCGTTCGCCGCCGCCCCCCCAATGAGTGGGGTCAACTCGCCGACCTCCAGCAAGCCAGCGACGGCCCAGCGCGTGGATTCGTCGCTCAACGTGACCTTCGCGCGCAACACGTACCGCTTGAGACGCTCGATGACGGGCGTCACGAGGGCGGCGGGCAAGACCGCGATCATCCCTTCGGGCCGCACCGCGAGCCGCAATACGGCCACGACCCGACCTTGCGCCGTGTTGAGGCTACAGAGCTGCGTGCGCGCGCGATCCAGGCGTTCGACATCGTTGCTCACTTGGCCCTGCAGGAAAGCGACCGCGTCGGTGCCCGCCACGCGCAGGACACCGAGCTCCGTGAGCCGCGACCAGACGCCATGCGTGTTTGCGCCGTTAATCATTTCTTCAACTGGACCATATGGTTATGAAAGGTCGATTCTGGCAGACTGCCGGTATGTCGGGCAGTCATGACCGGCCAGAAATTCCCAGGTCCTCCGCGCCAGCGGAGCATACGCCGCCTGCCGCGGATACTCAGGCGACCGCGCCGCCCGCGGCGCGGCCGCGTGAGATCGGTGGACGTCCGGGTCCCGATCCCGTGCGTTACGGCGACTGGGAAAAGGCCGGGCGCTGTATCGACTTCTGAGATGAATCCGTGCCGGCGCGCCCGGGGCATCGCTCTGGGCGCGACGGACCGTGAGCAATGAGGTTTGGCCATGGCGGGTCGAGAGCGGCCGCTGTCACCGTTTCTGATCTATCGCTTCGAGTACACGATGCTGTGGTCTTTCACGCATCGGGTCACGGGCGTGTTCCTGTCGATCGGCTCGATCGCGCTCGCCTGGTGGCTGCTTGCGCTCGCGCGCGGGCCCGAGGCCTATGCACGCACGATGGACACGTTCGATTCGCTGCTGATGCGAGCGCTGCTGCTAGGCGCGTTGTTCGCCTTTTTCTTTCACCTGGCGAACGGCATTCGCCATCTGGTCTGGGACTGTGGCCTCGGGTTCGAAAAGGCACAAGCGCGAGCGAGCGCCTGGCTCGTGCTCGTCGTAGCGGTGGTGCTCACGGCCCTGTGTGCGTTCGCGATCTGGCGACCGCTCGGAGGTACCGCGTGAACCTGCGCAGTCCGCTGGCGCACGCCCTGGGCCTCGGTGCCGCCAAGGAGGGCGTTTCGCACTGGTGGTGGCAGCGCCTGACGGCAATCGCGCTCGTGCCGCTCGCCTTGTGGTTCATCTGGTCGCTGATCGGCATCGAGACGCTCACTTACTCGAGCGTGCATGCCTGGCTCGCGATGCCGATGCATGCGCTGGGAGTGATCCTGCTGGTCGGCATTCTCGCCCTGCATTCGCAGCTCGGCGTGCAGGTAGTGATCGAGGACTACGTTCACGATCACGCCGTCAAGCTGCTGGCGCTCGTGGCTTCGAGTTTCGCGCATGTGCTGATCGGTGCCGCCGGTGTCCTGAGTGTGCTGATCGTCGCCCTGGGAGGCAGTGCGTGAGCCGCCCGTACGCATTCGTCGATCACACCTACGACGTCGTGGTCGTGGGCGCGGGCGGGGCAGGTCTGCGGGCAACTCTCGGGCTGGCCTCCGCCGGTCTCGCAACCGCCTGCATCACCAAGGTATTCCCGACGCGCAGCCATACCGTGGCCGCCCAAGGCGGCATCAGTGCCGCATTGGGCAACATGGGCGAGGACGACTGGCGCTGGCACATGTACGACACCGTCAAGGGATCGGACTGGCTCGGCGACCAGGACGCCATCGAGTTCATGTGCAAGGAAGCCCCGAGCGCAGTGCTCGAGCTGGAACACCAGGGAGTGCCGTTCTCGCGTACCGAAGACGGTCGCATCTATCAGCGGCCGTTCGGTGGGATGACGACCCACTACGGTGAAGGCATCGCCCAGCGCACCTGTGCCGCGGCCGACCGCACCGGCCACGCCATGCTGCACACCCTTTACCAGCAATCGATTCGGCAGGAAGCCGAATTCTTCATCGAGTACTTTGCGATCGACCTCATCATGGAAGACGGTGAATGTCGCGGCGTGATCGCGCTCGATCTGGAGGAGGGAAAGCTGCATCGCTTCCGCTCCCACCGGGTCATCCTCGCGACGGGCGGGTACGGGCGAGTGTATTTCACCTGCACTTCGGCACACACCTGCACCGGCGACGGCAATGCCATGGTGCTGCGCGCCGGATTGCCCCTGCAGGACATGGAGTTCGTGCAATTTCACCCGACCGGAATCTACGGTGCGGGCTGTCTCATTACGGAAGGCGTGCGTGGCGAGGGCGGATATCTCACCAATTCCACCGGCGAGCGCTTCATGGACCGTTATGCGCCGAACGCGCGCGACCTGGCTTCGCGCGACGTCGTCAGCCGATCGATGACCATCGAAGTGCGCGAAGGGCGGGGCGTTGGCAAGCTCAAGGACCACATTCATCTGCACCTCGAGCACCTCGGCCCCGAGGTGATCAACGAGCGCTTGCCGGGCATTGCGGAGACCGCACGCATCTTCGCGGGCGTAGACGTTACGCGCGAGCCGATTCCGGTCTTTCCCACCGTGCACTACAACATGGGCGGCATCCCGACCAACGTGCACGGCGAAGTGCTGACCCTCGATGATGGCGGTTCCGAAGCCATAGTGCCGGGCTTGCTGGCGGTCGGGGAGGCCGCGTGCGTATCGGTCCATGGCGCGAATCGCCTGGGCTCGAATTCATTGCTCGACCTGGTGGTCTTCGGTCGCGCGGCCGCGCGGCGCTGCGTGGACTCGATCAAGCCCGCCACACCGCACCGGCCGCTGCCGCCCGACGGCAGCGATCTCGCTGTGAGCCGCGTCGAGCGCCTGCGCAACGCCGCGGGCAAGCGCCGCACCGCCGACATCCGCGTCGACATGCAACGCGCCATGCAAGAGCACGCCGCGGTGTTCCGGACGGGCCCCGTCCTGCGCGAGGGGATCGAGCGGCTGGCTGCGGTATTCGAATCCTTCCAGGATGTCAGCGTGAGCGACCGGTCGCTCATCTGGAATACGGACCTCGTCGAAACGCTGGAGCTCGAGAACCTGCTGCAGCAGGCGCTCGCTACCATTCACAGCGCCGCCAATCGTCGCGAAAGTCGCGGCGCGCACGCGCGCGAGGACTACCCCGAGCGTGACGATCAGCATTGGCTCAAACACACGCTGGTCTGGGTGGATGCGGGCGGCCGCGTGCGGATCGACTACCGACCGGTGCACCTCGACACACTGACCGATGAAGTCAAGGCGATCCCGCCGCAGGCGCGCAGCTATTGAGGATCTGAGGTAAGCCGATGGCCCAGTTTCGACTGCCCCCGAATTCCCGCGTCCGAGCTGGCCGCGTCCATCCCGCGCCTGCCGGGACACGCAACGCCAAGCGCTTTCGCATCTATCGCTTCGATCCCGAGTCGGCCGAGAATCCGCGCGCGGACGTGTTCGAAGTCGACATGGAGTCGTGTGGCCCGATGGTTCTCGACGTGCTGATCAAGATCAAGAACGAGATCGACTCGACCCTTACGTTTCGGCGCTCCTGTCGCGAGGGCATCTGCGGTAGCTGCGCCATGAACATCGACGGCCTCAACACGCTGGCGTGCACCAAGTCCTGCCAGGACCTCGGGAACGAGGTGAGCATCTACCCACTGCCGCACCTGCCGGTCGTGAAGGATCTGGTGGCGGACCTGACGCAGTTCTACGCGCAATACGCGTCCATCGAGCCTTGGCTCAAGACACGCTCGCCGGCGCCACCGGACCGGGAGCGGCTGCAGTCGAAGGAAGACCAGGAAAAGGTCGATCGCCCTTCCGCCTGCATCCTGTGCGCATGCTGCTCGACCAGCTGCCCGAGTTACTGGTGGAACAGCGACCGCTACCTCGGACCTGCGGCGCTCCTGGCGGCCTATCGCTGGATCGTGGACAGCCGCGACGAAGCGACGGGCGAGCGTCTCGATGCGCTCGAGGATCCGTTCCGGCTGTATCGCTGCCACACGATCATGAACTGCACCGAGGCATGCCCGAAGGATTTGAACCCGGCGAAGGCGATCGCCGAGATCAAGAAAATGCTGGCGGGGAGACGGCATTGAAGCCGGGTCGCCTCGCCTGGCAGTGCCGGCGCGGCATGCGCGAGCTCGATGCGCTGCTCGAGGATTATCTGGCCAAGCGCTTTGCAAATGCTGACTTGTCCGAGCAACGGGGGTTCGCAAAATTGCTCGAGCTGCCGGATCCGACCCTGTATGCCTGCCTGATGGGTGGGGCGA
>DATFEQ010000046.1:0-8347 GCA_035250905.1 Steroidobacteraceae bacterium
GAGCTTTTCGGGATTGCGTTGGATCACATCCATTTCCGGACGCGCAAGAAGCACAAGCGCGGCGAGCAATACACCAAGCGCGCGCAGGAGGGCGTCTTTCAGCGGGTGCAGGAGGGTGGGCTCGAGTTCCTCGTCAATTTCACCGACTACCAGGACACCGGCCTGTTCCTCGATCACCGGCCCACCCGGGCACTGATCCGCGAGCGCGCCGCGGGCCAACGTTTTCTCAACCTGTTCGCCTATACCGGTAGCGCCACGGTCTACGCCGCCGCGGGCGGCGCGCGCACGACGCTGTCGGTCGATCTCTCGAACACCTATCTCGAATGGGCGCGCCGTAATCTCGAGCTCAACAAGTTCGGCGCCCACGACCACCAGCTGTTGCGTGCCGACTGCGTGCGCTGGCTCGAGACGCAGAGTGCGCTCGCTCAACGCGGTCCACGCTTCGGACTGATCTTCCTCGACCCGCCGACCTTCTCGCACTCGAAGAGCACGCGCGTGCTCGATCTGCAACGCGACCACGTACATCTCATTACGCTGGCGAGCAAGCTGTTGACGCCGCAGGGGACGCTGTTGTTCTCAACGAACGCCGAGCGTTTTCGGCTCGACCGCGAGGCTCTCGCGCCTCTCACGATCGAGGATCTGACGGCCCGGTCGATTCCGCGCGATTTCGCGCGCCACGCGCGCATTCATCAGTGCTTCGAAATCCGCTTACACCGCCCCGCACCCGCCAATCGTTGAATGTCGAGACGGACCCGTGCGCGCGCCGCACGGGATCATGGGCATTCGTGCAACCGGGTGATTCCTGTGTCGAACTACCTATTGATCGATTCGCGCGGACCCTTCGAGAACGCGGACCTCGAGCATGTCCCGCGGCTGGCGGAACAACTCGCCGCCTCTGGCCACGCCGTCACCGTGTTCCTGCTGCAGAACGGCGTGCTGGGTGCGCGCCCCGGCAGCCGCCTGGCGAGCTACCTCGCGCATCTCGGCAAGCAGCACGTCCAGGTGCTGGTCGATGACGACGCGCTCCGGGAGCGCGCGGTGTCGAAGCTCACCGACGGTGTGCGCCGGTCCAACCTGGGCGAGCTGGTCGGGCTCCTCATGGAGCAACCCACACGCGTGCTGTGGCACTGAGGGGAGAAATGAAATGAGCGGTACCAGGACCTTGACGCTCGCCATCATGGACGCGCCCTACGAGTCGGCGAGCTCGACCACGGCGCTGCGCATCGTCGATGCGGCGCTACGGCGCGGTCACGCGGTGAACGTGTTCGCCTATGAAGGCGCGGTGAATCTCACCATGAAGGCCCAGCAGCCGCATGCCAATCCGGTCAAGGGGACCTCGATCGAGCAGGAGCAGCACCCGAACCCCAAGGACTGGGTCGCCGCGCTCTTCGAGCTCGCGCGCCAGCAGGATGTGAAGCTCGACTGGGTCAACTGCGGCCTGTGCGTCGACGAGCGCGGCGCGGGTGACTGGATCGAGGGCCCGCGACGCGGCGGCCCGAAGGACTTCCTGGAAATGTCGCGCGCCAGCCACGTCACGATCGTGATTCCCACGAAGTAGGAACCCACATGAATCGCATCCTGAACATCGTCACGACCGCGTACCGCGCGACGCTCGAAGAGCAGGACGACACCATCCTGTGGCTCGCACGCGCGCTGAAGAACGCCGGTGCGGAGACGGGGCTCCTGCTGCGCGGCGACGCGGTGAGTTACCTCGTCAAGGGACACGAAGCCAGCCAGGTCTCGTTCGGCAGCCGGCGGCTCGCACATCCGCCGCAGCTCGATCGCGACATCGCCGCCATCGTGGCGTCCGGTACGCCGGTGTTCGCGATTGCGGAGGACCTGCAGGTGCTTGGCATCCGTCACGAGCCGCATGTCGACGGCGTGCGTGTCCTGCCGCGAGCCGATCTGCCGAAGCTGTTCGAGCAGTACGAGCAGATCTGGCAGTGGTAGCCCGCCTGCGCGCTACTTCAGGTCCTTGACCCCGATCCGCAGGGAGGCGATCGCCAGGAACACCTCGCGCAGGAAACACAGCAGCGCCGCGATGAAGCTGAGCATCGCGACGATGAACATGAGCGCGATGGCCGTCGCGAGACCGAATTCCACGAAGGCGCCGACGAAGAGCGCCACCACGACGAAAGCCACCAGCAAGGCGCAGACGGTGCAGAGCGTGATGGCGCGATTCATCAGGCGCGCCCGTCGTGCGAGCACCTGCAACTGCTGTTGATGCAGGCGGTAGTCGGTCGGCGCCGCCGACTTGGCTGCGGCCTCGACGTCGCGCGCGCGCTCCACGACCCGCGCCAGCCGGCCGGTGAGCACCGTCAGCATGATGCCGACGCCCGACAGCAGGAACACGGGAGCCACGGCCAGCTGTATGACCTGCGCCACCGTCGAAAACTGGAAGTCTGCGCCGTTCATCCCGACCTCCCTTCACTCTCTCTATATATACACCACGCGCGCGCGTGATCGTTCAATCGAGCGAGGGAGAACACACCAACACACCCGACGGTGCCAACTACAACGTCGGCACACCCGGCGCAGCGACCGTGACGATCACGAGTGACGAGTGACGGTTGATGCCAGGGGAGCCTCGGACTTTCGAGGCTCCTCCTACTGGGGGCCTGCGGTCGGTTCGCGCAGCGCATCGGCACGCGCGAGTGCCGCCACGAAGTCCCGGTCCTGCGCCAGGCCACGGAAAGCCGGATCGCCACGCGCGAGCCAGGTGCGACGCCACCCCTTGTCGATCGCGACATTGAGGGCCTGCAGGCTCGCCGCGCGCTCGTTACGAAGCGCGTGCGCCGCCGCACTCAGGTAGTCGACGCTGTTCCAGGCCACACCGTTGTCTTGCAGCCGTGCCAGCTCGCGAAGCGCCTGGCTGCTGAGCGCTTCGACCTTCGCACTTTCGCCAACGTCGCGATACGACGCGGCCAGCGCCAGTGCGTGCAGGCGACCCCAGCGCACGCTGTAGAGCGATTTCACATGGAGGAGATCGGGCTGGTCGCGCGCGACGGCCTGCTGATAAGCGTCGATCGACCGGCGAGCCTCACCCGCGGCTGCGCGCAGGTACGCTTCATTGGCCCAATCCCAGGCGCTGCGCGTGCCGGAGAGCGGCAGCGCGTCGAGCTGCTTGACGACGTCGGCGGTTCGAGCGGCGGCGACGTCGACCCAGATCGGGCCGAGGCGTGCCCATTCGTCCGCGGTGTTAGCGGCGCGCGCCTGCTCGAATATGCGTTGCGCATCGGCGGACCGGCCCAGGTCGAGGTAGATCCAGCCCAGGTCGACCGCGAGGTCGGTGCGATGGGGCGCGCGTTCGAGCATGGTTTCGTACACGCGCGCCGCCGCATCGAGACGGCCCTGCGCCACGTCGCCGAGGCCCACCGGCCACAGCGCATTCACGTGACCACGGCTCAGCTCCGCAGCGCGGCGGTGATAGGGAGCGGCTTCCGCATATCGGCCCAGGTCGACCAGCGCGCTCGCGATCCAGTTGGGATTCTGGAAGAAGAGCGGATCGAGACTCGCGGCGCGCTGCGCCTGCTCGAGGCCCTCGCGCGGTCGCCCCTGGTAGTTGAGCGTGATGCCGAGCCACATGCGGGCGTTGGCGTAGTTTGGGTTGAGCGCGATGGCCCGTTCGAGATCGCGCTCGGCACCGGCGAAATCGAGCAATTCGGTGTGCAGCAACCCGCGGATGGCGTAGGCCTCCGCCAGTGCCGGGTCGATCGCGAGCGCACGCTCGATGGCGGGCTCCATTTCGCGCTGGGCCTCCTCGATAGCCACGCCGGCGTAGTAGTAGCCGCCCAGCTTGGCCTGGGCGAGCGCGGCGTAGGCCGGGGCGAAATCGGGATCGAGCTCGATCGAGCGCTCGAGATAGGGAACCGCGCGCGCGAGAGCCTCCGGGGTCCGTTGTTGCCACAAGTGCTGACCCAGCAGGTACAGCTCGTAGGCTCCCACGTCAGCCTGCTCGTGCTGCGTCAACCGCTCACCGGTCGAGCGCGTCATGACGACACGCAGCGAGTTGGCGACCTCCCGCGCGATGTCGCTCTGGATGACCAGCAGGTCGGCGAATGGACGGTCATAGGTCTGCGCCCACACCCGGTAGCCATCGTCGGTGCCCACCAGTTGCGCCGTCACCCGGATCTGCCCGCCCGCGCGCCGCACGCTGCCCTCGAGCACGTAACGCACGTCGAGCTCGTCGCCGATGCGGCGCACGTCCTCGTTCCTGCCCTTGAAAGCGAACACCGAGGTACGCGCCACGACCTTGAGCTCGGGCAACAGCGACAGGGCGTTGAGCAGCTCTTCGGTGATCCCGTCGGCGAGGTACTCGGTGTCGGTGCCCGCATCGAGGCTGACCAGCGGCAGAACCGCGATCGAGCGGTCCTGCGCCCGTTGCGGCAGGATCCGGTTGCGCAACGTGTCGGGCAGCAACAGGTAGCTCACTCCGACGAGCGCGACGACCAGCAGCACCGCGAGTGTCGCCCACAGGTGCGGGCGGCGGCGGAGCACAGGCTCCGCGGGGGACGGGGCGCTCTCGGCCGAACTCTCGGCGAGCGGCTCCGGCGCCAGCATGAGGCGATAACCCTTGCGCGGAATGGTCTCGATGTAACGCGGTGCAGCGCGGTCGTCGCCCAGCGCGCGTCGCAGGTGCGCAATGCTCTGATAGACCGAATTGGTTCCGACGATGACATCCACCCAGACTGCGGCTTCCAGCTCGCTCTGGGTAATTACGTCGCCCGCCCGCCCGGCCAGGCACAGGAGAACCTGCATGTCGCGCGGATCGAGCTTGGTCGTTTCGCCATCGCGACGGATACAGTCGCGTGCCGGTTCGACCACCCAATCTCCGAGACGGAAGGCTGACGGCGCTGAGGGCCGCGAGATCATCGGTGAGTCCGTTATTTGCGGCCAGTATAGCCAAGGCAGAGGCCGGCCGGCTGATTCTCCGTGCCGCAGAAATGCTTCAGGAATTCTTCAGTCATTCCTCAGGATTTCCGGTGTCCCGATCGTTTTACATGTGCGCACCCCATGCGAGGTGCGCCGCGATGAGAGGCTACCTGGAGCGAATGATGACCAATGGCCGGCAGGTCTACGCGGGCGCGCTCATCCTGCTGGCGGGACTCCTGTTCTACGTCACGGGTCACGCGGAGCTCCTGTCGAGGCTCGTGCCCGCGCTCATGCACGACACGCCGCTGTCGGCCTCGCGTTGGCTGGCCTTCTGCCATGTCATCGGCATGTCGCTGATTACGGCGGCCCTGCTGCCCGCCAGTCGACGTAACGCGGTCCTGATCTGTGCCTTCTGGACGTTCCTGCACGTGCTGCTCGAGCTGGTCGAGCATCCGCAGATCAGCATCTGGCTCTCGAGCCGCGTCCCGCAGTGGCTGCACCAGTTCTGGCTGGTGGAAGAAGGCGGCCGGTTCGTCCTGCGCAGCAGCTACGACCCGCGCGACCTGCTGCTGCCCCTGCTGGCTGGCGCCATCGCCTATCACGTGATTACCCCGAAACGCAGACAAGACCCATGAACACCGATGCCATTCCCGTCGACCAGGAACTCCCGGCGCGGTCCACCACGAGCGCGAATGACGCGGCCGGCCAGCAAGTGCAGCGCAACAAGGATCCCGCAAGCCAGCAGACCGGCGCGAGTCGTTTCAGTGACAAGTGGATCGACGACGTGGCCTTGATGCAGAGGTTCCAGGAGCAGGGTGATTACGGCGCGTTCGAGGTCCTGTTCCAGCGGCACAAGAGAGGGCTGCTGTCCTTCATCACTCGCCTGTCCGGAGATCGGGTCGTGGCGGAAGACGTGTCGCAGCAGACGTGGCTCAAGCTGATCGAGACCGCGCGCCAGCGCGGTTACGCGCCGCGCAACGGCGCGAGCTTCCAGACGTGGCTGTTCACGATGGCACGCAATCGCTTCGTCGATGACTACGTGCGCCGCCACGAGGTGGCGCGGGTCAGCCGCGAGTCGGAAACGGACCTCGAGCTGTGCGAGGTGGCGGATGCCGATGACAAGTCGCCGGAGAGCTACGTCAGCGCCGAGCAGCTGCGCAAGCTCATCCAGGATGCGGTCGCGGACCTGCCCTTCGAACAACGCGAAGTGATCGCCATGTGGTCATCGGGCATGGACGTCGAAGGCATGATGCAGGTCACCGGAGCGCCACGCGACACCGTGTTGAGCCGCAAGAAGTATGCTATCGCGAAGTTGCGGCTCGCCCTGACGCGGCTCGGGGTCAACGCGGGGTAGCCGGATGACTGCGCAGGATCACGCCCCACCATCCGATGACGCCCGACTCCGCAAGGCGCTCGCCGACATGACCACAGACCCGAGTGCGCATCACGACGACGCCGTGCTCGCGAGGGCGCGTGCCGCGGCCGATGAAATCGCTTCCGGTCGCAGATCAGCGCCCAAGGCCCGAGCGCCCGACTGGGCATTGCCCCTCGGTCTGGCTGCGGCCGTCGCTATCGCCGTCATCGGACTGTCGTGGGTTCTGCCGGGAAGCGATGGTGGCGGCGATGAGCTGCGGGGAACGAGCGCGGCAGCCACGGTGTTCCCGGAGCCGGGCGCGGCGCTCGCCGCGGCACCGACGGAGTTGCGCTGGTCCGCGCAGCCGGGCGCGCGGCAGTATCGCGTCACCCTGCGGGATGCGTCCGCGGCGATTGTGTGGCAGAGCGCCGCGACCAGGGATCCGCGCGTCGAGCTGGGCGCGCCGCCGGCGCTGCAGGCGGGTGGCACCTACTTCTGGGCGGTCAGCGTCGAAGGCGCGGTGGCCGCCGATGAGCTCGGTCCCTTCATGTTCCAGATAACCAGGCCCTAGAACGATACGCATCGGCTGAGGTGAGGGTTGGTGGGTCTCCGCTTTTTCCTGCTGAGCGCGCTCCTGATCGCGCCCGTGGCCCTGGCCCAGCCGCCGGTCGTGCGAGACCTGGCGCCGCATGGCGCCGCCGCTCGAGCCGGACTCGAGCAGCGCGACGAGATCAACGCCTGGTCGCCTCACCCTTCCGCCGCGGATGCGCGCATCGAGCTTTCCGGCGTCTGGGATGTGCTCGCATTGCAGTCGCAGCGTTCCGGGTACGCGCCCGTCACCCTGCAGGTGCGCCGCTCGGGCTCACCTCACGAGATCATTCTGCCGGCGGCGTATTGGGGCTTCGAGCCGGCTCCGGCTCTCGGGGCGAGCGATGCGGATTTCCTCGAGGGCGCACGCTGGGCGGACCTTGCGCGGCGACGCCAGCAGGCGGGCGATGCGTCGGTGGCTGCCTGGAGCTGGATGCGTGCCAGCGAAGCGAGCTTTCGCGCACACGACCCCGAGGCCTCGCGCCGCCACCTGGCCGCCGCACTCGCGGCCACAACCGATGCCCGCGTTGCCATCGTGTTGTGGGAGAGACGCGCGGCACTCGCGCTCGAGCGGTTCGATCCGGCCACGGCCACCGAAGCGGCCGGGAAGCTGCCGGAGCCGCATGCGGATGACGGCGAGACGGCACGCGCGTTGCGACGTCGCCTGCTGCTTGCCGACGCCGCGCTGATGCGGCGCGACCTGGCGCGCGCGCAGACCGAGTTCCAGGCCGCGCTCGAGCTCGCAGCCGCCGTACCGAATGCAGGCCTGGCGGTCGATGTGCGCCGCGGGCTGGCGGCGACCGCTCTCGAGCGCCGCGACCTCAAGGAAGCCAGGGAACAGGTAAACGCGGGTCTCGCGCAATGCGTCGACAGTTGCCTGGAATCCCGCGCGCACGCGGAGCTGCGGCGCGCGCTCGGTTCCGTGCGCTCGTTGAGCGGTGACGACGCCGGCGCCCGCGAGGCCTGGGAGCACAGTCTCGCGATTGCGACACGCATCGCTCCGGACAGCGTGCTCCAGGCGCGCATGCTGAGCAGCGCGGGACTCGCGGAGTGGCGCGCAGGCCGGCTCGCGGAAGCGGAAGCCTTCATGCAACGCGCGCTCGAGATCGCGACCCGCGATGCGCCGGGATCGCTCCTCGAGGCGGGCATGCTCAACAACCTGGGCATCATTCACCACCTGCGCTTCGATTACGCGAGCGCGCGCCGCGCCTATGAGCGTGCCGCCGAGATCTTCGCGAGCGTCGCGCCGACCAGCCCGGAAACTGCCCGCGCCCTCACCAACGTGGCGCTGGCTGCGGGGCTCGGCGGTGACCCGCAAGGCGCTCTGCGAACGCTCGAGCAGGTGCTCGCGATCCAACGCGGCAACGGAACCGGTGACAGCGATATCGCGTACACCTATCACGCCATGGCCCTCAACCAGGAACGGCTCGAGGATTGGCCAGCGGCCGCCGCGAGCTATCGCCAGGCGATCGAGCTGCGCGAGCGACAGGGTATCGGGGGCATGACGCTCGCCAACAGCCAGCAGAGCCTGGC
>DATFEQ010000048.1:0-23235 GCA_035250905.1 Steroidobacteraceae bacterium
CTGGGTGACGTCGCAGCCTTCGACAAGCTGCGCAAGCAGACCACGGTGTCTCTCAATCTCAAGGCTCGCCAGGTGGAGCGCGATCTGCTCGAGCAAGAGCGGCTCACGCGGGAGAACCAGCGCCGCGCCGCGCACGGCCAGAAGCCGGTCGCCACGCTCGAGGAGCTCGAGGAGCTCGAAGCGGATGCGACCGTCGACGCGGTGCTCTCAGAAGCCAGCCAGATCGTCGCTGACATGACCACGCTCCCCCTCATCGCCCAGGTCTTCAAGGACACCTGATCGGGCTCTCGGTACGGGGCCATCAGCCCCTACTGTTATACTTGACTATAACACCAAACTACCGGTAGCATCCTGCTCCAGCACTTGAAGGGACCAGTGGGGCCCATGAGGGGCCCGCTGCGGGAGGCACCATGAAGTCGTATTGGATCTGGATAGCCGCTCTGGTCGCGCCCTGGGCCCTCAGCGGCTGCGGCAACAACGCCGACGGCAAGACACCCGACGACAAGTCCACCGAGCCCGTTGCCATCCCGGTCGAAGTCCGGGCCCCCGTCCGTGCCGAGATGCTGGCGGTCTATTCGGGCACGGCAGCGCTCGAAGCCGACCGTGAAGCCTCCGTGGTGGCCAAGGTGGGAGGCGAGGTTCGCGCGCTCCTGATCGAGGAAGGGCAGCCGGTGCGCGCCGGGCAGATCCTCGCGCGGCTCGACGGCGACCAGCTGCGGCTCGAAGCCGAGAGAGCCAAGGCATCGCTCGCGAAGCTCGAGCACGACTATCGCCGCAACGTCGAGCTGCACGAAAAGGGCATGCTGGCGCCCGGCGCGTTCGAGAATCTCAAGTACGAAGTCGATGCGCAGAAAGCCGCCTACGACCTCGCACGCCTGCAGTTGTCGTACACGGAGATCCGCGCACCGATCGATGGCGTGCTGTCGCAGCGGCTCATCAAGATGGGCAACACCATCAAGCCGAACGATGTGCTGTTCCGCGTCACCGATCTCGTTCCCCTGCTCGCCTATGTCCATGTGCCCGAGCGTGAGCTCGGTCGCCTGAAGCCAGGCCAGCCGGCGCGCGTCCAGGTCGACGCGGTTCCCGACCAGGCATTCATCGGCAAGGTGGCGCGCATCAGCCCGACCGTCGACCCCGCGACCGCGACCTTCAAGACCACGATCGAGGTCGCCGACCCCTCGGCGCAACTCAAGCCGGGCATGTTCGCGCGCGTCGGCATCGTGTACGAGCGACGCGAGCAGGCGCTGCAGATTCCGCGTACCGCCATCGTCGACAACGAGGACGGCCCAACGGTGTTCGTGGTCGAGAAGGACAAGGCCGATCAGCGCCCGATCCGGGTCGGCCTCGCCAACGCCGGGTTCGTCGAGATCATTTCCGGTCTGAAGGGCGACGAGCAGGTGGTCGTCGTCGGCCAGGGCGGTCTGAAGAGCGGCAACGCGGTGCGTGTGGTGCAGCTCGAAGCCGCCGCCAAGTAAAGGCGCGTCATGCGGCTCATCGACTTCGCGACCCGCCGGCGCGTCACGGTCGTGATGTGCATGGTGGCGCTCTGCATGTTCGGCCTCGTGTCGCTCTCGCGCATGAAGGTCAACCTGCTGCCGGACCTGTCCTATCCCACGCTCACGGTACGCACCGAGCTCACGGGCGCCGCGCCACTCGAGATCGAGAACCTGATCACGCGGCCGGTCGAGGAAGCGGTCGGGATCATCCGCAACGTGCGCCAGGTGCGCTCGGTGTCGCGCTCGGGCCAGTCGGACGTGATCCTCGAGTTCCTGTGGGGCACCGACATGGACCTCGCGGGCATCGAAGTGCGCGAGAAGCTCGATCTCCTGCAGCTGCCGCTCGAGGCCGAGCGCCCGTTGCTGTTGCGCTTCGATCCTTCGAGCGAACCGGTGATGCGCCTCGCCCTGCTCGACACCGCCAAAGCCGCAGCGGATGCCGCCGGCGCCGGACTTGCGAGCGAGGAGCGGCTCAAGTTCCTGCGCCGTTTCGCCGAGGATCGCCTGAAGCCCGACCTGGAGGCGGTCGAGGGTTCCGCCGCGGTCAAGGTGAGCGGCGGATTCGAGGACGAGATCCAGGTCTTCGTCGACCAGCAGAAGATCGCGCAGCTCGGTCTCTCGATCGAGACCGTCGCGATGCGCCTGCGCGCCGAGAACGTCAATCTCTCGGGCGGACGCCTCGAGCAGGGCGCGCAGCGCTTCCTGGTGCGCACGCTCAACGAGTTCCAGACCGTCGACGAGATGGCGAACGCGATCATCGCCTCGGTCGACGGACAACCGGTCTACCTGCGCGACGTCGCCACCGTGACCCGCGGCTACAAGGAGCGCGAGGCGGTTACGCGTGTCGATGGGCGCGAATCGATCGAGCTCGCGGTCTACAAGGAAGGCGACGCCAACACCGTGCAGCTCGCCGACGGCATCCGCGCGCGCATGGAGGCGCTCTCCAAGACCCTGCCGCGCGATACCGAGCTCAAGGCGGTGTACGACCAGTCGAAGTTCATCGCCTCGGCCATCGCCGAGGTGCGTGACGCCGCGCTGTGGGGCGGCCTGCTCACGATCCTGGTGCTGTATTTCTTCCTGCGCGACGCGCGCGCTACGTTCGTGACCGCGATCGTGATCCCGGTCTCCGTCATCGGCACCTTCATGCTGATGTACAGCTCCGACGTCACGCTCAACATCATGTCGCTGGGCGGCATCGCGCTGTCGGTCGGCATGCTGGTCGACAATTCCGTGGTGATCCTCGAGTCCATCACGCGCAAGCGTGAAGCGGGCATGCCGGCGCCGGAGGCGGCGCGCAGCGGCACCAGCGAAGTTGCGATGGCCGTGATCGCGTCCACGCTCACCTCGATCGCGGTGTTCTTCCCGATGGTGTTCATCAGCGGCGTCGCGGGTCAGTTGTTCCGCGACCAGGCGCTGACCGTGACCTATGGGCAGGTGCTGTCGCTGTTGGTCGGCCTCACGGTGGTGCCGATGATGGTCGCGGGCCGCCAGGCAGCCGCCGTCGCCGAGCACGCTTCGCAACGGCCGCTGGGGCGCTTTTCGCGCGGCGTCACCTGGGTCACCTACTGGATCAACCGCGCGGCCGGCGCGGTCTCGAGATTCTTCCGGTTCATCCTGTCACCCTTCGTCTGGTTGACGCAGACGGGCTACCGGAAACTCGAGGAGCGCTACGTGCCCCTCCTCCAGTGGGCGCTCGCGCATCGCGCCAAGGTGGTGATCGCCGCGGTGGTGCTGTTTGCGCTCACGATGGCGATCGTGCCGCGCCTCGGCACGGAGTTGATTCCACAGCTCTCACAGGGCGAATACATCGTCGATCTGAGGTTGCCGCCGGGCACGCCGCTCAATCAGACCGACCGCGTCGTGGAGAGCGCGCAGCGCGCGAGCCAGGCGCTCGGCGGCGTGGCGCTCACTTACTCGGTGGCGGGCACGGGTAACCGCCTCGATGCCAATCCCGTCGATGCTGGCGAGAACACCGGCAAACTGAGCGTAACGCTCGTGCCGGGCTCCGGGCGTGCCGAGGAAGCCGCCTCGATCACGGCCCTGCGAGACAAGCTCGAAGGCATCGCCGGTCTGCAATACCAGTTCAGCCGGCCGGCGCTCTTCAGCTTCTCGACGCCGCTCGAAGTGGTGATCAGTGGCTACGACCTCGACCGCCTGCGCGTTGTCGCCGAACAGGTGCGTACGCGCATGGAAGAATCGGGCTCCTATACGGACATCCGCTCGACCGTCGAGATCGGCAATCCCGAGATCCAGATCGTGTTCGACCAGGACCGCGCCACGCGCCTCGGGCTCGCGGTGCGCGACATCGCCGATCGCGTGGTACGCAGCGTTCGCGGCGAAGTGGCGACGCGTTACCGGTTGCGTGACAAGCAGATCGACGTGCTGGTACGCAGCGTCGATTCGCGGGCCGCCTCGATCGAAGAGATCCGCAGCCTGATCGTCAACCCGGGCAGCGCGCATCCCGTGCCACTGAGCGCGGTGGCCGCCGTCACGCTCGCCTCCGGTCCTGCCGAGGTGCGCCGCATCGGCCAGGAGCGCGTCGCGGTGATCTCCGCGGGCTATGTCGGGCGCGATCTGGGTGCGGCCGTCACCGATCTGCAGGGCATGCTGGCGGGCGTCGCACTGCCGCCGGGAGTCAGCGCCTACCTTTCCGGGCAGAGCGAGGAGATGCAGGACAGCTTCCGCTCGCTCGCGTTCACCCTCGCGCTCGCCGTGCTGCTCGTTTACCTGGTGATGGCCTCGCAGTTCGAATCGCTGGTGCAGCCGTTCGTGATCCTCTTCACCATCCCGCTCGGCCTGATCGGCGTGGTGTGGGCGCTCTTCCTCACCGGCACGACGGTGAACGTGGTGGCGATGATCGGCCTCATCATGCTGGCCGGCATCGTGGTGAACAACGCGATTGTGCTGATCGATGCCGTCAACCAGGGGCGCGAACGCGGGCTCGACAAGGCGGCGGCGATTCTCGAGGCGGGGCGCGTGCGCCTGCGGCCCATCCTCATCACCACCGTGAGCACGGTGCTGGGCCTGCTGCCGATGGCGATCGGCTTCGGCGAGGGTGCCGAAGTGCGCACGCCCATGGCCATCACCGTGATCGGCGGCATCACCGTGTCGACCCTGCTCACGCTGGTCGTGATCCCGGTCGTGTACTCGCTGATGACCCGCGAGCGTCGCGCGCTCGACGTGCCCACCGTCACGATGCAGCCTAGCCGCCCATGATTCACACCAATGTCGCGTTGCGCCGGCCCGTCACCACAGTGATGGTGTTCCTGGCGTTGACGCTCATCGGCCTGATCGCCACCAAGCTCCTGCCGCTCGAGCAGTTTCCAGACATCACGTTCCCGGGCATGCAGGTCACCATCCCGTATGCCGGCTCGACGCCCGAGGAGATCGAGGAGCTGATCACGCGCCCGGTCGAGGAGGCGCTCTCGACCTTGAGCGGCATCAAGGAGCTGCGCACCAGCTCGCGCGAGAACGAGGCCGAGTTCCAGATCCAGTTCGACTGGGGCACGGACATCGAGGCGGTAAGCTTCGAGGTGCGCACCAAGCTCGATTCGGTACGCGGCCAGCTGCCGTCGGGCGCCGAGCGCATGCTGATCTTCGCGGGCTCGTTCGGCGACCAGCCGGTGGTGAAGATCCGCCTCGCCGCCAACCAGGATCTTTCGGATGCTTACGACGTGCTCGAGCGGCACCTGAAGCGGCCGCTCGAGCGCCTCGACGGCGTGGCGCGCGTCGAGCTCGCGGGCGTGGAGCCGCGCGAGGTACGCATCCTCGTCGATGCGGGCCGCGTCGCCGCGCACGGCGTCGATCTGCGCACGCTCCGCACGCTCCTCGAGCGCAGCAACTTCTCCGTGAGCGCCGGCGAAATCACCGAGCGCGGCCAGCGCATGAACGTGCGCCCGATCGGCGAGTTTCGTTCCGTCGACGACGTGCGCAATCTCCTGGTGCAGGAGGACGTGCGCCTCTCCGACATCGCGGAGGTCGAGCTGATGAGCCCGGAGCTCACCATCGGCCGTCACTTGAACCAGCGCCCGGCGGTCGGCCTCGAGGTCTACAAGACCACGCAGGCGAACATCGTCGACGTAGTGAAGCGCGTGTTCGAGGTCGTCGACCGGGCGCGCGAGATGCCGCAGCTGCAGGGCATCGACATCATCAACTTCGACAACCAGGCGGACGCGATCGTCTCCTCGCTCAAGGAGCTGCGCACCGCCGGGCTGATCGGCGCCACGCTCGCCTTCATCGTGTTGTTCCTGTTCCTGCGCGACTGGCCCACGACCATCATCGTGGCGCTCGCGGTGCCGTTCTCACTGGTCATCACGCTCTCCGCGATGTACTTCCTCGATCTCTCGATCAACATCCTGTCGATGATGGGCATGATGCTGGCGGTCGGCATGCTGGTCGACAACGCGGTGGTGATCACGGAGAGCATCTTCAGGCATCGCCAGCTCGATCCGGATCGCCCCATCGATGCGACGCTCGCGGGCGTGCGCGACGTCGGGGTTGCGGTGCTGGCGGGCACGATGAGCTCGGTCGCGGTGTTCCTGCCGCTCCTGTTCGGCGAGCGCGTCGAGATCACCGTGTTCCTGGCGCACGTCACCATTCCGATCGTAGTCGCGATGATCGCCTCGCTCCTGGTCGCTCAGACCATCGTGCCGATGCTGGCCGCACGCTTCCCGGCGCCGCCGCCCATCGCCGCGGGCACGGTCCTCGGCCGCGTGCAGAATTTCTACGCGCGCACGCTGGCCGTGACACTCAGGCACAAATGGTGGGCGGCGCTCGCGATCGTGCTGGTGCTGGCCTCGGCCGCGATCCCCATGATGCTGGTGAAGACCGACATGTTCCCGCAGGGCGTGGGCCGCAATCTGTTCATCAACTACCACATGAACGGCACCCACCCGCTCGAGCGCGTCGAATCCGCGGTCAGCACCGTGGAGGCGTACCTGGACAAGAACCGCGAGCGCTTCGGCATCAAGACGATCTATTCGTGGTTCCGCCCCGAGGATGCCGGCACGTTCGTGAATCTCGGCCCCAGGGGCAGCGGACCGGAGACGCGCGAGGTGCTCGACCAGATCACCGAGGAGATGCCCGAGATCATCATCGGCAAGCCGAGCTTCCAGTTCGATCAGCAGGCGGGCGAAGGCTTCAGCCTGCAGCTCTCCGGGGACTCCACCGAGCAGCTCGTGGAGCTCAGCTACGAGCTCGTGCGACAGCTGCGCCTGGTCGAGGGCCTGGAGGGCGTGCGCTCCGAGGCGCGCGATGGCGAGGAGGAGATCCAGATCATCGTCGATCGGCAGCGCGCGTCACAGCTCGGGCTGACGACGGGTGACGTCGCCGCCTCCGTCGCGGCTGCCATGCGTGGCGATAAGCTCAAGGAGTTCCGTGGCGAGGACCGGGAAGTCGACATGCGACTCACCTTCCGCGAGTCCGACCGTCAAAATATCGATGACCTTGCGACGCTGCCGCTCTACCTGCCGTCGGGCGAGCACGTCACGCTCGGCGCCGTGGCCAATTTCCGCCAGGTGCGCGGTGCGCGCGAAATCGACCGCGTCAACCGGCTCACCGCCGTCATCGTGGCCGGGAATCTCGCCAAGGGCGTGACACTCGATGAGATCAAGAAGCGCGTCGAGCCGCTGATGGAGCAGTTCGCGATGCCGCCGGGTTTCACCTGGAAGTTCGGCCGCGGCTTCGAGACCGACGACAAGACTCAACAGATCATGCTGCAGGCGATCCTGCTCGGCGTCGCCGTGATCTTCCTCGTGATGGCGGCGCTGTTCGAGTCGGCGCTGCATCCGCTGTCGATCCTGACCTCGATCATCTTCGCGGTGGTCGGCATGTACTGGTTCTTCCTGCTGACCGGCACGACCATCACCTTCATGTCGATGGTGGGCCTCATGATCCTGGTGGGCGTGGTGGTCAACATCGGCATCGTGCTGGTCGCGCATATCAACAACCTGCGCGCCGCCGGCCTGCCGCGCGACGAAGCCATCATCCAGGCCGGGCGCGACCGCCTGCGGCCGATCCTGATGACGACCATGACCACGTTGCTCGCGATGTCGGCGTTGGCGCTCGGCGATGCGCAGGTGGGTGGCGACGGCGCCGGCGGCGGGGGGCCCGCCTACTCGCCCATGGCGCGCGCCATCATCGGCGGCCTGGCGTTCTCTTCAGTCCTGTCGTTGTACGCCGTGCCGGCCTTCTACGAGTGGTTCGACGATCTCAACCAGTGGCGGCGCCGCATCCGCGGCGTTGCGCGCGAGCGGCTCGCGCCGGGCGCTGCGCCGCTCGCGGCTCAGCGCAACAGCACCTGATAGATCTGCCAGTAGTCGTCGGCCAGGATCTGCGGCGCCGACGGCGCGAGCGCCGCCGCACCGTCCGTGTTGGAGGGCATCACACCCGCCAATGAATCCCCGAGGGGCACGGTGTCGCCCTCCGCGCGGTACTGCGCGATCGCGCGCAGCTGTTCGACGCATTCCTTGATGTCGCCCGCGATGTCCCGGCGCGACCTGACCAGGCCGAGCGCCTCGCCGATCGCATCCATCAGCGCCTCGCATTCCGCACGCGAGCCGTACTGAACTTCCTGGACGCGACGCGCCATGGCGTCCTTGGCTCGCGGCGCGAGACCGCGCGCGCCGAGACGTACGCCCAACACCAGCGCATAGCCGATCGTCGCGAGATTGATGGCGCGGCGGCCCTCTACGCCGAGGCCCGGAAAGGCCGGGCACTGCTCCTGCCGCAACGCTTCGCGCTCCTCGCGAATGGGCGCGCACTCCGCCAGCGCCGCATCGAGCGGCACGCGCAGATGCGCCACCTCGACGGCGACCTTGCGCCGCTTGAAGTAGTGCCAGATGCGGTTGAGCGAGTTCAGGCGCTGCGTCGCCTCGTCGAGCACGCGCTGCCGCTCCGCGGCGACGTCCTCGGCCTCGCTCAGCCGCTTCTCCACCGCGGCGACGCGCGCATTGAGCTGCTGGTTGAACTCGAAGGCCTGCTTGCGCCGCTCCCGGTCCTCCTGCTGGCGCTCGAGCTCGCTCGCGAAGGTCGCGAGCTGGCCATTGCAGGCACGCCACAGGCCGCGCAGTTGGTAGTAGACCAGGGCGGCATGGCCGGCGTCCGGATTGCCGAGCAGCCCTTCGACAGCTTCCAGTTGCTCTTGCACACGCGTGGTGCCAGCCACCTGCTGCTTCACGCGCTCCTTGAGCGCATAGACCTCGTCCTCGAGCGCCTGGTGCGCCTTCTTGAGGCCGGCACGATTCTTGAACAACTGGACGAGCCGCTCGTCGTCCTGCGGTTGCTTCTTGCGGGTGAACGACAGCTTGAACAGGTTTAGCGTTTGCAGAATCGCCACGTACAGCACCAGCTGCTTTGCCGGGCCCGAGTCGCACTCCGGCACGGCTGTGAGTTCATTCAACGCATGCGGTCGAGCACTGTCATTTCCGGCTGCGCTGCGCAGTGAGTCGTGGCATCGAAACGATGGCCGCGCTCGGCACAGTATTCAAGCCACTTGTTGAGCAGGACATTGCGCGCCCAGCGGCGACCGAGGACGCGACGCGAGTTGTTAAGCACACGCGCCTGGTCGCGCAGGTGCCGCGGCAGCGCATGGCGGCGCCAACCGGAGCAACTGACGGCCTCGGCGAGGCGCGCGTCGCGATAGATGCGAATCTGCATGTCGGGCGTGACCACGGGGCCCGCCTCGTCCTCGAGCACGTAGCTGAGGTCGAGCGTGGTGGTGAAACGTGCGCGCTCTGCGACTCGCAGATGCAGGCTCACGTCACCGGGCACGCGCGAGACATGGTCGCCCTCGATGCTCGCGAGGTCCGGCAGAATCCAGCCCAGCCTGACGTAGTTGCTCTCGTAAAGCGTCATCAGGCCGACGAAGCTGCCCGGGCGCGCTCGCCACGACACTACGCATAGGCCATCGCTCAACATGGGCCGAATATAGCACAGGAAAATGCGCGCCCCGTCGGGCGGGTGCGACGCATCTCACAGGTCGAGTGCGCGCTTCAGGGGCGTACGCGCCGCTCGAGACCGGTCCGGTCCAGAATGCGGCTCGAGATCTCCTCGATCGAGCATTCTGTAGTATCGAGGTAGGGCACGCCTGCGCGATTGAACAGCGCCTCCGCCGCGCGCACCTCGAACTGCACCTGCTGCGCGGACGCGTAGCGGCTGTCGGGTCGGCGCTCGTTGCGGATCTGTTGCAGGCGATCGGGCTTGATCGTGAGGCCGAAGAGCTTGCGCTGGTGGGCGCGCAACGCGCCCGGCAGCGCCGCCGATTCGAGCTCGTCCTCGGTCAGCGGAAAATTGGCCGCAAAAATGCCGTATTGCAGGGCCAGATACAGGCAGGTCGGAGTCTTGCCGGAGCGCGAGACGCCGATCAGCACCACGTCCGCGTGCTCGTAATCACGCACGCCCGCACCGTCATCGTTCCCCAGCGCGAAGTTGGTGGCGTTGATGCGGGTTGTATAAGCGTTGAGATCCGACATGCTGTGCGCGCGCCCGCTGGCGTGCGAGGAGGCGGTGGCGAGCTCGCTCTCGAGCGGGCCCAGGAAAGCGTCGAAAAAATCCAGGAACAGGCCATTGGCCTGCTTGACCACGGCGCGCAACTCGTCCTGCACCAGCGTGCTGAACACGATCGGGCGCACGCCGTCGGCCTGCGCCGTCAGATTGATCCGACGCGCGGCCTCGGCTGCCTTGTCAAGCGTGGAGATAAATGGCAGAGTCACCGGCCGGAATTCCAGGCCGTCGAATTGCGTGAGCAGACTGTGCCCCATGGTTTCTGCGGTCACGCCGGTCTGGTCGGAAACGAAGAAGACGGTTCTGCGATTCACCACGGCTCATCCCACCAGCATCCCGCGGCAGAGTGTTTCACTCCCTTGCCGTCCGACACAAGAGGTCCTGAGCGCAGCTGAGCCCGTCGCTCGGCATGAGGTGCGGTCTTGAGTTCCAATATCCTGCCGTTCGACCAGCTGGGCATGCACGACGTGCACCGCGTGGGCGGCAAGAACGCCTCGATCGGCGAGCTCATCCGGCACCTCTCCGGGCTCGACGTGCGCGTGCCGCTGGGGTTTGCGACGACGGCCCAGGCGTATCGCGAGTTCCTCGCCCAGGGCGGGCTCGACCGACGCATCGCCGGCGCGCTCGACGGCCTCGACGTGGACGACCTGGAGCGCCTCGCGCGCACCGGCTCGCAGATTCGCGCCTGGATCCTCGCCACGCCCTTTCCGCGGCAACTCGAACAGGACGTGCTCGCCGCGTGGGAGAAAATGCAAGCGGGTGGCGAGATCGCCGTGGCGGTGCGCTCCTCCGCCACGGCCGAGGACCTGCCCGAGGCCTCGTTCGCGGGACAGCAGGAGACGTTCCTCAACGTCCGCGGCCGCGACAACCTGCTCACGGCCATGCACGAGGTGTACGCCTCGCTCTTCAACGACCGCGCCATCGCCTATCGCGTGCACCAGGGATTCAATCACACCGACGTGGCGCTCTCGGTCGGCGTGCAGCACATGGTGCGCAGCGATCTCGGCGCGAGCGGCGTGATGTTCACGCTCGACACGGACTCGGGCTTTCGCGAAGTGGTGTTCATCACCGCTTCCTACGGTCTCGGCGAGACCGTCGTGCAGGGTGCCGTCAATCCCGACGAGTTCTACGTGTACAAGCCAGCGTTGCGCTCCGGCCATCTGCCGATCCTGCGGCGCAATCTCGGCGGCAAGGCGATCAAGATGGTGTACGCGGAGCCCGGAAGCGCGGAGCGGGTGCGCACCGTGGACGTGCCCGCGGCGGAGCGGGCGCGGTTCTGCATCGGCGACGAGGACATCATCACCCTCGCCCGTCAGGCGCTCGCCATCGAAAAGCATTACGGCTGCCCGATGGACATCGAGTGGGGCAAGGACGGCGCAACGGGCGAGATCTACATCCTGCAGGCACGGCCCGAGACCGTGCAGAGCCGCGTCGGTCGCTCGATTCAACGCTTCACGCTCAAGGGCCGTTCGCGCGTCCTGGCGGAGGGCCGCAGCATCGGCCAGCGCATCGGTGCCGGCCCGGCGCGCGTGATCCGCGACATGCGCGAAATGGCGCGCGTGCAGAGCGGCGACGTGCTCATCGCCGACATGACCGACCCCGACTGGGAGCCGGTCATGAAACGCGCCGCGGCCATCGTGACCAATCGCGGCGGGCGCACCTGTCACGCGGCGATCATCGCACGCGAGCTCGGCATCCCGGCGGTGGTCGGGTGCGGGGATGCGACGGAGCGCATTCGCGAGGGCCAGGAGGTGACCGTGTCGTGCGCCGAGGGCGATACCGGTCACGTCTACGAGGGCCTGCTCAACTTCGAGCGCCGCCAGATCGAGCTCGATACGCTGCCGCCCGCGCCGGTGCGCATCATGATGAACGTCGGCAACCCCGATCGCGCTTTCGACTTCGCCGGCATCCCCCACAAGGGCGTAGGTCTCGCGCGGCTCGAGTTCATCATCAATCGCATGATCGGCGTGCACCCGCGTGCGCTGCTCGAGTTCGATCGGCAGGACGCCGGGCTCAAGGAGACGATCCGTCACCAGATGGCCGGCTACCCGGACCCGGTCACCTTCTACGTGGAGAAGCTCGCCGAGGGCGTGGCGCAGATCGCCGCCGCGTTTGCGCCGGAGCCCGTGATCGTGCGTCTGTCGGATTTCAAGTCGAACGAGTACGCCAACCTGATCGGCGGCCGCCAGTTCGAGCCCCACGAGGAGAACCCGATGCTCGGCTTCCGTGGGGCCGCACGCTATGTCGACGAGAGCTTCCGCCCGTGCTTCGAGCTCGAATGCCGTGCGCTCAAGCGCGTGCGCAACGACATGGGCCTGCGCAACGTACAGGTGATGGTGCCGTTCGTGCGCACGGTCAAGGAAGCGGCCCAGGTTACGCAGCTGCTCGCCGCCAACGGGCTCGAGCGCGGCAAGGACGAGCTCAAGCTGATCATGATGTGCGAGCTGCCGACCAATGCGCTGCTCGCCGAGCAGTATCTGCAGTATTTCGACGGCATGTCGATCGGCTCGAACGACATGACGCAGCTCACGCTGGGCCTCGATCGCGACTCCGGCATCATGGCCAAGGCTTTCGACGAGCGCGACGAGGCGGTCAAGGCGCTGCTCGCGATGGCGATCGGCGCCTGCCGCAAGCAACGCAAGTACATCGGCATCTGTGGCCAGGGCCCGTCCGATCACCCCGAGCTCGCGCGCTGGCTGGTCGACCAGGGCATCGACAGCCTGTCACTCAACCCGGACACCGTGGTCGAGACCTGGCTGTTCCTCGCCGGCGACACGGTCGCGTGACGCGCGATCGCGCGGCAGCTAGTCCTTCGACAGGTCCTTTACTGCCGCATCGGAGTGCTGACGGTCGCGATCGTCGAACAGGCGCACGCGCACGCCCTCGATCGTGCGCGGATCGAGACAGCGCACATTCACGCTGAAGCCATCCGGATTGGAGCGTGGCACGTAGTAGGACTTCACGCCGCAGCGGCCGCAGAAGAGATGCCGTGCGACGCCCGTGTTGAACTGGTACTCGCTCAATGCCTCGTCTCCGGCGAGCAGGCGAAAGCGCGAGGCCGGCACGATGAGGTGCAGAAACCCGGTCATTGTGCAGATCGAGCAATTGCACTCGAGCGCCTCGAGGTAGGCGGGAGCCGTCACCTCGAAACGCACGGCCCCGCAGTGGCAGCCGCCGGAATGCGTGACGTGCGGCGGCGTCACGCTCATCGCGAGGCTGGCGCGGGCGGTGCGCGGCGCTGCGCGGCCTGCGGCAGCCGCGCGATCAGCTCAGCGTCCGCGGCGAAGCTCGCGGGATCGCGCAAGTAATCGCGCGCCATGTCGGTTGCATCGCTGCCCCAGAAGAGTTGCCCGTCGATCACGATCGTCGGCACACCGAAAGCGCCGGCCGCAATGGCCGTGTCAGTGTTGGTGCGCAGGGCCTGCTTGACCTCATCGCGCGCGCTAGCGGCGTCAGCGTCCGCGACGCCGAGCTCCTCCAGCAGCGCTCCCCAGGCACGCGCATTCTCCGGGATGTGGCCGTCGCGCCAGACGAATTCGAACAGGCGGCGCACGACCGCCTCGCCCGCGTCGAGGTGAACGCTCAAACGCAGGAGCTTGAGCGGGTTGAAAGGATGCGCTTCCGGAAGCGTCAGCGCGATGCCCTCGCGCCGCGCGCGCCAACGCACCTGGCTGTAGGTGAAGGCGCGCTTCGACGTGATCTCGGCCGGTCCCAGCTGGCCCCAGTGATTGAGCAGGGCGGCGAACAGCACGGGTCGCAGCTCGAGCTCACAGAGCCCGGCGAATTCGGAGAGCCGCGGCAGCTGCAGGTACGCGTAGGGCGAGATGAAGTCGAAATACCATTGCGCGCGCTTCATGGCACACCCGTGAGCCAGCGAGCGCCATCCAGGTCGAGGTTGCCTCCGGAAAGGATGATGCCGACGCGTGCGCCGCGCGGCTCAACTTTCCTTTCGAGCAATGCCGCCACCGGGACGGCCGCCGAGGGCTCTATGAGAATCTTGAGGCGTTCGAGCACCAGCCGCGCGGCCGCCATGATGGCGTCCTCAGACACGCTCGCCATGTCATCGACCAGTCGCCGGATGATCGCGAAGTTGCGCACACCGAGCGAGGCGCGCAATCCGTCCGCGATCGTCTGCGGAGCATCGAGCACGACGCGCTCGCCGCTACGGAAGGAACGACAGGCGTCGTCGGCGAGCTCGGGCTCCACGCCGATCACACGAATCGCGGCGTTGACCCCTTTCGCCGCTATCGCCGTGCCGCTGATGAGGCCGCCGCCACTCACGGGCGTCATGAGCAGTTCGAGCCCGGATTGCTGGTCGAGAAACTCGAGTGCCGCGGTGCCCTGCCCCGCGATCACGCGCTCGTCGTCGTAGGGATGGATGACCTCCAGGCGACGCTCACGCAGCAACTGCGCCAGCGCGCTCTCCCGCCCGATCAGTCCGGGCTCGCACAGGATGACCTCGGCTCCGGCGCGTCGTACCGCCGCGATCTTCACCGCCGCGGTGTTTCTCGGCATGACAATCGCCGCCGGGATACCGCAGCGCTGCGCGGCGATTGCCAGCGCCGTGCCGTGATTTCCGGAGGAATGGGTCGCGACGCCGGTCACCGTAGCGGCGAGAGATTGCACCGCGTTCGTCGCGCCGCGGAACTTGAATGCGCCGCCGCGCTGCAGGTTCTCGCACTTGAAAAAGACCTCGGCGCCGAGCTCTTCGTCCAGGAGTTCGTCATGCAATACCGGCGTGCGCCGCACGTATGGCGCGATGCGCGCCGCGGCCTCGCGAACCGCATCGAAATCCGGTTCCGGCACGTCGTGCCGCGCGGCCTCGCTGAGCATGCCGCTCATGGTGAATCTGCCGGAGCCGCGAGCGCGGGCGCGAACAGCCGCTCGCGGTAGTACTGCAGCTCGCGGACCGAATCGCGAATGTCCTCGAGGGCAATGTGCGACGAGGGCTTGGTGAATCCGGCCGCGACCTGCGGCGCCCAGCGGCGCGCCAGTTCCTTGATCGTGCTCACGTCGAGATTGCGGTAGTGGAAGAAGCGCTCGAGCTCGGCCATGTGACGGACGAGGAAGCGCCGGTCCTGGCAGATACTGTTGCCGCACATCGGCGAGGCGCCGGGTTCGATGAATTGCCCGAGGAACAGCAGCGTGCGCCGCTCGGCGTCGGCGACCGAGATGGTGCTCGCGCGCACGCGGGCGATGAGCCCCGAGGCGCCATGCTGGCGACGGTTCCAGTCGTCCATCAGCTCGAGCACGCCGTCCGGTTGGTGGATCGCCAGCGACGGCCCCTCGGCCAGCACGCGCAGGTGCTTGTCGGTCACCAGCGTCGCAATCTCGATGATGTGGTCGACGTCGGGTCTCAGGCCCGTCATCTCGAGATCGATCCAGATCAGGTTGTCGGGGTCCTTGAGCATGACGAGCGCCGCGGATTGCGGGGCATATTAGCAGAGGCTAAGCTCCGCACGCCGCACCGGCGCCATGATGCAACCTCTAACCGCCGTCTTCCTGCTCCTGCTGCTGCTCGCGGTCGCGTGCCGCCTGTGGCTGCTCGCGCGCCAGATCGCGCGGGTACGCGCCGAGCGGGAGCGCGTGCCGCCGGCGTTTGCCGGCGCCATTCCGCTCGCGGCCCACCAGAAGGCCGGCGATTACACCATCGCGCACGCGCGCCTGAGCGCGGTGGAAGCGGTGCTGGACGCGTTGGTGCTCGCCGCGATCACGTGGGGTGGCGGCCTGGCGGCACTCGATCAGTGGTGGCGCCAGTGGTCGCTCGGCGGTGTGTGGCTCGGCGTCGCGGTGATCCTGTCGCTCTATCTCTGCATCGCGGTGATCGGCTGGCCGCTCTCGCTCTATCGCCTGTTCGGCATCGAGGCGCGCTTCGGCTTCAACCGGATGACCTGGAAACTCTACGTGGCGGACCTGCTGAAGGGGCTGGTGCTCGGCCTCGCGCTGGGCGTGCCACTGCTCGCCGCGATCCTCTGGCTGATGATCTCGGGTGGGCGGCACTGGTGGCTCTACGCGTGGCTGGTGTGGGCCGCCTTCAGCCTCCTGCTCGCCTGGGCATATCCGGTGCTCATCGCGCCGCTCTTCAATCGTTTTCGACCGGTGAGCGACGTCGAGCTGGCGCGACGCCTCGAATCGCTCGTCAGCCGTTGCGGCTTCGCGAGTCGCGGCGTGTTCGTCATGGACGGCTCGCGCCGCTCCGCGCATGGCAACGCCTACTTCACGGGCCTGGGCGCGCAGAAGCGCATCGTGTTGTTCGACACGTTGCTCGAGCGGCTGAGCGGTGCCGAAGTGGAAGCGGTGCTCGCTCACGAGCTGGGGCATTTCCGCCTCCGGCACGTGCGCAAGCGCCTGGTGCTCAACCTCGGGGCTGGCCTCGCCGCGTTGTTCGTGCTGGCGTGGCTCGCGCAATGGCCGCCCTTCTACGCGGCGTTCGGTGCCCCGCTCCCCTCCGCGCACGTGGCGCTCATCCTGTTCGCGCTCACTCTCCCTATCGTGACGTTCTGGCTGGCGCCGCTCGCGGCCGCCTGGTCGCGCCGCCACGAGTACGAGGCCGATGAGTTCGCGCGCCGCCACAGCGACGCACGCGAGCTCGCTTCCGCGCTGGTGAAGCTCTACCGCGAAAACGCCACGACGCTCACGCCGGACGCGCTCTATTCGGCGTTCTTCGATTCGCACCCGCCGGCGACGCTGCGGATCGCGCGCCTGACGGCCACTTGAGCGGATGGCCGTTTCCGCTCCACGCGCGACAGGCTCGCCGGAACCCACCGCCGGGCGCGTCATCGCCAGCTATGGGCGGCACGTGCTCGTGGAATCAACGCCCGGCAGTCGCCATTCGTGCACGCTCTTCGGCCGGCGCCTCGACGCCGTCTGCGGCGACGAAGTGCGTTGGCTACCGGCCGAGCGGGACGGGCCCGGTGTGGTGGTCGAGCGCCTGCCGCGCCGCACCGAGCTCGCACGCACGGATTCGCGCGGCCGCTCCGAGGCGATGGTGGCCAACCTCACGCAGCTGGTCGTGGTGAGCGCCGGGCTTCCCCGGCCCGATTTCTTCGTCATCGATCGCTACCTGGCCGCGGCCGAGTCGAATGGCATCCGGGCTATCGTCGTGCTCAACAAGACCGATCTCGCTGAAACGCGCGAGGCGATGGGTGAGCTCGACGGATATGCGGCGATCGGTTACGTGGCGCTCCGGTGTTGCGCGCCGACCGGCGCCGGAATCCCCGACCTGCGCCAGGCGCTGCACGGCGAGTTGAGCGTGCTCGTCGGGCAGTCGGGCGTCGGCAAGTCCTCGCTCGCGAATCGGCTGCTGCCTGGGCTCAACGCCAGGACGGCCGAGCTGTCGCGCGCGACCGTCGAGGGCCGCCACGTCACCAGCGTGGCGACACTGCATCGCCTGCCCGAGGGCGGGGACATCGTCGACTCGCCGGGCGTGCGTGATTTCGCGCCAGCGCTCGAGCGGCTGGCACAGCCGGCGCTGTTGTTTCGCGAGTTTCGTGAGCCCGCTGCAACCTGTCGTTTCGGGGACTGCAAGCACCTGCGCGAGCCGGATTGTGGCGTGCAGGCGGCGCTTGCCGCGGGAGCGATTTCGGCGCGTCGCTACGAAAGCTACCGCCGGCTGGCGCGCCTGCAAGCGCGATTCGCCGAAAGTGGCGCGACGCGCCGCCGCTGACAGGAGCGTGGACGTCGGGTCTGGGAGGTCTTTTCCCGACCGTCGAAAACAGGATGTTTTCGCCGTAGCCTACAGGGGTTCGTCGCATGTGACGAACGGGTGGCCATGGATGGTCACCCCGGTCCGAGCACCAAGCAGGACAGCGCAGTGCTCGGTATTTACGGCGTTCTCGAAAAGACCTCCCGGATCCGGCGGCCGAGCGACTACGTCATCACCTGCCGGCCCGTGAGCGCGTGGGCGAGCGTGCCGCCGTCGACGTATTCGAGCTCACCGCCCACCGGCACACCGTGAGCGATGCGCGTGGCGCGCACACGGCGGCGCGCCGCCATCTCGCCGATCACGTGCGCGGTGGCGTCGCCTTCGACGGTCGGGTTGGTCGCCACGATCACTTCGCGCACCACGCCGTTCGCGAGACGCGCCTCGAGCTCGGCGAGGCCCAGTTGCTCGGGGCCGATGCCGTCGAGCGGCGACAAGTGCCCCATCAGCACGAAATACTGGCCGCGAAAGCTCCCGGACTGCTCGACCGCCACGACGTCGGCCGGCGATTCGACCACGCACAGGAGCGATGCGTCGCGGTGCCCGCTCGCGCACAGCGGGCACAACTCTCCCTCCGTCAGCATGCGGCAGGTGCCACAGTGACCAATCCCCGCCGTGGCCTCGCTCAGCGCGGCGGCGAGCTCGCGCCCGCCGTCGCGGTCGCGTTCGAGCAGGTGAAAGGCCATGCGTTGCGCGCTTTTCGGTCCCACGCCGGGCAGGCACCTCAGCGCCTCGATGAGACGAGCGAGCGCGGGAGAGTACTTCATGGCCGCGAGCGCGCGGCCCGGGTGCGGCGCTTCACAGGGGCAGCTTGAATCCCGGCGGCAGGTTCATGCCGCCCATGAGACCGGAGAACTTCTCCTGCACGCGCACCTCGACCTTGCGCACGGCATCGTTGATCGCGGCCGCGACCAGGTCCTCGAGCATGTCGCGATCGTCGCCCACGGCGGCCGGGTCGATCTGCACGGCGCGAACCTCGTGGCGGCCGTTCATGCTGACGCGCACCATGCCGCCGCCCGCTTCACCCACGACCTCGAGCGCACCGAGCTCGGCCTGCGCCTTCTGCATGCTCTCCTGGATCTGCTGGGCCTGTCTCATGAGATTGCCGAGGCCGGGTTTCATCGCTTCCTCCGTGACATCAACTCAGTGGCTTGATCGAGTCGGGTAGCAGGGTCGCGCCGAATCTCTCTTTCAGCGCGCGCACTGTCGCATCGTTCTCGAGTTCGACTCGCGCGGCCTCCACGCGTTCCTCGGCGGCGCGCGCGGACTGGCGCGCGGGCGTCTCCACCGCGGTGTCGGCCAGCTCGATGTCGAGCTTCGTGCTCGCGCCGAGCCGGCGCCCGAGCGCCTGCGTGAGCGTCTCTTCCGTCTGCGGCGTGCGATAGTGCGCGCCGCGCCGGTCGAGCAGCAGTCGGATCCGGTTGCCGTCACGCCCGGCGAACGAACAGTTGCAAGCGAGTTGCCGCGCCGCGCCCTGCACATCGAGCGAGGCGACGAACGCCTGCCAGTCGTCGATGCGCGGCTCGCTCTGCTCGCGCCCACCGCGTGCCGCCACCGCACTGACCTTTGCCGCGGACGCGCGGGTGCCGCCGGCCGGCGTCGCCATCCCTTCCGCGGGGCGAAAGGCCAGCATGCGCAGCAGGATCATTTCGAAGCCACCGCGTGCGTCAGGCGCCAGCTCGAGGTCGCGCCGCCCGAGGATCGCGAGCTGGTAGTAGAGCTGCAGGTCCTCCGCCGAAATGCGCGCCGCCAACGTATCGAGGGACTGTTCCGTAAACGCTTCGCCCGCGGCGTACCCCGGTACCGCCTGGCGAAGCGCAACTTTCTGTATCAGTGAGGCCAGCTCCTCGAGCACCGCCGCGTAGTCCGGCGCGAGCTCATCGAGCGCGCCGACCTCACGCATGACGGCAGCGGCGTCGCCAACGGCCACTGCTTCGAGCAGTTGCGTGGTGCGCGTGCGGTCGATAGTGCCGAGCATCGTGCGCGCGTCCGCTTCGTGCAGTTGACCTGCGCCGAATGCGATCAGCTGATCGAGCAGGCTCAGACCGTCGCGCAGGCTCCCGTCCGCGGCACGCGCGAGCAACTCGAGCGCCGCGGGCTCGAAGGGCAGCTGCTCCTGCTGGGCGATGTGCGCGAGCCGCGCCGTGATCGAGGCCGTCGGCAGGCGCTTGAGATTGAATTGCAGGCAGCGCGACAGAACCGTCACCGGCAGTTTCTGCGGGTCGGTCGTGGCGAGCAGGAACTTGACGTGCGGCGGCGGCTCCTCGAGCGTCTTCAGCAGCGCGTTGAAGGAGTGCGCCGACAGCATGTGAACTTCGTCGATCAGGTAGACCTTGTAACGGCCCCGCGCCGGCGCGTATTGCACGTTATCGAGCAGCTCGCGCGTCTCGTCGACCTTGGTGCGCGACGCGGCGTCGACCTCGAGCAGGTCCACGAACCGGCCTTCGTCGATTTCGCGGCATGCCGAGCATCGGCCGCAGGGACGCGAGCTCACGCCGGTCTCGCAATTGAGCGACTTCGCCAGGATGCGCGCCAGCGTGGTCTTGCCGACGCCGCGCGTGCCGGTGAACAGGAACGCGTGATGCACGCGATCGCTGTCGAGCGCGTTGCTGAGCGCGCGCACGACGTGCTCCTGGCCGACCAGCTCCGAAAATTCGCGCGGGCGCCACTTACGGGCGAGAACAACGTAGCTCATGAGTGCACTGTAATCGGATGGCGGCAGCCCGCACCAGCACTTCTCCGGCACCCGATCAGTGCCGCTACCGCTGCTCCCTTCCGGGCCTGACGGGGTTCACGGCGGATCGTCGCGAAGACGCCGATGCGGACTGCCAAGGAAGCTGGCGGAGAGGCAGGGATTCGAACCCTGGAGACCCTTGCGGGCCTACTGGAATTCCAGTCCAGCGCCTTAGACCACTCGGCCACCTCTCCACGCACTCTCGCATAAGCCGGGTCAAGCAACCCTGGACGCGAGAAGGCGCGCAGGTTACCCGAGGCCCTGGGGTGCCGCAACGAGACGGCGCATGAACGCGGGCGGCTTGGCTGATGGGCTACTTGGGCGGCGTCTCGCCGACCCTGCGATCCGGGAAATACGACGGCGGCTCCTCGAGACAGCCGTCGGCTTCCGTGCGCGGGCGCTCGGGCTCGCTGAGCTCCGGGATCTTGAGCGCGTTGCGAGTGTCCGGCGGTTCGAGGCCTGCCGGAATCTCGAGCGGCGGAATGCTGTCGTCATTGCCGACCGGCGGCGCACCGCAAGAGAACGACCGGCAGCCGGTCACGGAAGCGGCCAGGACGACCATCACAACGCTCATGCCTCGCAAACCTGTCTTCAATGCAGAACCCCCGCGCGTTGCAGCGCGCCGCGCACCTGCTCGTGAAAGCGCGGCGCCAACGGCGTCAACGGCAAGCGGATACCCGGCCCGATCAGCCCCATTTCCGCCACGGCCCACTTGGCCGGAATGGGATTCGATTCGACAAATAGTACCTGATGCAGTTCGCGCAGGCGGCCATCGAGGTCGGCGACCCGCGCCAAGTCCTCGCGCGCCGCCGCGGCGCAGAGCTCGTGCATGAGCCGCGGCGCCACGTTCGCCGTCACCGAGATGACCCCTCGAGCGCCCGCGCCCATGAGCGCGTGCGCCGTAGCGTCATCGCCACTCAGGACCTCGAACGTCGCGGGACACTCGGCGACGATCTGGCGGGCACGCTCGACGTTGCCGGTCGCCTCCTTGATTCCGCCGATGCGCGGCACGCGCGCCAGGCGCATCACGGTCTCGGGCAGGAGATCCACGCCCGTGCGCGACGGAACGTTGTACGCGATGACGGGCACGCTCGCGGCTTCGGCGACCGCACGGAAGTGCTGGTAGAGCCCCTCCTGTGTCGGCTTGTTGTAATACGGTGTCACCACCAGCAGGCCGTCGACACCGGCGGAGGAGAGCTCGCGTGCTCGCTCCACGGTGCGCGCGGTGGAGTTGGTGCCGGCGCCCACCACGATCGGCATGCGCCCGCGTAGCTGGCGCAATGCCCGGCTCACCAGCTCACCGAGCTCCGCGGCGTTCAGCGTCGGCGACTCGCCGGTCGTGCCGCCCACCACCAGCGCGTCGGTTCCCTCGTCGGCGTGAAAGCGCAGAAGTCGCTCCCAGGCGGGAAAATCGATCGTGCCGTCGGCCGTCATCGGTGTGACGACCGCGACCATGCTGCCCCCGAACATCGGTGCGCGCTCTGAGACCTTGCGCTGGAGAAAGTGCGCGATGGTACGTGCCGCGGCGCCCGGCAGGCAAGTTCCCAAGGCAACTGAGTTTTCAGCCTGAACGCAATCCCGTACACTCGCTCGCGCCAGCTCGAAAAAGGCTGCCTGCCACCCCGGTCCCACGGAACTGAGTGACGCGCATTAGTCCCGAAATCGTAGCCCCCGCCACTCGGTGTCGTGGGTGGCGCAGATGACGCAGCACCTGGCGATTTCGGCCATCGGCGGCGACCGTACCGGGATGGTCCATGACCTCACCCGCATCGTGGCGGATTGCGGCGGCAGCATCAGCGAAAGTCGCATGACCGCGCTTGGATCCGAGTTCGCCATGCTGCTGCTGGTGAGCGGCAACTGGCACGCCCTCGCCCGTCTCGAGACCGAGCTCAAGAAGCTCGCTGACACGGGCAACCTCAGCCTGCAGCTGCGCCGCACCGAGCAACGCACCAGCCGCAGCGACCTGCTGCCCTACTCGGTCGACGTCGTGTGTCTCGACCAGACCGGCATCGTTTCCAAGCTCTCGGGCTTTTTTTCCTCGCGTGGCATCGACATCGCGGAGCTCAACACACGCAGTTACGCCGCCGCACACACCGGCGCGCCGATGTTCGCGGTGCAGATGGTCGTCAACGTGCCGAGCCGCATCCACCTGTCGGGCCTGCGCGAGGAATTCCTGGAGCTGTGCGACAACCTGAACCTCGATGCCATCCTCGAACCGGTGAAGTTGTAGACCCGAGCATGAACGCCCCGCAAACCGGCAGGAACGCCCCGGATTTCTCGCTCCCGGCCACCGGCGGCAAGCCGTGGTCGCTCAAGGCGCAGCGTGGCAGCAACGTCGTGGTGTACTTCTACCCGCGCGACCACACGCCGGGCTGCACGCGCGAGGGCGAGAGCTTCCGCGACATGCACCGCGCCTTCTCCTCCGCCAACACCGTGATCGTCGGCGTCTCGCCGGACAGCGTCGCCTCGCACGAGAAGTTCAGAGAGAAGATGCGCTTCCCGTTCGAGCTCCTGAGCGACGAAGACCGGCGCGTCTGCAAGCTGTTCGACGTCATCAAGCCGAAGAGCCTGTACGGGCGCAAGTTCATGGGGGTCGAGCGCAGCACTTTTCTGATCGACGAGGCGGGCAAGCTCCGACAGGAATGGCGCAAGGTGAAGGTCGACGGGCACGCGGCCGCGGTTCTGCAGGCCGCAAAGTCGCTGGCATAGCCCAGCAGGATGCCGATTTGAAAACCGCGAGCACGCGGCACGAGCGCCGCATTTTCGTTCTCGACACCAACGTGCTGATGCACGACCCCGCG
>DATFEQ010000062.1:0-54958 GCA_035250905.1 Steroidobacteraceae bacterium
CCGCGCCCCGGCTTGTCGAGCACGAAATCCAGCCCGACTTCGCCTTCCCGCAAGACCGGCGATTCACCGGTGGTGGCCGTGTCCTCGTGGCCCAGATCGAGATCGATCGCGCCGGCGTGCTCACCCTCGGGCGCACCGAGCAGGTCGAGGTCGACGCGGTTCTCACCGCCTTCGAGATTCAGATCGACGTCGGCCGTCGCACCGCCGTGTGGCGCGGCGCCGTGCGCGAACATCGGGTCCTCGGGGCTGATCTGCCGTCCCATGATGGCGATCTTGTCCCACTCCCCAGGCGCCGCCTGACCGCGGGTCTCCGCAAGCTCGCGGGCGGCCTGGAGGAAGGCCTCCTTGTTGCCCCATACGAAATAGATCTCGAGGAGCTTGAGCTTCAGGTCGCGCCGCTGCGGCTCGCGCTCGATGGCAATGCGCACCAGGTCCGCGGCCTGGTCGTACAGGCCATAGGCCATGTGGAAATCGGCCTCGGCCAGCGGGTCGCCCTGGTCGAGGTTGATCGCGGTTTCAGAGCTCAGCGTGTCGTCAGCGCTCTTGCCGCGGGACGGTGCCGCGGGCGCCCTCTCCGCCCGCGCGGGCTCGGCGGCGGGTGTCTTGAACTTGGGTTGAACGTGCTCGCCGCTCTCCTCGACCAGGAACGCCTCGTCGACAGCCTTGGCACGCAGCGGCGTCGTGACCGGCTCGCGCTCGATCCGCGGCTCGCGGGCGACAGCGCTGCCTCCGCCACCGCCGGAGCGCGCCGCATCGGCGAGCTTGCCGAAGTTACCGAAATCGGGCTCCTGACGACGTCGCGTCAGCGCGAACAGGATCAGGCCGAGCACCAGCAGGGCGGCGCCAGCGTAGTACCAATTGGCGAGTAACCAGTCGATCCATGACGGCTGCGCCTCCGCCTCGGGCTCCGCTGTCGGCTCCGCAGCCGGCGGCGGTGTCGGCTCTGGCTCTTCAGCCGGTGTCGGAGTCGGCTCCTCAGCGGGCGCTTGCGTCGCTTCGGGTGCCGCCCCTTCCGGTGTAGTGGCTTGAGGTTCCGCTGGAGCCGGTTCTGCCGTGGGTGGCGGCGTGGTCGTGGTGGGCTCGGCTGGCGGCTGGCCCAGCTGCCGCTGCAGATCGGCCAGCTCCTTGTCCCTGACTTCGATCATGCGCCGCGAGTCATCGAGCTGCGTCTGGAGCTGGCTCACGCGATCGCGCAACTGTTGCGCTTCGGCCGTCGCTCCGGGTGTCGCGGCCGCGGTGCCCTCGCCGCCTTCTGTCGGCGTTACGAGTCGCAGGCGCGCTTCGGTTGGCGCACCGGCCTCGGCCGGGATGCCGCGGCTGGCACGCCATTCCGCGTACTGGCGGCGCACTTCAGAGTTCGCTTCGCCACTGTCGATGGCATCGAACTCGGTGTCGGCGGGTAGGCGCAGGATCGCGCCGGCGCGCAGCTGGTTGATGTTGCCCGCGAAGGCATCGGGATTTGCTCGGTACAGCGCCATCATCATGCGATTGATGCCGCTCGCCGCGCCCGGTTTCAGGCTGCTCGCGATCTGCCAGAGCGTGTCGTTGCTGCGAACCGTGTAGCTCGAGCCGTCTATGGTTGCGGGCGCGGGCGAACTCGGTCGGCTGACAGCCGCGGGCTCCGGCGCGCGTGGTGTCGGTTCGACCGGGCGCTGCACCTGTCCGCTGCGCTCCGCCTCGCTGGCGCCAGCCTGCGGCGCCGACACGGGTGCGCTCGCGGCTTGTTCTGCGCCAGGCATGTAGATCGGCGGATCCATCAGGAGCGTGTACTCACGCAGCAGCCGCCCGCGTGACCAATTCACTTCCACGAGGAAGCTCACGAAGGGTTCCGTGATCGGTTCGCGCGAGCGCACTTTGAGAACGTTGCGGCCGTCACCGCTGCGAGTCACCCGGAACTCGAGGTTCTGCAGCGACGCGGGGCGTTCGAGTCCATAGCGCGCAAAGGTCTCGCGATTGGCGAGGGCCGCGCGCAGCGAGCTCAGCTCATCCGGCGCGGCGGAGACCAGCTCGATGTCGGCATCGAGCGGCTCATTGAGGGCGGAGTGCAGCTGAATATCACCCAACCCCAGGGCGAACAATGTCGAGGGACTAACGAACAGAACCAGAGCGAGAAAGCGCTGCAATCGACGTGTCATCACTGCTCCATGGAGGGCGGCATGTGGATCTGTAAGTCCACTTGGTACAGTAGCTTGTGTGATTTTGCTCACATGCCCCCTGATCTTTCAGGGCACTATAGCTTATACGTAGTCCCTGACCAAAATCTCGGCTATCTGCACACTATTGGTGGCCGCCCCCTTGCGCACATTGTCCGACACGATCCACAGGTTGAGCCCGCGATCGTGGGAGATATCTTCGCGGATCCGACCGACGTAGACCGCGTCACGGTTTGCCGCCTCCACGGCGGTCGGATAGCCGCCCGGTCTCATGTCGTCGATCACCTCGACGCCCGGGGCCCGGCTCAGGAGCTCGCGCGCCTCGCCCGCCGAGATCTTGCGACGGGTCTCGATGTGAACCGCTTCCGAGTGTCCGAAGAACACCGGCACGCGCACCGTGGTGGCGTTCACGCGGATGGAGTCGTCCTCCATGATCTTGCGGGTCTCCCAGAACATCTTCATTTCCTCCCTGGTGTAGCCGTTGTCCTGGAAGCGATCGATCTGTGGGAGGCAGTTGAACGCAATCTGCTTCGGCAGCACGCGTGGTGTCACCGGCTTGCCGTTCAGCAGCGCCGCCGTCTGGCCAGCGAGCTCCTCAACGGCTTCCTTGCCCGCGCCGGAGACGGATTGGTAGGTCGCGACGTTGATGCGCTCGATACCCACCGCGTCGTAGATGGGCTTGAGCGCGACCACCATCTGGATCGTCGAACAGTTCGGGTTGGCGATGATGTTGCGATTGCGGTATTGCGCGATCGCGTGTGCGTTGACCTCGGGAACGACCAGGGGGATATCCGCCTCGTAGCGAAACTGCGCCGTGTTGTCGATCACGATGCAACCCGCGGCGCCCGCCTTCGGCGCGAACTCGGCCGAGATCTCGCTGCCAGCGGAAAAGAGCCCGATGTCGGCGCGCTTGAAGTCGAAGCCCGACAGCTCCTCGACCGGGTACTGGTGTCCCTTGAAGCCGACACTCCTCCCCAGCGAGCGCTGACTCGCGAGCGGGTAGAGCTGCTTGACCGGAAACCCTCGCTCTTCGAGTACCTGGATCATGGTCTCACCGACCAGTCCGGTCGCCCCGACCACGGCGACACGCCACTCTTTGCTCACTCCATTTCTCTCCGTACTGCCCCTCATCACACTACCGCAATAGCACACTGCCGATAAATCGGCGACAACAGGAGCGGCGCTCCCAAGATCCGTCAGCGGCGCGTGATATCCGGGGTCCGCGATGCGACGTCGGCGTTCTGCGCCCGATGCCTCAGGTAGTGGTCCATGAGCACCAGGGCCAGCATCGCCTCGGCGATTGGCGTGGCGCGCAACCCCACGCACGGATCGTGGCGGCCGGTGGTGGAGATTTCCACCGCCTGACCCTCGAGATCGATGGTCGCTGCGGGGATACGGATGCTCGAGGTGGGCTTGAAGGCCATGCTCACCACGATGTCCTGGCCGGAGGAGATTCCGCCCAGCACACCGCCGGCATGGTTCGAGCGGAATCCCGTCGGCGTGAGCTCATCGCGGTGCTCGCTTCCCTTCTGCTCAACGGCGGCAAAACCCGCTCCGATCTCGACCGCCTTCACCGCGTTGATCCCCATCATCGCGGCGGCGATATCTGCATCGAGCCGAGCGAACACCGGCTCGCCGAGCCCGGGTGGCACGCCGGTCGCGATCACGCGAATGCGCGCACCGACCGAATCGCCATCCTCGCGCAGCTTCCAGATCAGGGCCTCGAGCTCCGGTATCCGGTCGGGGTCCGGACTGAAGAAGGGGTTCTGGTTGACGGCCTCGAGATCCTTCGGCTCGAGCTTGAGCGAGCCGATCTGCTCAAGCCAGCCGAAGACGCGCACGCCGAGCCGCTCGCGCAGGTACTTGCGTGCGATGGCGCCCGCGGCGACCCGCATGACCGTCTCGCGCGCCGAGGAACGGCCGCCGCCGCGGTAGTCGCGGCGGCCGTACTTCTGCTGGTAGGTGTAGTCAGCGTGCCCCGGCCGGAAGCGATCCTTGATCTTCTCGTAGTCGCGCGAGCGCTGGTCCGTGTTCTCGATCAGCAGACCGATCGGTGCGCCGGTCGTCGCGCCCTCGAATACTCCGGAGAGGATGCGCACCTGGTCCGACTCGCGCCGCTGACTGGTGAACTGCGAAGTGCCCGAGCGGCGCCGATCGACATCGGGCTGAATGTCCGCCTCGCTCAAGTCGAGCCCCGGCGGGCACCCATCGACCACGCAGCCGAGGGCCGGTCCATGGCTCTCGCCGAAACTCGTGACCGTGAAGAGTTGCCCGAAAGTGTTACCGGCCATGGATGCGGCTCATCACTTCTGGCGTCGGCGCGTGCGACGCCTTCCCCGTTTGGGAGGGTCGCGGCGCTCGCTCAGCGCGGCCCGGTGCGCTGCCAGTTGTTCTTGCGTGAGCAGGAATACCCCGCCACCGCCGCGCTCGAAATCGAGCCACAGGAACGGCACGTTCGGGTAGGCCTTCTCGAGCGCTGCCTGTGTATTGCCCACTTCGACCACCAGAATGCCTCCCGGCTTCAGGAACCGGCCCGCCTGGCTGAGGATCCGCGCGACCGCCTCGAGCCCGTCGCTCCCGCTCTGCAATGCGATCCTGGGCTCATGCCGGTACTCGGCCGGCAGTGCACGGAATTCCCGCGTGCCGACGTAGGGCGGGTTGCTCACGATGATATCGTACCGGCGCCGCCCCAATGGGCCGAACAAGTCGGCGCGAATCGCGCTGACTCTGCCCGCCAGGCGATGTCGACGCACGTTGGCGCGGGCCACCGCCAGGGCGGCGGTGGAGATGTCGGTAGCGTCGATGCGTGCCCGCGGAAACGCGTACGCACAGGCGACGGCGATGCAGCCCGAGCCAGTGCCGATGTCGAGCACGCGCCGCACGCGCCGCGGCTCGATCCACGGCCGAAAGCCGCCGACGATCAGCTCCGCGATCGGCGAACGCGGCACCAGCACGCGCTCATCGACCTGGAACTCGAGTCCAGCAAACCACATCCGGCCCATGAGATAGGCGGCCGGCCGCCGCTCGCGGATGCGCCGTTCGATCAGCCGATCGATGCGGCGTCGCTCCGCAGGCGTGACGATGCGAGCGTAGATCTCGGGTGCGTCCTCGTGATCGAGCTCGAGGGCATGAAAAAGCAGGGCCGCCGCCTCGTCGAGCGCGTTATCCGTGCCATGGCCATAAGCGAGACGCGCGAGCTCCAACCGCCGCGCGCTCGCCCGGGCAAGCTCTCGCAGTGTCACCGCTCCGGTCCGTGTGACGGCCGGCTGTGGGGCTCGGCGCGTCATGTGTGTCCTTCGCGGCGCGGAAACCCGCAGCGCCACTCGGGGTTCACAGCTGTGGGATAATTTGGGTCATGACCGTCGCCCCTCGCTTGATACTGTTCGCCGTCGTCCTGCTGCTCGCTGCCGGCGCGGGCGCGTTGCTGGCGAAGCAGCAGCTGCAGCCCTCCCCCGTCGAGCTCGCCACCGGTACCCGGCTCAGCCCACCGCGCGAGGCGCCGCAGTTTTCGCTGGTGTCGCACACGGGGGCGCGTTTCGAGCGCGAGGCACTGCGCGGACGTTGGACACTGATGTTTTTCGGCTTTACGCATTGTCCCGGAATCTGCCCGATGACCCTGACGACGCTGGCCGATGTTCGCAAGCGATTGCACGATCTCCCGGCGCCGGAGTTGCCGCAGATCGTACTCGTATCCGTGGATCCCGAGCGCGACACGCCGGAGCGGATGGCGGAGTACGTCCTCGGGTTCGATGCGCCGATCGTAGGCGTCACCGGACGTGCCCAGGCCATCGACGAGTTTGCCGCAGGGTTCGGAATTACGCATCGCAAGGTCCCGACCGGTGGCGGCAACTACATGGTGGATCACTCGGGGGTCGTTCTGTTGTTCGATCGCGCGGGTCGCGAGGCCGCCGTCTTCTCCCCGCCGCACACGGCGGCGCAGCTCGCAGCCGATTACCGGCGGATGCTGGGCCGCGGCTAGTTGCCCTAGATGAGCCGAGCCGCCGAGGGGGCGACCTTCCGCCAACGGGCATTCGTCGCCTTGCAGCACTTGCTGCCGCAGCACCTGCTGTCGCGCATCGTGTACCGCGCCACGCGCTCCGAATGGCCACCGTGGAAGGACTTTCTGATCCGGCGCTTCCTACGCAGCTTCCAGGTCGACATGAGCGAGGCCGCGCAACCGGATCCCGTTGCGTACCCGAGCTTCAACGCATTCTTCACGCGCGCGCTGCGCAGTGACGCGCGGCCCGTGGACACCGACCCTCGTGCGCTCGTGAGCCCGGTGGACGGCACGGTCAGTCAGGCGGGTCACATCGACGATCGCGCGCTTTTCCAGGCCAAGGGCCATCTTTTCTCGCTCGAGGCGCTCCTGGCTGGTGACGCAGCGCTGGTGGAGAGCTATCGCCACGGCGAGTTTGCGACCCTCTATCTCGCCCCCTACAACTATCACCGCGTGCATATGCCGCTCGACGGCTCGTTAACGGCCACGACCCATGTGCCGGGCAAGCTCTATAGCGTGAACGCGACGACGGCCGCACAAGTGCCCGAGCTCTTTGCCCGCAACGAGCGCGTCATCTGCACGTTCGACACACCGCACGGCCGTCTCACGCTGATCCTCGTGGGCGCCCTGTTCGTCGGTAGCATGTCGACGGTCTGGGCCGGCGAAGTCACTGCGTCCCGACAGCGCCGCCCGGCGCTGTTGCCGCCGCCTGCGACGCCGCTGCGTCTCGCACGCGGCGCCGAGCTGGGGCGATTCAACATGGGCTCGACCGTGATCGTGCTGCTCGAGCGCGGCCGCGTCGATTGGGCCGACACCTTGCGTGCCGGCGCGACGGTGCGGCTGGGCGAGCGGATCGGCACGTGCACGGAACGACGATGAGCGCGGTTGACTGGCGTCCTTCGGTCGACCTCGAGGTGCTGCGCGTGCGCGCGCGCATGTTGCGTGAAGCGCGCGCCTACTTCGCCGAGCAGGGCGTGATGGAAGTCGAGACGCCAATCCTCGCGTGCGCCACGGTCACCGACGTGCATCTCGAGTCATTGGCGACTCGGGTGTCCGGCAGCGGCGACTATTACCTGCAGACCTCGCCCGAGTACGCCATGAAGCGGCTGCTCGCCGCGGGCTCGGGCGATATCTACCAGATCGCGCGCGCCTTCCGTGATGGCGAACGCGGCAGCCTTCACAACCCCGAGTTCACTCTCATTGAGTGGTACCGGATCGGCTACGACGCCAGCCGGTTGATGGATGACGTGAACGCCTTGATTACGCGCCTCGTGTCGCCGCATCGCTCACTGACATCCCCCGAGCGGCTCACCTATCAGACCGCCCTGCGATCGATCGCAGGGATCGATCCGTCGACGTCGAGCCTCGCGGACTTGCACGCCTGCCTTCGCAAGCACGACGTCCCGCCGCCCGTTCCTCCACCGGCGGACCGCGACGACTGCCTCGATCTCCTGATGTCCACCGTCGTCGGTCCACGGCTCGGCCGCGGGCATCTCACTTTCATCCATGAGTATCCGGTCAGCCAGGCGGCGCTCGCCCGCATCAAGGTGTCCGACCCGACAGTCGCCGAGCGCTTCGAGCTCTACCTGGACGGGATCGAGCTCGCCAACGGCTTCTACGAGCTTTGCGACGCCACCGAGCAGCGCGCGCGCTTCGAGCGCGATCTCGTTGAGCGGCGCGCCCGTGGCCGGCACGAGCCGCCCGTGGACGAGCGACTGTTGGCCGCGCTCGCGACCGGCCTGCCGGATTGTGCCGGTGTCGCGGTGGGATTCGATCGCGTGCTCATGGGGGCGATCGGCGCGCGGTCCATCGACCAGGTGATTGCATTTCCCGCCGATCGCGCGTGAGATGCGCAGCCATGGCACACGCGGCCTCGACAATCGATTTCGATGACAAGCGGCGCGGCTATGACGAGCTCGCGCGCCAGCTCGAAGGGTTGCTGAGCGGCGAACGGCACCGTATCGCCAATTCGGCCAACATGGCGGCGCTCCTCTATCGAGCGCTGCCCGATGTCAACTGGGTCGGCTTCTATTTTCTGGAGGATGGCGAGCTGGTGGTGGGCCCGTTCCAGGGCAAGCCCGCCTGTGTGCGCATCGCTCTCGGGCGAGGTGTGTGCGGTACCGCCGCGGCGCGACGCACCACCCTGGTCGTGCCGGACGTGCATGCCTTCGCCGATCACATCGCGTGCGACGCCGATTCGAATTCCGAGATTGTCGTGCCGCTGATCCGCGGCCGCATGCTGATCGGCGTCCTGGACGTCGACAGCCCGAGCATCGGGCGCTTCGACGCGCAGGATCGCGCCGGCCTCGAGCAGCTCGCCGCGATCTTCGTCGCGAGCCTCGATCGCGGTTGAGCGTGCTACTGCTTGGCGCGCGAGATGTACGCGCCGCTGCGCGTGTCGACGCGGATCACTTCGCCTTCGTTGATGAAGAGCGGGACGCGCACCACCGCGCCGGTCTCGAGCTTGGCGGGCTTCTGACCGCCGGTCGCGGTGTCACCGCGCACGCCGGGATCGGTCTCGATGACCTTGAGCTCCACGTGCGCCGGCGGCGTCACCACGAGCGGCACGTTGTTCCACAGCGTGACGATGCAGACGTCGCCATCCTTGAGCCAGATGGCGCCTTCGCCCACGGCGGCTTTCGCCGCGACATACTGCTCGAAGGTGTCAGGCACCATGAAGTGCCAGAAGTCGCCATCGGTGTACAGATACTGCATATCGCTGTCGACCACGTCCGCGGCCTCGAGCGTCTCACCGGACTTGAACGTGCGCTCGATGACGCGGCCGGTTTTCAGGTTGCGCACCTTGACGCGATTGAATGCCTGGCCCTTGCCCGGCTTCACGAACTCGTTCTCGACGATCGCGTACGGATCGCCGTCCATGAGGATCTTGACCCCCGAGCGCAATTCGCTGGTGCTGTAGTTCGCCATCGTCTTGAGCTCACTTGAGTCCCGCCGCTGGGGCGAGGCTGCCGCGAAAGGGCGCGTATAATAGCGGCAAGCATTCCCACCCGCCAGCCGACGAACGCGCTCGCGGCACTGTCTGCACCTGCCGACTCAGTGCGCAACAGCGCTCAAAACCATGCCCCGGATGGTGAGGCACCGCACGGTCGGGCGGGGGGCCAATGCTACAATCGCCGCTTCTTTTAACGATGTCAGGCTCGCATGAACCGGACCGCAGCATCCGTTGCAGGACATGAGGCCAGCAGGGAGACACCGTTGAGCGAGCAAGGCGCGGTGCCGATGATCATCGTCACCCACAGCCAGGATCACGTGCAGGCCGTCAACAGCACGCTGCGCAACGCCGGTCATCCCGTGCACTGCACCTGGATCCCCGACATCCGCGACCTGGGCGACGCGCTCACGCAGATCAATCCGGAAATGCTGCTGGTGTTCGCCGAGAAGTTCGATACCAGCCTCGAAGCGGTGATGCAGATCCGTCACCAGTTCGGCCCCGAGGTCCCGGCGCTCATCGTGCGCGACAGCGTGAGCGAGGACGTGATGGCTGAGGCCATGCGAATCGGTGCGCAGGACGTGGTGTCGCTGGGCAATCGCGGGCGGTTGCAGGCGGTGGTCACGCGCGAATTGCGCGCCTTCCGGCTCGAGCGCGCGCTCAACACGACGCTGTCCTCGGCGCGCGAGTACAAGCAGCAGCTGCAGGCCTTCATGACGGGCTCCGCGGATGCGATCGCGCACGCGGCCGAAGGCATCATCGTCGACGCCAATCCCGCCTGGACCGAGCTGTTCGGGTATTCCGAAGCCGATGCCCTCACCGGGCAGCCGCTGATGGATCTCTTCGATGACGACACCCATTCCGCGGTCAAGGGCGCGCTGGTCGCCTGCATGCAGGGCAAGTGGGCGGGCCATCCGCTGCGCGTCAATGCGCTGCTGAGCGACGGGTCGGCGGCGCCGCTCGAACTCCAGCTCAACCGCACCGAGTTCGACGGTGACACCTGCGTGCGCATCTGCATCGCCACGCGCCGCGACACGGGCGGCGCCCAGATCGAACAACAGCTCAAGGACGCGGTGCGTCGCGATCCCTCGACGGGGCTCCTGCACCGGCGCTTCTTCGTCGAGGCACTGACGGCGCGCCTCAGGGCACCGGTCAAAGGTGGGGTGCGCGAGCTCGCGTACGTGAAGCCCGACAAGTTCGCGAGTATTCAGGGCGAAATCGGCCTGCTCGCCAGCGAGGACTTCCTGGTGGCCTTCGCTGAGCTGCTGCGCGACCAGCTCACGCCCAACGATCTTGCGGGTCGTTTCGGTGGCAACACGTTCGTGGTGCTGCTGGAGCGGGGTACGCCGCGAGATGTCGAAGCCTGGGCCGATCACGTGGTGCAGAGAGTCGGGCGGCACGTCTTCCAGATTGCGCAGAAGTCCTTCTCGGCGACCTGTACGGTCGGTCTCGCGGTCATCCCCGCCGGCACCACGGACGTCTCGGTGGCGCTCGCGGATGCCAACGCGGCCAACAAGCGCGGACGCGACGAGGGCGGCAACCAGGTCACGCTGGTCGATCGGACGGAGTCCGATACCCGCGTGTTGGCGGCGGACAAGATCTGGGTGAAGCAGATCAAGGCCGCGCTCATGGAAAATCGCTTTCGCCTGGTGCAGCAGCCGATCGCGAGCCTGCAGGGCGAGGACAAGGGCATGTTCGACGTGCTGGTGCGCATGCTCGACGAACAGGGCACCGAGGTACTGCCGACGGAATTCATGGCGGCGGCGGAGCGCAACGACCTGATGAAGAACATCGATCGCTGGGTGATCGGCGCCTCCATGTCGTTCGGCGCGGCGCGCAAGCCCTCCTGCATCTTCGTGCGCCTGTCGCGCGACTCGGTGGTCGACAAGTCACTCATCAGCTGGCTGCAGACGCAGCTCAAGGCGATCCGCATCGAGCCGCAGCGCATCTGCTTCCAGGTCACCGAGGAGGTCGCCACCCAGCACCTCAACCAGATCAAGGACCTGGTGAAGGCGCTGCGGACGCTGAACTTTCGCTTCGCGCTCGAGCACTTCGGCGCGGGACGCGACCCGCATGCCCTGCTCGGCAACGTGGCGAGCGACTTCATCAAGATCGACGGCTCGCTGATGCAGGGCCTCGCGACCAACAACCAGCTGCAACAGACCGTCAAGGGGCTGGTGGAAGCCGCCAAGAAGAAGAAAGTCGAGACCATTGCCGAGCGCGTCGAGGATGCCAACACCATGGCCGTGCTCTGGCAGCTCGGTATCGAGTTCATCCAGGGCTACTTCGTCAACGCACCCGAAGAGGTGGTGATCGGCACGCGCTGAGCCGCGCGCGCCGCGCGCCGTCCAGGCGCGGAGCACGCAAGCGTTCAGATCGCCGCGGGTAATGAAGACGAGTTGACCCTTCAGGGCGCGGCGGTTTCCAGGCGATCGACCTTGCGCCAACCGCGCGGCAGGACCGCGCCACGCTGTCCGCGTTCACCTCGATAGGCCTTGAGCTCATCGAACGCGAGCGTCATGCGCCGTTCGCCGCTCACCACCACGAGCTTCCGATCCGATGCGATCACCGTCATCGCGGCCACGAATTCCTCGCGCGCGGCGAATTTCTTGCCGGAGATGCCGAACAGCTTGTTGCCCTTGCCGCGCGGCAGTTCCGGCACATCGCTAGCGGGGAAGGCCAGCATCTTGCCGTCCGAGCTGACCACCACGACCAACGACTGCGGATCCGCGGGCACTGCCGCCGCGGGCAGAACCTTCGCGCCCTCCGGAACCCTGAGCACGCCCTTGCCCGCCCGATTGCGCGAGTGCGTTTCCTTGAGGCGAACGGTAAAGCCGTAGCCGGAGTCGGATGCCACCAGCCACAGGTCCTCGGGCTCGCCGAGCAACACGCCGGCGAAGGTCGCGCCATCCGGCGGATCGAGACGACCGGAAAGCGGTTCGCCCTGGCCGCGGGCGGAGGGCAAGGTGTGCGCAGGCAGGCTGTACGCCCGGCCGGTGCTGTCCAGGAACACGGCCAGTTGCGTCGAACGACCCAGGGCCGCGGCCTGGTATTCGTCGCCTGTCTTGTAGCTCAGGCTGCGCGGATCGAGGTCGTGGCCCTTGGCGGCACGCACCCAGCCGCGCGCGGATAACACGACCGTCACGGGCTCGCTCGTCACCAGCTCGGTTTCATCGATCGCCTGCGCCGCTTCCCGCTCGACGATGGTCGTGCGCCGGTCGTCGCCGTATTCCTCGGCATCCGCGATCAGCTCCTCGCGCACCAGCTTCCGCAGGCGTGCCTTGCTCTTCAGCGTGGCGTCGAGCTCCTCGCGCTCCGCTTCGAGCTCCTTCTGCTCCTCGCGGATCTTCATCTCCTCGAGCTTGGCGAGGTGGCGCAGTTTCGTTTCGAGGATTGCTTCGGCCTGATCGTCGGACAACTTGAAGCGTTTCATCAGCACCGGCTTCGGCTCCTCTTCGCGCCGGATGATGCGGATCACCTCGTCCAGATTGAGGTAGACGATCAACAGCCCTTCGAGGATGTGCAGCCGGCGCGCCACCTTGTCGAGCCGGAACTTCAGGCGCCGCGTGACGGTGGCGAGGCGGAACTTGAGCCACTCCTCGAGCAGCTCCTTGAGGCCGACAACCTTCGGCCGGCCATCGAGCCCGATGACATTGATGTTCACGCGATAGGTGCGCTCGAGATCGGTGGTGGCGAACAGGTGCTTCATGAGCTGCACCTGGTCGACGCGATTCGAGCGCGGCACGATCACGAGGCGAGTTGGATTCTCGTGGTCGGACTCGTCACGCACGTCCTCGACCATCGGCAGCTTCTTCGCTTGCCGTTGCTGATCGATCTGCTCCTGTACCTTGGTGCCGGACACCTGGAACGGCAGCGCGGTGATGACAATGTCGCCTTCCTCGTCGATCTCGTAGGTGGCGCGCGCGCGGAACGCGCCGTTGCCGGTGTTGTAGAACTGGATGATTTCGTTGCGCGAGGAAATGATCTCGGCACCGGTCGGGAAGTCCGGGCCCCTGATGTGCTGGCAGAGCTTGCGCAGCGTGACCTCGGGCTCATCGATCAGGCGCACGCAGGCCGCCGCCACCTCGCGCAGGTTGTGCGGCGGAATGTCGGTCGCCATGCCGACCGCGATGCCGGACGTGCCGTTGAGCAGCAGGTTGGGAACGCGGGCCGGCAGCAGGATCGGTTCCTCGCGCGTGCCGTCGAAGTTCGGTTGCCAGTCGACGGTGCCCTGGTCGAGCTCCGAGAGCAGCAACTGCGCATATGCCGTCAGGCGCGATTCCGTATAGCGATAGGCGGCGAACGACTTGGGGTCGTCGGTCGAGCCCCAGTTGCCCTGCCCGTCCACCAGCGGATAGCGGTACGAGAACGGTTGCGCCATGTGCACCATGGCTTCGTAGCACGCGACGTCTCCGTGCGGGTGGAACTTGCCGAGCACATCGCCAATGGTGCGCGCGGACTTGGCAGGCTTCACCCCGCTGTTGAGGCCGAGCTCGCTCATTGCGTACACGATGCGCCGTTGCACCGGCTTCAGGCCGTCGCCGAGTGCCGGCAACGCGCGGTCGAGGATCACGTACATCGAGTAATCGAGGTACGCCTTCTCGGTGAAGGTCCGGAGCGGCTGCTTCTCGATGCCTTCGAAGTTCAGTTCGGGCTGATCGCTCATACCTGCGCCAGGTTGCCCTTGGACTCGAGCCACTCGCGCCGGTCCGCGGCGCGCTTCTTGGCGAGCAGCATGTCCATGAGCTGGTCGGTCTTGTCGTTGCCGGCAATCGTGAGCTGCAGCAGGCGCCGCGTCTGCGGCGCCATGACCGTCTCCCTGAGCTGGATCGGGTTCATTTCGCCGAGCCCCTTGAACCGCATGATCGACACCTTGCCGCGAATCTTTTCCGCATCGATGCGATCCAGGATCCCGGCGCGCTCCGCGTCATCGAGCGCGTAGAACACCTGCTTGCCCACGTCGATGCGGTAGAGCGGCGGCATGGCGACGAACACGTGTCCGTCGAGCACCAGCTGCCGGAAGTGGCGCAGGAAGAGCGCGCACAGCAGCGTCGCGATGTGCTGACCGTCCGAGTCGGCATCGGCGAGGATGCACACCTTGTGATAGCGCAGGCCGCCCAGGTTCTGCGAGCCCGGATCCACGCCGAGCGCGACCGCGATGTCGTGCACCTCCTGGGATTGCAGCACCTGCCCCGGTTCCACTTCCCAGGTATTCAGGATCTTGCCGCGCAACGGCATGATCGCCTGGTAGTCCTTGTCGCGTGCCTGCTTGGCCGAGCCGCCGGCGGAATCGCCTTCGACCAGGAACAGCTCCGAACGCGCCGGGTCATCACTGGCACAGTCGGCGAGCTTGCCGGGCAACACGGAGGTCCCGGTGCTGCGCCGACGCGTAACCTTCTGCGCCGCCTTCAGGCGTGCCTGCGCGTTGGCGATCGCGAACTGGGCGATGCGTTCGCCCGCGTCCGGGTGCTGGTTGAGCCACAGCGCGAACGCGTCCTTCACCACGCCGCCCACGAAGGCAGCGCTTTCGCGCGAGCCGAGCTTTTCCTTGGTCTGCCCGGCGAACTGCGGATTCTGCATCTTGACCGAGAGCACGTAGCTCACGCGCTCCCACACGTCCTCGGGCGCGAGCTTGACGCCGCGCGGCACCAGGTTGCGGAATTCGCAGAATTCGCGCACGGCCTCGGCGATGCCGGTGCGCAGCCCGTTGACGTGCGTGCCGCCCTCGGTGGTCGGAATCAGGTTGACGTAGCTCTCGGTGACCGGGTGCTCCCCGTCGAGCAACCAGACAAAACCCCACTCGGCCGCTTCGCGCTCACTCTTGAATTCGCCGCTGAAGGGTTCCTGCGGCATCCATTCGCACTCCTTGAGCTGCTCGAGCAGGTATTGCGCAACGCCGCCGGTGTAGAGCCACTCGTCCTTCTCGCCGTTGATCTCGTTCTTGAGCTTGACGCGCAGCCCCGGACACAGCACCGCCTTGGCGCGCAACGTGTGCTTGAGCTTCGGCACCGAGAACTTCTCGGAGTCGAAGAACTGTGGATCCGGCCAGAAGCGCACGGTGGTACCGGTGTTGCGCGCGCCGACGCTGCCGACTTCCTCGAGCTTCGACTTGACGCGCCCGTCCCTGAAACTGATGTTGAATTCCTTCCCGCCGCGCCGCACCCAGCACTCGAGGTTCTTGGAGAGCGCGTTCACCACCGACACGCCGACGCCGTGCAGGCCGCCGGCAAACTGGTAAGTCTTCTCCGAGAACTTTCCGCCCGCATGCAGGCGCGTGAGGATCAGCTCGACACCCGAGATTTTCTCCTTGGGGTGGATGTCGACCGGCATGCCGCGGCCGTCGTCCTCGACGCTCAGGGAATTGTCCTTGTACAGCGTCACCTCGATCAGCTTGCAGTAGCCCGCGATCGCCTCGTCGACGCTGTTGTCGATGACTTCGTGGGCGAGATGGTTGGGAGTGCGGGTGTCGGTGTACATCCCCGGCCGGCGACGCACGGGGTCGAGTCCGCTCAAGACCTCGATGTCGGAAGCGGTGTAAGACTGGCTCATCGCGTCGTGGTCACCTGGTCGGCTGGGTCCGAGCGCGCGCGATTGTAGCAGGCGATCAACACGAGTTGTCGCGCGAGCCGGAACAGGAACCCGGGAGCCGCCGCCCGGCGGGGCCGCTACGCCGTGAGGTCGGCAATCAGCGACGCGCGGATCGCGTCGGGCACCGCCTCGATCGAGAAGCGGTGCTGTTCATGGTCGATGCCGACGCTGAGCGCGGCAGCGCTGCGCAGGTCGGCGCGCATGCGTGCATCGAGCTCGAAGCGCAGGAAATGCACGGCCGAAGTCTTTTCTTCGTTCTCACGGTCGAGGTCCTCGTCCGCGATCGCGAGCACGCGCCCATGTCCGGCCACCTGGATCCAGCATCGGTCTTCGATGCCCTTGAGCCGCTTGAGCGCGACCTGACGCTCGGCCGGATCCGGATACTCGATCAGCAGCGTCACCTTCCAATTGGTGCCGTCGGGCACGAGCGGGTTGTAGGCGTCGAGCTCCTGGGCGATGCCGTCGGCCTCGAAGATGCGCTCGGCGCGCAGCATCTCCTGGACCTGGTATTGGATCGTGAGCCGATCCTCGAAGCACCAGGTGCAATGCGGCCCGACCGCGAGCTGGCGATCGCGTTTGTGCGCCAGCACGCGCGCGCGAAACGCGGGCCGCTCGCGGGCGTATTGCTCGAGCGACATGAGGTCTGCGGGCAAGAGCCGGCCGGTCGTGCGCGCTGCGCCGGAAGGTTCAGATCCCATACGCCGTGCGCAGCAAGGTCAGCGGGTGTTCCGGCGCACGCTTCTCCGCGAGGCCATGCTCGATCTGGTGACCGGCCATCGGGCAGTCGCTGGTGTAGTGATCCGCCGCGCTCGCAGTCACCCGCTGCGCTACGGGCCGGCCGATCTTCATCGAGATCTCGTGGTACTCGCGCTTGACTGCGTACGTGCCGTTGTGTCCGGAGCAGCGCTCGATCACCTCGAAGGTGGTCTGCGGTACGAGCTGCAGCACATCGCGCGTCTTGAGCCCCATGTTCTGGACGCGCAGGTGGCACGGCACGTGGTAGGCAATCTTGCCGAGCGGGCGCCGGAAATCGACGCGCAGGAGTCCGGCCTTGTGACGCAGCATCAGGTACTCGAAGGGATCGAAGATCCCTTCGCTGACGCGTGCGACTGCCACGTCGTCGGGAAACATGAGCGGCAGCTCCTGCTTGAACATCAGCACGCACGAGGGAATCGGCGCCACGATATCGAAGCCGTTTTCCACCAGCTGCGCGAGCACCGGAATGTTCTCGTCCTTGAGCCTGGCCACCGTCTGCAGGTCGCCGAGCTCGAGCTTGGGCATCCCGCAGCACTTCTCGCGCGGCACCAGCGTGACCGGGATGCCGTTGTGCTCGAACACCTTCACCAAGTCCGCCGCCACATCCGGTTCGTTGCGGTTGCCGTAACAGCTGACGAAGAGCGCCACCCTGCCCGTGGTCCCGGCCGTGGCCTGTGGCGTGAGGGCCGGCTGCTGGCGCTTGCGATCGCGCCGGCGAAACGACCGGCCATGAAACCTCGGCAGCGGTGCGTTCTCGTGCACGCCGAATGCCTTGCTCAGGACCTTTCGACCCGAGGTGCTGCGATTCACGGCGTTGACGGCTTCGGCCACGACCGGGATGCCGGCGAGACGACCCACGGCGTCGGTCGAGGTGAGCACGCGATCCCTAAGGCTCGAACGACCCTGCGCGTGCTTGACCGCCTTGGCGCGCAACATGAGGTGCGGAAAGTCCACGTTCCATGGATGCGGCGGAACGTAGGGACACTTGGTCATGTAGCACATGTCGCAGAGATAACAGTGGTCGACGACCTCCCAGTAGGCCTTGCGATCGACGCTGTCGAGCTCGCCGGTCGATGAGGAGTCGATCGCCTCGAAGAGCGTGGGGAAGGAATTGCAGAGACTGAAGCAGCGCCGGCAGCCGTGGCAGATATCGAAGACCCGCGTCAGCTCCTTCTCGAGCGCAGCGGCGTCATAGAACTCGGCGGTGCGCCACTCGATCGGCAACCGCGTGGGCGCTTCGAGACTGCCTTCGCGGTTGCCCGTCACAGGCCCCTTCGCCATGGATCCGCGTTCGCCGCTAACGGAAGAGGGGGTCCGATTTATTTCTTGAGCAAGAAATCAAGCTGACCCCCTTTTCCGCCTAGCAGAGATGCGCCGCGATCAAAGGGCGTCCAGCGCCTTCTGGAATCGATTGGCGTGGGAGCGCTCGGCCTTGGCGAGCGTCTCGAACCAATCGGAGATTTCCTGGAAGCCTTCCTCGCGCGCCGCCTTCGCCATGCCCGGATACATGTCGGTGTACTCGTGCGTCTCGCCCGCGATCGCGGCCTTGAGGTTCTTCGAGGTCTCGCCGATGGGCAGTCCGGTGGCCGGGTCGCCGACCTGCTCGAGGTACTCGAGATGCCCGTGCGCGTGACCGGTCTCGCCCTCCGCGGTGGAGCGGAAGACCGCGGACACATCGTTGTAACCCTCGACGTCCGCCTTGGCTGCGAAATAGAGGTAACGCCGGTTCGCCATCGACTCACCGGCAAATGCATCCTTCAAATTCTTCTCCGTCCTGCTGCCTTTCAGATTCATTGCTCACCCTCCGCAGTGGGACCCCGGTATCGCAAACGTGGTCGTTTAGAATCAGTCTAGGATCGGAAATCTAGACCCCTGGTGGTGGCAAGTCAACACGCTGAAGACAGGTCCGTCGCGCATCCGCCCGTATACTCTTACGCCTGCCGCGGAGCTCACTGCCTTGTCCACCACCCCGAATCCCATAGCCGAGTTCGAACAGTCGATGCGGGAGCTCGAAGCAGTGGTGGAGCGCCTGGAACGCGGCGATTTGCCGCTCGAGGAGGCGCTTCAGCAATTCGAGCGCGGCGTGGCACTCACCAAAGCCTGCCAGGCGGCGCTCAAGGCCGCAGAACAGAAGGTCGAGATCCTGCTCAAGGGCCCGGGCGCCAGCGGCGAGCCGACGATCGCGGACTTCGAGCCGGAAGCGTGATCGCCGAGCGAATGGCTGCCATCGGCGCCGACTCGATGCCGGAGCGTATCGCGACGTATCGCGCGCGGATCGAGAGCGTGCTCGAAGGTTGCCTGCCCCCGGTCGACCGCGTTCCGGTGCGCCTCCACACCGCCCTGCGCTACAGCGCGCTCGGCGCGGGTAAGCGCCTGCGTCCGATCCTGGTGTATGCGACCGGTGAGGCGCTCGGTGCGCCCCTTGAACGGCTGGATGCACCCGCCGCGGCCGTCGAGCTCATTCACGCCTACTCGCTGGTGCACGACGATCTTCCGGCGATGGACGACGACGATCTGCGGCGCGGCCGCCCGACCTGCCATCGGGCCTTCGACGAGGGCACCGCGATCCTGGCGGGCGACGCGTTGCAGGTGCTGGCGTTTCGCATACTGGCCGCAGAAGCAACCAGAGACGGGGAAACCTCCACCGCCACGCGCATGATCCAGCTGCTCGCCGAGGCGAGCGGCACGGATGGCATGGCGGGCGGACAAGCGCTCGATCTCGCGGCCGTCGGCCGACATCTCACGGTCGAGGAACTCGAAAATATCCATCGGCGCAAGACCGGCGCGTTGATCCGCGCCAGCGTCCTGATGGCTGCCATGGCCGCTCACGAAACGGACCTGCATCGCCAGGCGCGTCTCGATCGTTTTGCGCAGGACCTCGGGCTCGCGTTCCAGATCCAGGACGACATCCTCGATGTCGAGGGTGACGCCGCGACGCTCGGCAAGCCGACGGGCGCGGATCGCGCCAAGGACAAGCCCACGTATCCCAGCATCGCCGGCATGGCTGCGGCCAAGCGTCGCTGCCGCGAGCTGCACGCGCACGCCATCGAAGCCCTGGCGGACTTCGGTGCCGGCGCCGAGCATCTGCGCTGGCTCGCCGACTTCGTGATCGAGCGCAATTCGTAGCGCGGCATCGCCCTAGGTAAACTGCGCGCCATGGATGCGCCCAACCGCTATCCCCTGCTCGACGGCATCCACATGCCCGCGGACCTGCGCCAGCTCCCGGCCGGGAAGCTCAAGGCACTGGCCGCGGAATTGCGTGCCTTCCTGATCGAAACCGTCGCCACCCGTGGCGGCCACTTCGCCGCAGGCCTCGGCACCGTCGAGCTCACGATCGCGCTCCATTACGTGTTCGACACGCCGGAGGATCGCATCGTGTGGGATGTCGGCCACCAGGCCTACCCGCACAAGGTGCTCACCGGCCGCCGCGAGCGGCTGCACACGATCAAGCAGACGCATGGACTCGCGCCGTTTCCTTCGCGCGCCGAGAGCGAGTACGACACGTTCGGCGTCGGCCATTCGAGTACCTCGATCAGCGCCGCGCTGGGCATGGCGATCGCCGCGGCGCAGGGCGGCAGCAAGCGGCGCGTGGTCGCGGTGATCGGCGATGGCGCCATGAGCGCCGGCATGGCGTTCGAGGCGCTCAACCACGGCGGCAGCCTCGATGTCGATCTGCTCGTCGTCCTGAACGACAACGACATGTCGATCTCGGAGAACGTCGGCGCGATGTCGAACTACTTCGCGAAGGTGCTCTCCGGAAAGATGTACGCGGGCCTGCGCGAGGGCAGCAAGAAGGTGCTGCGGCAGATGCCGACCGCGTGGGAGCTCGCGCGTCGCTCCGAGGAGCACATGAAGGGCATGGTGCTGCCCGGCACGATGTTCGAGGAAATGGGCTGGAACTACATCGGCCCGATCGACGGCCACGATCTCAACTCGCTCACGCGCACACTGCGCAATCTCAAGGGCCTGCACGGCCCGCAGTTCCTGCACATCGTCACGCGCAAGGGCAAGGGCTATCCGCCCGCCGAAGCCGATCCCATCAAGTGGCACGGACCGGGCCCGTTCGATCCGGTGAGCGGCACGATCTACAAGGAGAAGGCTTCCGGTCCGACGTACTCGCAGGTTTTTGGCCAGTGGCTGTGCGACATGGCGGCGCGCGATCCACGCATTGTCGGCATCACGCCGGCCATGCGCGAGGGCTCGGGGCTGGTGGAGTTCGAGAAGCGCTTCCCCGAGCGCTACTTCGATGTCGCGATCGCCGAACAGCACGCGCTCACCTTCGCGGCGGGGCTGGCCTGCGAGGGCGCACGGCCGGTGGTCGCCATCTACTCGACTTTCCTGCAACGCGCCTACGACCAGCTGATCCACGATGTCGCGCTACAGAGACTGCCGGTGGTATTCGCGCTCGACCGCGCGGGGCTGGTCGGCGGTGATGGCGTCACGCACCAGGGCAGCTACGACCTCACGTTCATGCGCTGCATTCCGAACCTCGTGATCATGGCGCCAGCGGACGAGAACGAATGTCGGCAGATGCTGTACACGGCGTCCACGCTCGATGTTCCCGCGGCGGTGCGCTATCCGCGCGGTCACGGACCGGGCGTTCCCGTCCAGGAGACGATGCAGTCGCTGCCCGTCGGTCGCGCCCAGGTGCGCCGCGAGGGTCGCAGCGGTCTCGCATTGCTGGCGTTCGGCACCATGGTCGCGCCCGCCGAGCGCATCGCCGAGCGCCTCGATGCAACGCTCGTGAACATGCGTTTCGTCAAGCCGCTCGACCAGGACCTGGTCGAGCGCCTGGCCGCCCGCCACGCCGCGCTGGTCACGCTCGAGGAGAATACGATCGCCGGCGGCGCCGGCAGCGCCGTGTCGGAACTGCTCGCCGCCCGCGGCGTGCAGATCCCGGTCCTGCACGTCGGTCTGCCGGACCGATTCGTGGAACACGGCTCGCGCGAGGATTGTCTGAAGCTGGCGGGGCTCGATCCGCCCGCCATTGAGGCCGCGATCGAGCGCTTCTGGCGCCAGACCGGCCTCGCTCCCGCAGCCCCGGCAACGGCCTGATCGCGGGCCTGACTTTGGTTTCTGGGTGCCCCCCGGCCCCTGCGTATAATCCTTCGGCCAGTCATCGACAGATTCAGAGAGATCCTATGGACGCCCGTGCCAAGCCGCACCAGACCCCCGCGAGCATCGAAGACGTGCAGGGACGCCGCGACACGCGCGAAATCCCCATCAACCGCGTCGGCGTCAAGGACGTCTATCACCCGGTGCGCGTGAAGGATCGCTCGAACGGCGAGCAGCACACCATCGCGAACTTCAACATGTACGTGAACCTGCCGCACCACTTCAAGGGCACGCACATGTCGCGCTTCATCGAGATCCTGCACCATGAGCGCGAGATCTCGGTGGACTCGTTCCGCGCCATGCTCGAGGAAATGACGCAGCGGCTCGATGCCGATGCCGGGCACATCGAGATGTCGTTTCCTTATTTCGTGATGAAGAAGGCGCCGGCGACCGGCGTCGAGAGCCTGATGGACTACCGCGCCTCGCTGGTCGGCCAGCGTCGCGACGGCCGCTCGGAGCTGTGGCTCAAGGTGATCGTGCCCGTGACCAGCCTGTGCCCGTGCTCGAAGAAGATCTCCGAGTACGGCGCGCACAACCAGCGCTCGCACATCACGATCTCCGCCAAGATCAGTGAGCACGTCTGGATCGAGGAGCTGATCGAGATGGCGGAGCAGGAAGCGTCCTCCGAGCTCTACGGCATCCTCAAGCGACCGGACGAGAAATACGTGACCGAGCGCGCCTACGACAATCCCAAGTTCGTGGAGGACATGGTGCGCGACATCGCCGTGCGCCTGAACAAGGAAGCGCGGGTGCTCGCGTACGTGGTGGAATCGGAGAACTTCGAGTCGATCCACAACCATTCCGCGTACGCGCTGATCGAGCGCGACAAGGAAAAGGGCAAGTCGCGCTCGAAGTGAGCGCTCTGCCGGCTCAGGCGCTCTTGCGTTCGACGCTCTGCAGCCGACTGATGAGGCTGCGGAGGAAAACCTTGTTGAAGCGCAGCTGGCAGGAGGCCGACACCTGCTCGAGCAGCGTCGAGCTCACCTTCATGACGGTGACTTCGCCGTCCGCCTTGATGGTGGCGGTGCGCTTGGCGCCGCGCACGTAGCTCGTCTCACCGAAGCAGTCGCCGCTTTCGAGCCGCCCCACTTCCTTGCCGTGCCGCTCCACCGCGACTCGGCCAGAGACGATGATGTAGAAGCGATCGTCCATCTCGCCTTCCTTCACGATCTCCTCGCTACTGGTGTAGTCCTGCCACGCGCTCGCGCGCAGCACCTCCCAGATTTCGCCGTGCGAGAAGTCGTGGAAGAACTTCAGGCGCCTGAGGAGGCTGAACTGCTCCTGGCTGTCGATGCGTTCGTAGTGGGCACGCAGCTTCTGGTGCACGCGCGTGAGCTCTGCCGCGAGGTCGAGACCGCTCTGGTAGCGCTTTTCCGCATCCTTTTGCAGCGCGCTCGCCACCACGTTCTCGAGATCCTCGGGAATGTCCTGGCGCAGCGTGTGGATCGGCGGCGCTGTTGCGAACACGATCTGGTGCAGGAGCTTGGAGAGGTTGCCGGCCCGGAACGGCCGGAAGCCGGTGAGCATCTCGTACATCACGGCGCCGAGCGAGTACAGGTCCGAGCGCGGCGTGATCTGCGCATTCTGCACCTGCTCGGGCGACATGTAGCTCGGGCTCCCCGCGATGCCCTGGATCGAAGAGATGTCCGAATCCGCCACCAGCGCGATGCCGAAGTCGATGATGCGCACGTCGCTGTCGGTCGTGAGCATGATGTTGCTCGGCTTGATGTCGCGGTGGACCACGCCGCGGCTGTGCGCGTAGTTGAGCGCCTTGGCGCACTTGAAAATGATCTCGACGACGTCGTCGACGCGCAGCAGGTTGTCGGGCCGGCAGTAAGCCACCAGCGTGCGCGCGCCCTGCACGTGCTCGGTGACGATGTAGCAGTGCCCGTTTTCCTCGCCGGCGTCGTAGATCGGCAGAATGTTCGGGTGCTGCAGCATGCCGACCATGTGCGCCTCGGACAGGAACATCTTGCGCGCGACGCGCTGACGCTCCTCGTCGCCGCCGGTCTCCATGCTGTAGACCTTGATCGCGACGTCGCGCCCGTAGTACGGGTCGTGCGAGAGATAAACGACGCCGGTGCTGCCGCGACCGACCTCGTTGATGATCACGTACTTGCCGATCTTTTCGGGCACGCCTGCCGGGCGCGTGCTGCGTTCTGCGACCGAGTTGCGAATGGCCGTCCCCTGAGCAAAGACGGGCGGCAGGATACGGAGCGGGTCTCCGTCAATCTGTGACGCAAATCCCGGATCAATTGCCGCTATGCAGCGAGCGCTTTCAGGATGCCAAGTGCGTCCGGAGTTCGCGCGCAGAGCTTCGCGAGAGCGCAGCGCTCGGGGGTTGCCCCTACACCGGTTTCACAGTTCGAAGTGGTCGTAGCCTGGCACCTTCACAGATACCTCGCGGCCGCGATCGAAGCAGCGTAGTCCCCGCTGTTTCTCGATCACGCCGATCTCGCGGACCGGGCATGAGCTCGCCACTGCGGCTGCGAGTACGTCTGCACGTCGCTCGGCAGGCGCGGTGAAGCAGAGCTCGTAGTCATCGCCGCCACCCAGCGCCAGCTCGCGCGCGCGATCCGGGCCCACGCAACGTAACAACGCCTCCGAGATCGGCAGGCTGGCGAGCTCCAGACGTCCACCGACCGCGCTCGCGCCGAGGAGCTTGCCGAGATCGGCGTGCAGTCCATCCGATACATCGATGGCCGCCGTCGCGACACCACGCAGCGCCTGGCCGAGCTCGACGCGCGGTATCGGCGTGAGAAAACGCTCCGCCAGGTAACGCTGGTCTTCCCCGGAGCGCTCGCTCGCGGGACCGCGCAGCAGCTCGAGACCGGCCGCGGCATCGCCCGGCGTGCCACTCGTGAATATCAGATCGCCTGCGTGCGCTCTGCCGCGGCGCAGCGCGCTGCCCACCGGCGCAAGTCCCAGGATCTGCAGCGTGAGCGTGAGCGGTCCGTGCGTAGTGTCGCCGCCGATGAGGGCGACGCGGTGGCGCACGGCCAGCTCGCGAAAACCGCGATTGAAATCACCGAGCCAGCCCTCGTCGGCTTGTGGCAGCGTCAGCGCCAGCGTGCACCAGGCGGGCGCCGCGCCCATGGCGGCGAGATCGCTCAGGTTGACGGCAAGCACCCGGTAGCCGATGTGCTCCGCCGCGAGGTCTTCCGGGAAATGCACGCCGGCGACCAGCGTGTCGGCCGCGACCACCAGCTCGAACCCCTCCGGCACGCGCACGAGAGCGGCGTCATCGCCGACTCCCAGCACCACGTCATCGCGTTCGCCAAACCCGTCGGCGAAGTAACGCTCTATGAGCTCGAATTCACCGATCGGCACGGCACGAGTCGCCCGTGGCTCAGGGTGACCGCTCGGCGGCACGCAGGCTCGCGGCCGCGCGATCGAGCACTGCGTTGACGAACTTGTGCCCGTCGGTCGCCCCGAAGCGGCGCGCGAGCTCGACGCCCTCGTTGATGACCACGCGATAGGGCACGTCCGGACGCGACTTGAGCTCGTACGCACCGATCAGCAGGATCGCGTGCTCGATGGGATCGAGGTTGCTCAACGGGCGATCGATGAACCCGGCGAGCTCCGCGTCGAGGTCGGTGCGCGCGTCGCTTACTTTCTCGACCAGCTCGCGGAAATAGTCCGCGTCGGCGCGCGCTGTGTCTTCCTTGCCAAGATAGTGCTGATGCAAGTCCTGCCACGGCTGTGCATTGAACTGCAGCTCGTAGAGCGCCTGCATGGCGAGCTTCCTCGCCACCGAACGGGCGCGCGAGGTGTTACGCGCGGTCGAAGAGTTCCCCGCCATTCAGGCCCGCCTCAGCTACCCAGCTGGCGCAACAGGTTCGCCATCTCGATCGCGGTGACGGCGGCCTCGGCGCCCTTGTTGTTGTCGTTCTTGGTGCCGGCGCGATCGATGGCCTGCTGCAGCGTGTCGGTCGTGAGCACGCCAAAGGCGATCGGCACGCCCGACTGCATGGAAAGCTCCGCGACGCCCCGCGCACATTCTCCGGCGATGTAATCGAAATGAGGCGTCTCGCCGCGCACCACCGCACCGAGTGCGATGATCGCGTCGTGGCGGTGCGCCGCGAGCACGCGCGCGATGACGACCGGCATTTCGAACGCGCCCGGCACCCGGATCAGCTCGACGCGCTCCGCCGACGCGCCGTGCCGCTCGAGCGCCTCCACCGCGCCACGGATCAGGCTGGCGACGATGAATTCGTTGTAGCGCGACGCGACGATCGCGAAACGCAGGTTGCGCGCCTGGTGATCGCCTTCGATAGTGCGGATGTCTTTCATGGACGCGCTTCTCGGGGGCGGCAAGTATAGCCGAACGCTGTCCCCGGCCCGCGTTCAGTCGCTATCGACGTATTCCGTGACCTCGAGCTCGAAGGCGGAGATTGCACGCATCTGTCGTGGCGCACTGAGCACGCGCATGCGCCGCACGCCCAGGTCCTGGAGGATCTGCGCGCCGATGCCGTATGTGCGCAGCACGCGCGCGCCCTCGCCTCTTGCGCCGGCGACCTGCGGCGCGCGCAACGAGCGCATGGCCTCAAGCAGATCGTTGGGCGCTTCCGCCTGGTGCAGGATGACGACGACCCCGTTGCCTTCCTCGGCGATCCTGCGCAAGGCGTCGCGCAACGGCCGGCCGCGGTCGGCATGAATCCCGATGAGATCGCGCACCGTATCAGTGAGGTGCACGCGCACCAGCGGCGGCCGCTCGGAGTCGAGCGTCCCGCGCACCAGCGCGACGTGGACCTCGCGATTCACGTGATCCTGGTAGCAGCACAGGCGAAACTCACCATAGTCCGTGTTCACGGCCTGGTCCAGGATGCGCTCGACAGAGCGCTCGTTCTTGAGCCGATGACGGATCAGGTCGGCGATCGAGCCCACTTTCAGCGAGTGAGTGCGCGCGAACTCGAGGAGCTCCGCCCCCCGCTTCATCGTGCCCTCGTCGTTCACGATCTCGCACAGGATGCCCGTGAGCGAGGCGAATCCCGCGAGTCGCACCAGGTCGACCGTCGCCTCCGTGTGTCCGGCGCGAACCAGCACTCCACCGGGCGTGTAGCGCAGCGGAAAGATATGCCCAGGTCGTGCGAAGTCCTCGGGTCGGGAGGCCGGATCGGCCAGCGCGCGAATGGTTCTCGCACGATCGTGCGCCGAAATGCCGGTGGTCGTCCCGTGGCGGTAGTCGACCGAGATCGTGAATGCCGTGCGATGCGATTCGGTGTTCTCCGGCACCATCTGCGGCAAGCGCAGCTCCTGCAGCCGCTCGGCCAGCATGGGCTGGCAGATGATGCCGCTCGTGTAGCGCACGAAGAACGCAATGGCCTCGGGCGTCACCGCGTCCGCGGCCATGATCAGGTCCGCCTCGTTCTCGCGCGTCTCGTCGTCCATCATGACGACCATGCGCCCGCCGCGGATTTCGGCGACGATCTCGTCAATGCCGTTCATGTCACGCTGCCTGCCAAACGCTCCAGATAGCGCGCGAGCAGGTCGACTTCAATGTTGACCCGGCCGTCGGCCTGCAGCGCGCCGAGGGTGGTGACCGTGAGTGTATGCGGAATCAGGTTGACGCCGAAGCGCGCGCCGTCGACCTCGTTGACTGTCAGGCTCACGCCGTCGATGCAGATCGAACCCTTGGGTGCGATATAGCGGGCGAGTGTCTCCGGAACCGCAAACTCGAAACGCCAGGAACGCCCATCTTCGCGCCGTGCCAGGAGCCGGCCGACGCCGTCGACGTGACCCGCTACCAGATGACCGCCCATTGGCTCTCCAGCCCGCAACGCCAGCTCGAGATTGACCGCACGGCCCACGGCGGCGGCGTCCAACGTGGTGCATGCCAGCGTTTCGCGCGACACGTCCGCGACGAAGCCGCTCGCCGAGAGTCGCGCGATCGTAAGGCACACGCCGCTGACCGCGATGCTGTCTCCGACCCTGGCGCCTGCGAGTTTCAAGTCCCCGGGGGCGATCTCGAGCTCGAGATCGCCTTGCCGCTGATGCAGTGCGCTGATCGTGCCGATCGCTTGAACAATTCCGGTGAACATGGGTTGCGGGTATCAGGATCCACCGGTCGCCGGGCGATCCGGTGCCGACGGTGCGACCGGGCGCGCGATCACGCGCAGGTCCGGACCGACCATCCGGGTCTCCACGATCTCGAGCTCGCGCCGGTCCGTGAGCGAGCGCAGCTCGGGAAGCTCGAACATGCCGCGGGCTCCCCCGCCCAGGATGCTGGGTGCGAAGTAGATCACCAGCTCATCGACCACGCGCGCGGCGAACAGCGCGCCCGAGAGCGAGGCACCCGCCTCGACCCAGACCTCGTTGACCTCCAGTTCCGCGAGCCGCGTCATCAGGTGCCGCAGGTCGATGCCTCCCGAGGCGGGACGGGCCGACTCGATGCGCACGCCGCGCGCCTCGAACGCGCGCCGCTGCTCGCCCTCGGGGATGACCGTGAAGAGGATCGCCTGACCCGGCGGCGACAGCACGCGGGCGGTAATGGGCGTCCGCAGTTCGCTGTCGGCGATGACACGCAGGGGCTGGCGACTGGCGGGGCTACCGTCGGGCAGTCGCGCGTTGAGCTGCGGATCGTCCCGCAGCACCGTCGCCGATCCCGTGAGGATGGCGGAGCTGCGGGCGCGCCACAGCTGCACGTCGGCGCGCGCCGCTTCACCCGTGATCCAGCGACTCTCCCCGTTCGCGAGCGCCGTGCGCCCGTCGATGCTCGCCGCGAGCTTCACGCGCACCCAGGGCAGGCCGTGCTCCAGGCGCCGCGCGAACCCGCAATTGAGCGCGCGCGCATCGGCTTCGAGGAGACCGGCGTGGGTTTCGATGCCGGCTTCCTGCAGTCGCTTCAGGCTCACTCCGCGCTCGCCGGGACTCGGATCCGTCATGGCGACCACGACGCGTGCCGGGCGCGCCGCGATCACGGCATCGACGCACGGCGGCGTGCGGCCATAGCGCGTGCAGGGCTCGAGTGTCACGTACACGGTCGTGCCAGCCGTACCTTCGCCCGCGGCGCGCAGCGCATGCACTTCGGCGTGCGGCTCGCCCGCCCGCTCGTGCCAGCCCTCCGCGATGATCCTGCCGTCGCGCGCGATGACGCAGCCGACGCGCGGATTGGGATCGGTAGTCGGAAGGCCGCGTGCCGCAAGCTCGAGCGCGCGCGTCATGCATTGCCGGTCGAAGGCGCTGAGTTCCGCCACGCTCAGTCCTTCTTGTCGGCGCGCGGCAAGAGCGAGAGCTGGTCCGCGCTCGCCTCGCGTCGCCGCCGGTGCCGCAGCCGCTCGATCTCTTCGCGAAACGCCTCGACGTCCTGGAAGCTGCGATAGACCGAGGCGAAGCGCACGTAGGCGACTTCGTCCAGGTGCCTGAGCTCCTCCATCACCAGCTCGCCGAGACGACGCGCCGGGACTTCGCGTTCGCCCAGCGCGCGGATCTTCTGCTCGATGCGCGAGATGGCCTCGTCGATCGCCTCGCTCGCGACGGGGCGCTTCTCGAGCGCCTTGAGCATGCCGGTACGGAGCTTCTGCACGTCGAAGGGCTCGCGGCCGCGGTCGCTCTTGACGACCTGCGGCATCACCAGCTCCGCGGTCTCGAACGTCGTGAAGCGCTCGCTGCACTTCAGGCACTCGCGCCGACGCCGGATCTGGCTGCCCTCGCCCGCCAGGCGCGAATCGATGACCTTGGTCTCGACGTGATTGCAAAAGGGGCAATGCATGTCCGGCCCCCCGAAGGTGCCTCACGCGTACACGGGGAAGCGGCTGCAGAGTTCGAGCACGCGGCGGCGCACCTGCTCGATCTGCGTCGCATTCCCCAGGTCCGAGAGCACGTCCGCAATCCAGTGGCTCAAGACCTCGGCTTCACGGATACCGAACCCGCGCGTGGTGATAGCCGGGGTTCCCATGCGCAGGCCACTGGTCACGAACGGCGGCCGCGGATCGTTGGGCACGGCGTTTTTGTTGACGGTGATGTTGGCGCGATGGAGCGCGGCATCCGCATCCTTGCCGGTGATGTTGCGATCGATGAGATCGACCAGGAACAAGTGATTGTCGGTGCCACCGGAGACGATCCTGAAGCCGCGCTCGGTGAGCACGCGGCACATGCCGCGCGCGTTCGCGAGCACCTGCTGCTGGTATTCCTTGAACTGCGGCTCGAGCGCCTCCTGGAGAGCGACGGCCTTGGCGGCGATGACGTGCATCAGCGGGCCGCCCTGCATCCCGGGAAACACCATGGAGTTGAGCTTCTTGGTGATTTCCTCGTTCTGGCGCGCGAGGATCATGCCGCCGCGTGGTCCGCGCAGCGTCTTGTGCGTGGTCGTGGTGGTGACGTCCGCGATCGACACCGGGTTGGGATAGATCCCCACGGCGCAGAGTCCCGCGACGTGCGCCATGTCGACCACCAGGTAGGCGCCGACCGAGTCGGCGATGGCGCGAAAGCGCTGCCAGTCGATGACGCGCGAGTAGGCCGAAAAACCTGCCACCACAATCCGCGGCTTGTGCTCGCGAGCGAGCCGCTCGACCTGTTCGTAGTCGATGAGCCCGGTGGCCGCATCGAGACCATACTGGACGGCCTTGAACACCTTGCCGGAAAAATTGACCTTGGCCCCGTGCGTGAGATGCCCGCCGTGGTCGAGGCTCATGCCGAGGAGCGTCTCGCCCGGCGCCATCAGCGCGAAGTAGACCGCGGCATTCGCCTGCGAGCCCGAGTGCGGCTGCACGTTCGCGTAGGCGGCGCCGAACAACTGCCTGGCGCGGTCGATGGCCAACTGCTCGGCGACATCGACGTACTCGCAGCCGCCGTAGTAGCGCTTGCCCGGATAACCCTCGGCGTACTTGTTGGTGAGCACGGTCCCCTGCGCTTCCAGCACGCGCGGGCTCGCATAGTTCTCCGATGCGATCAGCTCGATGTGCTCTTCCTGCCGGCGCCGCTCGCCGTCGAGCGCGGCCTTGAGCTCCGGGTCGAAATCGCCAATGGTCATTCTCGAATCGAACATCAGCCTCTCCGGGGGAAGGTTTCGTGCCCGTCCGCGCGGGCTCCGGGACAGGATTCTAGCAGGCAGGCGCCTGCCGGCCGGGTGGGATCAGGGGGATTCGACGAACGCGCGCACCACGCGCGTCCAGGCGCGCGCGATGTTGCGCCGGTTGTAGCCGCCGCCGCCCATCGCGAGCACGCGTCCGCGGGCAGATTCGTCCGCGAGGACACACAGCCGCTCGGCCGCGTAGGCATGCGCCTCTTCGCTGTAGCGCAGGTGTGTAATGGGGTCGCCTTCCAGGCTGTCGGCGCCGCATTGAAACAGGATGAACTCCGGTCGCGCCGCCTCGAGGTAAGACTCGACGCGTTCCCAGGCCTCGCGGAACTGGTCGTCGCCCGCGCCGGGCGGCATCGGCAGGTTGAGCTTGGTGCCCACCGCACGCCCCACGCCGGTCTCCGAGGCCGCGCCCGTGCCCGGGTAGAGAAAACGGCCGTCTTCGTGGATATCGGCGAACAGGAGGTCCGGGTCGTCCTCGAAGCTGTAGAACACGCCGTCGCCGTGATGGGCATCGATGTCGACGTAGGCGACACGCCGGACGCCGAAGCGACGCCGCAGGATCTCAGCCGCCACGCCGCAATCGTTGAAGACGCAGAACCCGGCGGCGTGTCCCCGCGAGGCATGATGCAAACCCGCGATCGGAATGAAAGCGCGGCGCACCTCGCCGCTCATGATGGCTTCGAGAGCCGTCAGCGTGGCGCCGACGACATTGCACGCCGCCTCGAACACACCGCGAAATGCCGGCGTGTCCCCGGCATCGAGATAACCGGAGCCGCTCGCGGAACGCTCCACGACCAGGTCGACATAGGCGGGGGTGTGAAAAGTTTCCAACTCGTCGCGCCGAGCCCCGCGCGGCTCGAGCGCGTGCACCGACTGGTCGAGCGACTCGGCCTTGAGCTCCCGCATGAAGGCGTCATGTCGGTCAGGCCCGAAGGGATGGCCATCCGGGAATCCGTACCGCGCGATCTTTTCCCCGGTCACGAGTGCGACCGGCGCTTTCCTCGCTTGCGCCATCCGATACCCCCAGCGGAGGCGGTAGCCTAGCACAGCGAAAGGGCCGGTCGCGCCCAAGATACCTGTGCAGAGCGGCCCTCCTGGTAGATAATGCGCGGCCTTTTTTCGTGCGCCTGCACCGCTGCGCACCGAGACCATGGCCCAGTACATCTACACCATGAACCGGGTATCCAAGGTGGTACCCCCGAAGCGCATCATTCTGCGCGACATCTCCCTGAGCTTCTTCCCCGGCGCCAAGATCGGCGTGCTGGGTCTGAACGGCGCCGGAAAGTCGACGCTGCTCAAGATCATGGCCGGTATCGACCCGGAGATCGAGGGCGAGGCGCGCCCGCAGCCCGGCATCAAGATCGGCTACCTGCCGCAGGAACCCGAGCTCGACCCGGCGCTCGACGTGCGCGCGGTGGTCACCGAAGGCGTCGGCGAGACGCAGCAGCTCATCGACCGCTTCAACGCCATCAGCGACAGGTTCGCCGACGCACTTGCGGACGACGAGATGCAAAAACTGCTGGACCAGCAGGCGAAGTTGCAGGACGCGATCGACGCGGTGCAGGGCTGGGAGCTCGAGCGCCAGCTCGAGATCGCAGCGGATGCGCTCAGGCTGCCGCCCTGGGATGCCAGCATCTCGACTTTGTCGGGCGGCGAGAAGCGGCGCGTGGCGCTCTGCCGGCTGCTCCTGTCGCAGCCCGACATGCTGCTGCTCGATGAGCCCACCAACCACCTCGACGCCGAATCCGTTGCCTGGCTCGAGCGTTACCTCGAGGAATACCCGAGCACGGTCATCGCCGTGACGCACGACCGATACTTTCTCGACAACGTCGCGGGCTGGATCCTGGAGCTCGATCGTGGTCATGGCATTCCCTGGCACGGGAACTACTCGTCCTGGCTCGAGCAGAAGGACGCACGGCTCGCGCAGGAAGAGAAACAGCAGGAGGCGCTGCGCCGTTCGTTGCAGCGCGAGCTCGAGTGGGTGCGCGCCAATCCGAAGGCCCGCCAGGCGAAGAGCAAGGCGCGCGTGCAGCGCTACGAAGAGCTCGCCTCGACGGAATTCCAGAAACGCAACGAGACCAACGAGATCTACATTCCGCCGGGCCCGCGGCTCGGAGAGCTGGTGATCGAAGTCGACAAGCTGCGCAAGGGTTACGGCGAGCGGCTCCTCATCGAGAACCTGAGCTTCCGGCTGCCCGCCGGCGGCATCGTCGGCATCATCGGTCCCAACGGGGCGGGCAAGACGACGCTCTTTCGCATGCTCACGGGGCAGGAACAACCGGACGCCGGTGCGATTCGCGTCGGCCCCACCGTCCAGCTCGGCTATGTGGACCAGTCACGGCGCTCGCTCGATGACTCCAAGAGCGTCTGGGAGGAGATCTCGGGCGGTCAGGACATCATCCGCGTCGGTACCTACGAGACGCCGTCGCGAGGCTATGTCGGGCGCTTCAACTTCCGCGGCGTACAGCAACAGCAGCTGATCGGCGAGCTATCGGGCGGCGAGCGCAATCGCGTGCACCTGGCGAAGGTCCTGCGGACCGGCGGCAACGTGCTGCTGCTCGATGAGCCCACCAACGACCTCGACGTCGAAACGCTGCGCGCGCTGGAAGAGGCGCTGCTGTCGTTTCCCGGATGCGCCGTGGTGATTTCGCACGATCGCTGGTTCCTCGACCGCATCGCGACCCACATTCTCGCCTTCGAGGGCGATTCCGAGGTTGTGTGGTTCGAGGGCAATTACGCCGAGTACGTTGACGACTTCCACCGCCGTCGCGGCACCGACGCCGATCGGCCGCACCGCATCCGCTACAAGCCGCTCAACGGGTAGCGCGCACCCAATCGGCGATTCCGCTGAAGATGGCGCGCAGGCGCTCCTGGAACGGGGCGAAGCGTGGATCCGACCGGGCCCGTTCCGGTTGGCCCTCGGTCATGTAGAGCCTCTGGCACATCTCGATCTGCAACGACTGCACGCCGGCGAGCGAGCAGTAGTGTGCCGTGATGTAGCCGCCCTTGTACGGCTCGTTGAGGCTCACCTCGAGGCCCTGGGCCTGGAACAGCTCGCTCACTTGCCGGGTGAACGCCGGATCGCACGTGGTGCGATCGCGATCGCCAAGATAGATGTCGTCCTCGAGCGCGCCGTGCAGGCGGCTCGCGCGCGATTCGACGCTGTGCGCATCGATGAGGTAGCAATAGCCGTGGCGCGCCACCTTCTCGTGCAGGCGCTGCTCGAGTGCCGCGTGATACGGACGATGAAAGTGCGCAAGGCGATGCGCGACCTCGGCCGCCGAGGGCGGCTGACGCCAGATCGGCTCGCCCTGGAAGGTCTCGGTCGGAACCAGGCCGGTCTCGAACCGGCCGGGATAGAGCGGGCGCGCGTCGGGCGGACGGTTGAGATCGATCACGAAGCGGTGATGGGTCGCGTGGATCACGTCGACGCCGAGCGCGGGCAGGAACGTGTAGAGCTCGTGCAGTGCCCAGTCGGTCATCAGCTCCGCGGCGATGTTCTCGTGGGCAAACTGCGCGACGATCTCGGCCGGCACGAACGTTCCCGTGTGCGGGATGCTCACGAGCACGGGAATCTCGGCTGCGCCGGGCGGCCAGTAACGCCAGAGCGGTGGGTTCCCGGTCATGCGGCCGTCGAGCTCGGGTTGTGGAGCTTGCGCATGATCGCGGGAAAGCGCGCAACCGCCGCGGGCAATGCGACCTCGCCGTGCTCCACGCGGCGCTCGCCACCCACGTACACGGCTGCGATCTGTGCCGCGCTCCCGCCGATGATCCACGCATCGAGAGCCTGCGGCGCCGACACGCCCGCGAACAGGGGATCCTCGAGGTCGAGCGCGACGAAATCCGCGAATGCTCCCACCTCGAAGGCGCCCACCGGTTGACCGAGTGCGCGGGCGCCGGCGCTCGCGGCCTGGCTCCAGAGTGTCGCACCCAGGCCCTCGCTGCGGGCGAGCAAGCCGCGGCGTTGCTCGCGCAAACGCTGGCCGTACTCGGCGAGTCGCAGTTCCTCGATTGCGTCGATCCGCGCGTTGCTGTCGGAGCCGATCGCGAAGACGCCACCGCGCGCGGCGAAGCGCGCCAGCGGGAAGAGACCGTCCCCCAGATACGCCTCGGTCAACGGGCAGAGCACCAGTGTCGATCCACGGCTGATGATGAGGTCGAGCTCCTGCGGCTCGGCATGCGTCGCATGGACGAGATTCCAGCGCTCGTCGAGGTTAATGGTGCGCGCCAGGCACTCGATCGGCGGCACCCCATAGCGCTCGCAGCACTCCATGACTTCCAGCCGCTGCTCGGATACATGGATGTGAATGGGGCAGCGCGGGCCGAGCAGATCGTCCGCCAGCTCAACCAGGTCCGGTAACACCTCGAGCGGCACGGCACGCAACGAGTGCGGTGCCACGCCGCAGGGCTCGCCCGCCAGTTGCTGCAGCAGGCGCGCAAACTCATCGAGCGATCGATGCACGAAGCGACGTTGCTCGGGCGTGGGCGGGCGCCCGAAACCCCCTTGCTGATAGAGCACGGGCAGCAGCGTCAGCCGGATGCCGGCATCGCGCGCCGCCGCGCGAATGGCGAGCGCCATTTCGGCCGTGGCGGCTCCGTCGGCAGCGTGATGCAGGTAGTGAAACTCGCCGACCGCCGTGAAACCGGCGCGCAGCATGTCCGCGAACGCGCGCAGGGCGACCACGTACAGGTCGTCGGCATCGAGGGCGTTGGCGATGCGGTACATCGTCTCGCGCCAGCTCCAGAATGAATCGTTGGCCGTGGTCTCGCGCACGCCGGTGAGCGCGCGCTGGAACGCGTGGCTGTGTGCGTTGGGCATGCCTGGCACCACGAGCGTCGCATCCCACGGGCCCGCGGCCGCCGCTTCGATGGACGCGATCCTGCCCTGGGGGTCGAGGCTGATGCGTCGCCCGCGCTCCAGCCCGGCGTTCGACAGCACGTATTCAAAACTGAGCTGGCGCAGCATACCCTTGTGTCAGTCCGGTTCCGGGGTGAGGAAAGAGTGCTCGACCTACGCGTCGACAACGCGCGATTGTATCCGATGGACGGCAGCGCCCGTCCGAGCCAGGCGCGCTCCTTCGCCGTAAGCAAGGGGCGCATCGCGGCCGTCGATCAGGCCGCGCCGGCGCGGGAGGTCGTCGATGCCAGGGATGCCATCGTCCTCCCCGGACTGATCGACTGCCACACGCACGCGCTCTTCGCCGGCCACCGGCTCAACGAGCATCTCCTCAAGCTCCAAGGCGCGGGTTACACGCAGATCGCCCAGGCCGGCGGCGGGATCATGGCCACGGTGCGCGCGGTGCGCGCAGCGAGCGAACAGCAACTGGTGAGCGAGTCACGCCCGCGCGTCGCGGCGCTCGCGGCCGAGGGCGTGACCACGATCGAGATCAAGAGCGGCTATGGTCTCGATGTCGACAACGAGCTCAAGATGCTGCGCGCGATCCGTGCGCTCGCCGGGGAAACGTCCTGCAGGATTTCGCCAACTTTCCTCGGCGCCCATACGGTGCCGCCCGGCATCGCACGCGCGGCGTACGTGGCCAGCGTGTGTGAGGAAATGCTGCCGCGGGTGCAGGCCGAAGGTCTCGCCGATTGTGTCGACATCTTCGTGGAGTCGATCGCCTTCGACCTGGCCGATGCCCGCCGCATCTTCGGCTGCGCGCGCGAGCACGGCCTGAAGGCGCGCGTGCACGCCGAACAGCTCACGGCAACCGGGGCAGCCGCGCTCGCGGCAGAGCTCGGCGCATTGTCGTGCGATCATCTGGAGTATCTCGATGATCACGGCGCGCGCGCGATGGCGCAGGCGCGCTCGGTCGCCGTGTTGCTGCCGGGTGCCTATTACTTCCTGCGCGAAACCCGCCGCCCGCCGGTGCCGCTGCTGCGCGAACATGCCGTCGCCATGGCAGTCGCCTCTGATCTCAATCCCGGCACGTCGCCCATCGCAAGCTTGCTGACCGCCATGCACATGAGCGTGACACTCTTCGGGTTGACGCCCGAGGAGGCGCTGCTCGGAGTGACCTGCCACGCGGCGCGCGCGCTCGGCCGCGACGACATCGGCAGCCTCACTCCCGGCCGGCGTGCCGACTTCACGCTGTGGGATATTCCCGAGCCGGCATACCTGACCTATCAGCTTGGCGGCCTCCGGCCGCGGGCGATCTTCATCGACGGCCAACGCGTGAGTCCGACATGAATCACTGGCAACTGACCGGCAGGAACGTGACGCTCGAAATGCTGGCGCAGTTCGAGCGCTCCCGGCCACGCGTCAGCCTGAGCGCGGATGCGCTCGAGCGGGTCACCGCCAGTCATGACGCGGTGGCCGCCGCCGTCGCCGCGGGCCGGGTGAGCTATGGCATCACCACCGGTTTCGGCGCATTCGCCAATCGCCAGATCCCGGCACACAAGGTCAAGGAGCTGCAGCTCAACCTGGTGCGCAGCCACAGCTGCGGCGTCGGTGAACCGCTTGCGCCGCATCTCGTGCGCCGCATTCTCCTGCTCAAGGCCAACAACCTCGCCGCCGGCCATTCCGGCGTGCGCCCGGTGGTCATCGAGACGTTGCTGGCGCTGCTCAACCACGACGTGTTGCCCGTGATCCCGGCGCGCGGTTCGGTGGGTGCGTCCGGCGACCTCGCGCCGCTGGCGCATCTCGCGCTCGCCCTGATCGGCGAAGGCGAAGCACAGCAGGGCGAACGCCGCTTGAGCAACCGGCAGGTGCTCGAGGCCGCACGCGTCACACCGCTCGAGCTCGAGGCCAAGGAAGGCCTTGCACTCCTCAACGGCACGCAACTGAGCACGGCGCTCGCCGTCGAGGGCACGCTCGGCGCGCAGAACCTGCTCGATGCCTCGATCAGCGTGGGCGCCCTCACCGTCGATGCGCTGGCCGGCAGCTACACGCCGTTCGATGCACGCATCCACGCGGCGCGCGGGCTGCGCGGCCAGATCGACGTGGGAGAGCGGTTTCGCCGGCTGCTGACCGACAGCGACATCAACCGCAGTCATGAAAACTGCGATCGTGTCCAGGATCCTTACGCAGTCCGCTGCATGCCTCAGGTTCTTGGCGCGGTCGCCGACACGATCGAGCACGCGCGCGTGGTACTCGGGGGCGAGTGCAACGGTGTCTCCGACAATCCGCTGATCTTCGGCGAGGACATCCTCTCGGGCGGCAACTTTCACGGCGCACCGCTCGGCTTCGTCAGCGATTTCCTCGGCATCGCGGTCGCCGAGCTCGCCAGCATGTCGGAGCGGCGCACCGACCTGCTCGATCGGCGCGTCAACCCGAATCTCAACATGTTCCTGACGAGCGAACCCGGCGTCGAATCCGGCTTCATGATCGCGCACGTGACCGCAGCGGCGCTCGCTTCCGAGAACAAGACGCTGGCGCACCCGGCCTCCGTCGACAGCATCCCGACCTCCGCGGGCCAGGAGGACCACGTGAGCATGGCGCCCTGGGCGGGCCACAAGCTGCTCAGGATCTGCGAGAACACCGTGCAGGTGCTCGCGATCGAGCTCCTGGGAGCGGCGCATGCGATCGATTCCATGCGCCCGCTACGCTCGACGCCGCTCCTCGAGCAGCTGCATGCGCTGGTGCGCGCGCGCGTGCCCTTCAATCCGAAGGACCATCGCCTCGACCGCGACATCGCGCAGCTCGCCGACCTGGTTCGCAGCGGCGCCGTCGCCGAGTTCGTTCGCGTCCCCGCACCGAGCGCCTAGGACGAACTCCACCCCGCTCCAGTCCGTTATGTGATGCCGGGCCGTGCGCTGCACGGCTTCTGCTACACTGAATCATCGTCCGCGACTCGAGGGGATCAGCGGCCGATCACGAGGACAAAATAAAATGTCGGTGTACATCGACAACCACGGCCGGCTGCACCACGACCAGGAACAGCATCTCGCGGTCACCTGCTCCCATTGCGAGGTGTTCTCCCACATCACGCCCGTGGCCGTTCCTCAGTACGAGCAACTGATCGCGTTTCACCCGAAGCAGATCGGCCTCGTGTTCCGCTGCGACTCGTGCAACGCGCCGGTGTTCCTGCGTTTCAATGTCAAGATGTATGCGGCGAACCGCGTGGAGCTCGCCACCACGTTCGTCGAGCTCGAGCGGGCGCGCGAAAAATTCTCATTCACCTATCTCCCAGAGGACACGGAATTCCTCTTCAAGGAGGCCCTGACCAGCTATTCGGCCGCGGCCTTCAACGCGTTCGCCTCCATGTGCCGCCGCACCGCGCTGCAGGTGTTCGCCGACCTCGGCGATGGCGGGAAGCTGCGCCTCTTCGACGAGCTCAACGAGATCCGCCAGCTGGCGGAGATCGACACCGAGACCTTCAGCGTCGTGAAGCGGGTGATCTTCGACAACGACGGCGAATCGCGGCACTCCCTGCCGCTCATCGATGCCTACCAGGCGGGCGTGCTGCTCGAAGTGATGAAGGACCTCCTGCACCAGGCGTACGTGCGCAAGGGACGCCTGCAGCAGGCGATGATGGTGCGGCGATTCTTCCTCGAAGAGTCGCTGCCCAGGATCACACCGTTCCCACAGTCCGGAACCTGACACCGATTTAGCAAGGCGCCGCCATGAAAGCGCGCATGCTGCGCCGACTATTCCTCGCCAAGCTTGGCGAGGGTTTGCGCGAGGTGTGGCCGGTCGTGTCCGGGCTGCTGGCCCTGATGGTGGTCCTGGGAATCATCGTGGGGCGCATCGAGGGCTGGTCCCTGGGCGAGTCGCTCTACTTCGCATTCATCTCGGGCCTGACGATCGGCTACGGCGATCTCGCGCCAAAGGCGGGGCTCGGCCGCGTGCTGGCGGTCGCGATCGGAATGCTCGGCATTCTGCTGACCGGACTCATCGCCGCCGTCTCGGTATAGGCACTACTCGCGGCGAAAAAGGACTCCGCCGGCTAGCGAGGGCCGCGTTTCGCTCCCGTCTCGCCCACCGACCCGCTGGGCAGCGCTCCTCAGTCGATCATTGGCAGGTCGAGGCCGCGCTCGCGTGCGACCTCGATTGCACGCGCGTAGCCCGCATCCGCGTGCCGCATCACTCCCGTCCCGGGATCGTTCGTGAGCACGCGTTCGAGCGCCGCCTGGGCGCGCTCGGATCCGTCCGCGACGATCACCAGGCCGGCGTGCAGCGAGTAGCCCATCCCGACTCCGCCACCATGGTGGAAACTCACCCATGAGGCGCCGCTCGCGGTGTTGAGCAGCGCATTGAGGAGCGGCCAGTCGGCGACCGCATCGCTCCCGTCACGCATTCCTTCGGTCTCGCGATAGGGCGAGGCCACCGAGCCCGAATCGAGATGATCGCGGCCGATGACGATGGGCGCCCTGAGCTCGCCCCGGCGCACCATCTCGTTGAACGCGAGCCCGAGGCGGTGGCGCTCCTGGTAGCCCAGCCAGCAGATGCGTGCGGGCAGTCCCTGGAAGCGGATGCGGCGCGAGGCGTGATCGAGCCAGCGCAGGAGATCCTGCTTCCCGGGGAAAAGCTCGCGCGCCTTGGCATCGGTGCGCTCGATGTCCTGCGGGTCGCCCGAGAGCGCCACCCAGCGGAACGGTCCCATGCCCTCGCAGAAGAGCGGCCGGATATAGAGCGGCACGAATCCCTGGAAGTCGAACGCGTTGGCGACACCGGCGTCACGCGCCATCGCGCGGATGTTGTTGCCGTAGTCGAAGGTCGGCACGCCACGACCGTGAAACCCGAGCATCGCCTTGACCTGCTGCGCCATCGAGTCCTTGGCACGCCGCACGTACTCCTTCGGCTGCGAGTGACGCAGATCCGCCGCCTGCTCGAGCGTGAGACCGAGTGGGATATAGCCGTTCAACGGATCGTGCGCGGAGGTCTGATCGGTGACGAGGTGCGGAAGCTGTGCGCCCGCGAGGATGCGCGGGAAGATCTCGGCAGCGTTGCCGAGCAGGCCGACCGATACCGGGGTGCCGCCGGCGAGCGCGGTGCCGATGTGGCGCAAGGCCTCTTCGAGCGAGTCCGCGCGCGCGTCGAGATAGCCGGTCTTCAAGCGCATCTCGATGCGCCGCGGATCGATCTCGACCGAGAGGCTCGACAGGCCCGCGAAGGTCGCCGCGAGCGGTTGCGCGCCACCCATGCCGCCGAGACCCGCTGTCAGCAGCCATTTGCCGGCGCTTCGACCTTCGTAGTGGCGGCGTACCGCTTCTGCAAAGGTCTCGTACGTGCCCTGCACGATGCCCTGCGAGCCGATATAGATCCATGAACCCGCCGTCATCTGGCCGAACATCATCAGCCCCTTGCGGTCGAGCTCGAAGAAGTGATCCCAGTTCGCCCAGTTGCCAACCAGGTTGGAGTTGGCGAGCAGTACGCGCGGCGCCCATTCGTGCGTGCGAAACACGCCGACCGGCTTCCCTGACTGGATCAGCAGCGTCTCGTCGTTCTCCAGCCGGCGGAGCGTGCGCACGATGGCATCGAAGCACTCCCAGTTGCGCGCCGCGCGCCCGATGCCGCCGTAGACCACGAGCTCGCGGGGATTCTCGGCCACTTCGGGATCGAGATTGTTGTGCAGCATGCGCAGCGCCGCTTCCTGCTGCCAGCCCTTGCAGGTCATTTCGCTGCCGCGCGGAGCGTGCAGCGCGATGTCACGGAAACGTGTCGTCATGATTGCTAACCCACCCAAACGCGCGCGTTGCGAAAGAGACGCATCCAGCCACTGTCCTCGCCCCACTCCGCCGGATGCCAGGAGTTGAGCACGGTGCGAAAAACCCGCTCCGGATGCGGCATCGTGATCGTTATCCTGCCGTCCGCGTTACTCAGGCCCGCGATACCGAGCGGCGAGCCGTTCGGGTTGTCCGGGTAGCGCTCGGTGGCGATGCCGCGATTGTCGACGAAGCGCGCCGCCACGAGGCCCGCGCGGGTGCAGCGCTCGAGCGCCTCGGGCGTCGCGAACTCGGCGCGCCCCTCGCCGTGGGCGACCGCGATCGGCATCATCGAGCCCGTCATGCCACGCAGCAGGATGGAGGGCGACTCGAGGATCTCGACCCGACTCAAGCGCGCCTCGTACTGTTCCGAGCGATTGCGCACGAATTGCGGCCAATCTTCGCTGCCCGGGATCAGCTCGCGCAACGCGGAAAACATCTGACAACCGTTGCAAACGCCGAGCGCGAAGGTCTCGCGGCGTTCGAAGAAGGCCGAGAACTCGTCGCGTGCAAGGGCATTGAAGAGAATCGACTTGGCCCAGCCCTGCCCGGCGCCCAGCACATCTCCATAGGAGAAGCCCCCGCAGGCGACCAGGCCGCGAAACTCCGCGAGGGCCGTGCGGCCACGCAGTACGTCGGTCATGTGCACGTCATGCGGCTCGAAGCCGGCGCGCAGGAAAGCGGCCGCCATCTCGGTCTGGCTGTTGACGCCCTGCTCGCGCAGTACCGCGACACGCGGACGCGCCCCGCGGCTCACGTACGGCGCGGCGATATCCTCGCGCGGATCGAACGTGAGATGCGCGCTCAATCCCGGATCGCCCGCGTCCGCGAGCCGCTCGAACTCCTCGTCAGCACACTGCGGGTTGTCCCTGAGCCGCTGCATGCGCCACGAGGTCTCGGACCACAGGCGGCGCAGCACCGTGCGCGATTCCTCGAGCAGCAGATCGCCCGCGGCGATGCGCAGCGCATCGCCCTCCACCACTCGCCCGATGTCGTGGGTGACGGCCTGCAGGTCGTACTGGCGAAGGACCGCCCGCACGGCATCGAGGTCGTCCGCTCTCACCTGGATGACCGCGCCCAGCTCCTCGGCGCAGAGCGCGGCCAGCGGATCGGACGCGGCGCCCGGGAGTGAAACCTCGAGTCCGCAGTGACCGGCGAACGCCATCTCGACGAGTGTCACCAGCACTCCGCCGTCCGACCGGTCGTGATAGGCGAGCACGTGGTTGCGCGACCTGAGCGCAGTCAGTGCCGAGAAGAACGCCTTGAGCAGATCGGGCGAATCGAGGTCGGCGGCTCGGTCCCCCAGCGCGCCATAGACCTGCGCGAGACAGGATCCGCCCAGCCGATTGCGGCCACGCCCGAGGTCGATGAGCAGCAGGCGCGTGGCTCCAGCGTCGACCTTGAGCTGCGGAGTGAGCGTCCGCCGCACGTCGCGCACCGGCGCAAACGCTGAAACGATCAGCGACACCGGCGCGACCACGCTGCGCGGGCCTGCCGGGCTCTGCCAGCTCGACTTCATCGAGAGCGAGTCTTTGCCCACCGGGATGGTGAGATCGAGCGCCGGGCACAGTTCTTCGCCGACGGCCTTGACCGTGGCAAAGAGCTCCGCATCCTCGCCCGGCTCGCCGCACGCCGCCATCCAGTTGGCCGAGAGGCGCACCTGGTCCAGTTGCGTGATGTCGGCGGCTGCGATGTTGGTGATCGCCTCGCCGATCGCAAGACGCCCTGACGCGGGGCCGTCCAGCAGGGCAACCGGCGTGCGCTCGCCCATGGCCATCGCTTCGCCCGTGTAGCCGTCATAGCCCGTAGCCGTCACGGCGACGTCACTCACCGGCACCTGCCAGGGTCCTACCATCTGGTCGCGGCAGATGAGCCCGCCCACGGTCCGATCCCCGATGGTGATCAGGAAAGTCTTGTCGGCGATGGTTGGCAGCAGGAGCAGCCGCCGCAGAGCTTCGCGCGGGTCGATCCGACGAACATCGAGCGGCGCCGGCAGGCGCGGCTGGCGGCGCACGTCGCGCAGCATCTTGGGCGCCTTGCCGAGGACGACGTCCACCGGCAGGTCGACCGGACGATTGCCGAAGTGCGCATCGTCGACCTTGAGCCACCCGTCCCCGGTAATCTCGCCGATCACGGCGTGCGGGCAGCGCTCGCGCTCGCACAGCGCGGCCAGAGTCTCGAGGTCGCGCTCCGCCACCGCGAGCACGTAGCGTTCCTGGGCTTCGTTGCACCAGAGCTCGAGTGGCGACATCCCGGGCTCGGTAGTGGGGATGCGGCGGAAGTCGATGCGCCCGCCGCGCCGGCTGTGGGCGATGGCTTCCGGCACCGCGTTCGACAGGCCGCCGGCGCCCACGTCATGGATGAGAAGAATCGGGTTGCGTTCGGCGAGCGCCCAGCAACGATCGATGACCTCCTGGGCGCGACGCTGGATTTCTGGATTGCCACGCTGCACGGAGGCGAAGTCGAGATCCTCCTGCCCGGCGCCACTGGTGAGCGACGAGGCGGCACCGCCACCCAATCCGATCAGCATGCCCGGTCCACCGAGCACCACGAGGCGCGCGCCCACCGGAACGTCGCGTTTCTCGACATGCAGGCGCCGGATGTTTCCCAGTCCGCCCGCGATCATGATCGGCTTGTGATAGCCGCGCGTGCGACCCGCCGCATCGCCCGGCAACGCCTGCTCATAGGTGCGGAAGTAACCGAGGATGTTCGGGCGCCCGAACTCGTTGTTGAAGGAGGCGGCGCCGATCGGCCCCTCGATCATGATCTCGAGCGCCGAGGCCGCGCGCGGCGAATACCCGTGGTCCGTTTCCCACGGTTGCGCGGCCCCCGGGATGAGCAGGTTGGACACGCTGAAGCCGGTGAGTCCGGCCTTGGGCTTGGCACCGCAACCGCTCGCACCTTCGTCGCGAATCTCACCGCCCGAGCCCGTGGCCGCGCCCGGAAATGGCGCGATCGCGGTCGGATGGTTGTGCGTCTCCACCTTCATCACCAGGTCGACGTGCTCGCGCCGGTAGCCGTATACGCGCGAGTGCGGATCCGGGAACAGGCGCGAACCCTGCCAGCCTTCCACGACCGCCGCATTGTCCCGGTACGCCGACAGCACGCCGCGCGCGTTGTGCTGATGGGTGTTGCGGATCATCGCGAACAGGGACTTCGGCTGGCGCTCGCCGTCGATGATCCAGTCGGCGTTGAAAATCTTGTGGCGGCAATGCTCCGAGTTCGCCTGCGCGAACATCATGAGCTCGACGTCCGTCGGATCGCGCCCGAGCTTGAGAAAGTTGTCGCGCAGGTACTCGATCTCGTCTTCGGACAGCGCGAGGCCGAGCCGGCTGTTGGCTTCTTCCAGCGCGGCCTGGCCGCGCGTCGTGACAGGCACGCGTGTCAATGGCCGAGGCTGGTGGTGTTCGAACAGCACTGCGGCCGCCTCGATGCCCCACACGGCGGTCTCCGTCATTCGATCGTAGAGTGGGGTCGCCAACGCATGCAGCGCGGCACGCTCGAGCGGATGCGCGGCGTGCACTCGATAGGCAATGCCACGCTCCAGGCGCCGGATCGTGGTCAGTCCGCAGACCTGTGCGATATCGGTCGCCTTGCTCGACCACGGTGAGACCGTGCCCGGGCGCGGCACGACCAGGATGAGCGAGCCGGCCTCCTCGCCCGCCGACCACTTCGGTCCGTAGACGAGGAGCCTATCCAGGAGGTCGCGCTCGCGGTCGGTGAGCGGACGCTCGCAATCGACCAGGTGCAACCAGCGTGCCGACATGCCGGTCACGTCCGGATCTCGCGCGCGCAGCGCGGACAGGAGCTTGTCTAGACGGAACGGAGAAAGCGCCGGCGAACCTGGCAGTGACAGCATTGCGAAAGGATGGCGCCCCGGCTCAACGGCCTGCTGGCGAGGCGCGCATGATACCAGCCGGGTGAGCGCGCGTAATCAGCGAGCCTTGCCCGAATCGCCCGGCGCCGCGTAGGGCGGCGACGGGAACTGCGCGACGTTCGCGCCCTCGAGCGCGGAGATCTTGCTCACGCCCTGCTTCTTGACTTCGTCGATCCGTACGATCGAGTGCAGGGGTAAATAAGTGCGTTTTACGCCCGCGAACTCACTCTTGATGCGCTCCTCGCTCGGATCCAGCACCACCGTGGTGCGTTCCCCGAAAACCAGCTCTTCCACCTCGATGAAGCCGAACAGGCCGCCGTGGCTCACCTTGCGAGCGTAAACCTCGTAGACCTTGCCTTGGTTCACGAACATAACCTTGAAAATGTGACTGGTGGCCATCTGGGTGGAAAGGAGGCGCTGCTACTGTGCGCGGCATTATACGGACACTGGCCAAGGTGCGTCCGCCACCCGGGCGGTCAGCGCGGGAGGCACGCCAGGACCGGTTGTCCACATCGAGCGAAGCCGGCCCCCTGGCCGGAGGCCACAGGAAGCACGGAGCGTTAGGCGAGGGAAGAAAGATCATGGCGTTGCGGCTCAGAGTCGTCAGTATTCACGCGCAGCTGCTCGGCGAGGACGGCAGCAGGACGTTCGGCGTTCACGGCGGATCCATCGGTCGCGCCAGTGACAACGACTGGATATTGCCCGACCCCGACCGTTTCATCTCGGGACACCACGCGCGGGTCGAGTACCGTAACGGCCAGTACTGGCTGATGGACACCAGCTCCAACGGCACCTACCTCAACGACTCCTCCTCCCCGATTTCCGAGGCCGGCCCACACGCGCTCAAGGACGGCGACCGGCTGCGTCTCGGCGACTACGAACTGGCGGTCGACCTCGACGTTGCCAGCGCGGCGGCGGCCGCGCCGGAGAAGAGCCGCGCGGTCGACAACGACATCGGCGTGTCGCTCGACCTGGGCTCCCTGCTCGCGAATGAGGACAGCGCCAAGCGCGCCCGACCGGTCAACGCCTATGGCCAGTCGCTCGAGCTGGCGCCGATCAGTGGGCCCGACGTCGCGCTGGAGCCGCGCTCGCGCCTGCCCGCGCGCGATCGCGATTCGCCGGCGGCCAACCCCGAGTCCGTACCGTGGAATCTCGCGACCCGGCGGCGCGCCGAACCGCATCGCAAGTCGGCCGCATCGCAAGCGCCGGAATTTCCGGCGGCGCCCAGCGCAGCCGCGGAGGCGGCGGCCTCCAATGGCGACCCCAACAACGGGTTGCACGCCTTGTGCCGCGGCGCCGGCCTCGACCCGGCAAGCATTCCGGCCGCGTTGCAGCCGCAGGCGGTGCAGATCGCGGGGCAGATCCTCCGCGAGCTGTCGATGGGTCTCATGGAGTTCATGCAGGAGCGCAACGAGTTCAAGCGGCGCTTTCGCATCTCGCAGGACACGATCCAGCCGTCTGAGAACAATCCGCTCAAGTTCTCGGCCGGCGTCGAGGAAGGGCTGCGCAAGCTCTTCGAGCAGTATGGCAATCGCTACCTCGGCCCGGTGGATGCGGTGCGCGAGAGCTTCCGCGAGATCCGTCTGCATCAGCAGGCCATGGCCGGTGCGATGCACGCGGCCTTCGTCGATTTCGTGCATCGGCTGGATCCTACAGACCTGCGCGAGCGCTTCGATCGCGGCCTGAAGCGCGGTGGTTTGCTGGGCGCGGCCAACAAGACCAAGTATTGGGACCTGTACGCCGAGCTCTATCAGAACCTGGCACAGATGCCCAAGGACGATCTCCCGCACGTCTTCATCGAGCAGTTCGCACGCTCGTACGAGGAGAAGGCGCAGGAGCTCGCCGCCCGCAAAGCGCGCGGATCCGACAAGCGCGCTCCCGCCGCCAGCAACAGCTAAGCGACTTCAATGTGGAAGATACGCGCCGCGTTGGCGTGCGCGACCTTCTCCTTTTCGGCCGCCGACAGGGGCGCATTGTCGATGAAGGCCACCGCCGGCGGCGTCGGCTGATAAGGGTGGTCGATGGCCCACATGACGTTGTCGACGCCCACCCGGTCGATGCAATAGCGCAGCGCCAGGTGATCCTCGGCGCCGCTCGTCGTGAGCGCAAAATTGCGCCTGAAGTATTCGCTGGGCGTGAGCTGATTCGGCCGCGTCCCCCAGCGTGGGCCGCCCATGAAATCGAGTCGCCACAGCCAGAAGGGCACCGCCTCACCCATGTGACCGAGCACGATCCTGAGCTTCGGATAACGATCGAAGACGCCACTCAGCATCAGGCGCACCGCATGCGTACCGGTCTCCATGCCATAACCCCACACGGCGCCCTCGCTGTTGTAGTCCCGGAACGGCGCCGCCATGCCGTCGGAGGGGGCGCGCGGATGAATGTAGATCGCGGCGTCGAGCGCCTCTGCCGCTTCGAGGATTGGCCAGAATTTCTCCTGGTCCAGGTATTCGTTGTTGGTATGTGAGTTGATGATGAAGCCGTTGAGCCTGAGCGCCCGCATCGCGCGCTCCATCTCCCTGACGGCCCGCTTCGGATCCTGGGGCGCGAAAGTCGCGAGCCCGGCGAAACGCCTGGGGTGGCGCCGGACAGCCTCGGCGAGGCGATCGTTGGCCAACGCCGCGAGCGCCGTTCCGGTATCGGCGTCGAACATCTGCACACCCGGCGCGGTCAGCGACAGGATATGCATGTCGACCCCGTTCTCGTCCATCACCTTGAGCCGGCCCGCGTCGATGTCGAGAAGGTCGGCGAGGAACGGAGGCGGCTTGTCGGGCGGCGCGTTGTAGATCCGATTGACCAGCTTCAGGTCGAGGCTGCTTCCCCCGGCGCGCGCCACGTCTCGCAGACGCTGCGCGACTTCCGGAATCGAGCAGGCCTCCTCGGTCGCGATCTTGCGGCTGGGTTTCGTGACCTGGGGCTGGGCAGCACCGCCTGCCTCACTCGCGACGGCGGCCATCGTCAGCGCCGACAGCGCACCGAGCATCTCTCTGCGATCGACGGTCATGGGTTACTCCGGCCGCGGGCTGATGCGGCGAGGGAGTATCCACGAAATCGAGCAACCGCATCTCGACTTGCGGATTCGTCCAGCAGGGAAATGCGGCGGCCTGAGTCCCGGGAGCGAGGCAGCCTGTCGAAATCTGCCTCGCTCCTTCCAATCTGTCTTGTTATTCGGGTTCGGTCGGGTCGTTGAAGAGCGCGCCCAGGCGAATACTGCCGTGTCCGCGCTGCGGGAATCCGGCGGCGTTGCGGTCGCCCGGATCGAGGTTGGACGCCGTATCGTCCGGCGGGAACAGCACGAGCGAATTCAGGAACTCCATGATCGCGAGCTTGCTGCTTTCGGAGAGTCTGGCAAAGCGGTCGCGTGAGTCTTGCGCCTCGCCACCGTGACGCAGAATGACCTCGCGCAGGTTGATGCTCCTGCCATCGTGACCGTACGGCGCCGTCGAGCCCACGCCCCACAGCGGTTCGGTCACGAACTGCCTCTGCAGGTTGCCGTCGAAGTTGCGCTCGTGGAAATTCGGCCCGAGATCGTGGCGCTTCAGGTCGGCAAAGAAGTTACGCACCACGAACTCCTCCATTGCCGGCATCTTGATGCTCGGATGACCCGAGCCATCATTGTGTTCGACGAGGCGCAGCGACGCCGTTGCGAACAGCTTGTTGAAGATGCCGCGCTGCGGGTCGTACACCGTCTCGACGTCCGCTACGCGCCGGTCGGCGTTGATGGTGAGGTTCTGGATGTGACAGGTCGTGCACTTGATCTCCTTCATGAGCCGCAGTCCCGCCTCCGTCGTCGACGTCTGGCGGTAGATCCCGGGCTTGAAGTAGTTCAGCAGGTAGAACTCCATGTGGTCGACGAGCGAAGTGGGGATCTCGTTGCTCACGCCGTCAGCGTCCGGATCGTCGGCAGCGCTGTTGGCAAGCCCGCGTACGAACCTGTCCTTCCTGCCGTCGAGCACCATGCCCGAGGCCGTGACCACGCGCCCGCCTGCGGCGGCCGCGATCAAATCCGGATCGAAGGCCTGCAGGCCCATCTCGTCGTTGAAGGCACCGACCACGAATTCACGGATCGAGATCGTGCCGCCGTGGGCGAAGAAGGGCTTGACTCTGAGATCGGCGTCCACGCCGCGCACGCCGGAGGTATCGACGTTGCCGCTTGGAAACGCCCGGATGCTGCCGTAGTTGATGCCCTTGCTGGTGAGCGAACGCGTGACCGGGTCGCGGAAGCGCCGCGCATCCGAGATGGCACGATCGCGGATGGCGCGCAGGTCCGTAGTGATCTCGTCCGCCAGCATTTCCTGCAGACCGAGACCGAACAGATGCGGCGCGTCGCGGCTGTCGGGGCGCGTGAAGACGTCGCCGCCGAATCCCGCGGATCCGCGTGGCCGGCCATGACAGCCGGCGCAGCTTTCGACGAGACCGGCACCGATGTTGGCCTCCGCGAAGATGTCGCCAATGCCGTCGCGCGCGCGCGGTCCAATGCCCTGAGCGAGCGTGAACTTTCTCTGGAAGAGCTGCCGTCCACGACGGATGGATCGGGCGGGATCGCGCGCGATGATGAATTTCGATGATCCCGGGGACATCTGGTTTCCGACGCCCTGCCCGACCTGATCGGTGAGAGATTTTGCGATGCCGACTCCTTCGGCGTTCGGCGTCTGCGTCAGATCGGTCATCTGCGCGTGCGCCCAGGGAGCGACGAAGTAGCTGAGCGCGAGCGCCATGCCAGCGCCCGTCGTGCGATGTATGCTGGTGATCATGCCTGGTCCTCCCCTTTGGCAAGCGGGCAGTAGCTTTCCCAAAAGGACCAGCGCCGGGAAATGGATAAGGGTGTCCAGAGACGGCGAGCGCGCCATCGGCGCCGCCGGACGTCGGCGTCGGGCGACGCTGCTTATCAAACGCAGCGTTGCGCGCGCGGGGCTAGATCCGGGGATCTACGTGGGACGCGCAGGCAGGATCTATCTCTGCTTCCACGAGAGAGATGGCTTCGGCTCGGGTGTGCACGCCCAGTTTGGCGAGAACGCTATGGACGTGATTCTTGACGGTCGACAGCTCGATGCCGAGACGGCGCGAAATCACCTTGTTTGAAAGGCCCTGGCGCATCATGCGCCATACCTGCACCTCGCGCGCCGTGAGCCCCCCAAGCGGGCTTGCCAACGCACGGCGGCGCGAAGACAGCGCACCCACCCGACGGTAGAGCGAGCCTGCGATCCGTGGCGAGCAATGCACTTCGCCGCGAGACACGGCATCGATCGCCGCGAGGACATCGCTCAATGAGCCGGCACGCGTCACGTAGCCCGCGATGCCGATCTCCGCGCAACGAATCACCTCGGCTTCCGACTCCGGCATGCCGAGCGCGACCACGCGGCTGGCCTTCGAAGTCTTGGCAACCTTCTTCGCGGTCGAGAATGCTTCTTCCATCGACATGTCGAGCAGTACTACGTCGGGACCGATGTGACGCACCTGGCTCGCCGCATCTTCTGCGCACGACACCGCGCCGACCACGACGATCTGCTCCACGTCTCGCAGGAGTCGCTCCAGTCCTTCGCAATAGACCGGCGCATCGCTCGCGACCATCACCCTGACTGCCATGGACTCCTCCTAGACCGGTTCCATAGTGAGTCGTCCCGAGCATTTGCTCAACCCTCTGTTTTACCCTGTCTCCATGAAGCGATTCCCCTACAAGGCACGTCGCCGCATCGCGACAGGCCCGGAGCGCTCGACGTGTCGATTTTTGAGCTCGGCATGAAAAATGCCCCGCGCGGGCGGGGCACTTTCTGGAGTTGGCGGAAGGGGTGGGATTCGAACCCACGTGGGGCGTAATGCCCCCATCGCATTTCGAGTGCGCGCCGTTATGACCGCTTCGGTACCCTTCCAGAGCTCGGGTGAAAATCAAGCCGGATTCTCACGCCGCGGACGGGCTCCGCAGATCGAGCGGCGGAGCCGACGGGCTGCGCGACGGCGCGCTATTCTACCTCAACCTCCGCTCGGCTGGATTCAGGGCCTGCATGTCGGCGCGCGCACCCGCGATCAAATTCACCACCGGGGCGATTCTCTGCCTGCTGGTCGGCACTTGCCAGCAAGCGCCGCCGATACTCGATCAGATCCGCACGCTCGGCGAGCTGCGCGTCGTCATGCGCAACAGCCCCACCGCCTACTACCTGGGCGCCAATGGTCCGGAGGGCCCCGAGTACGATCTCATCCAGCAATTCGCCGCGGACCTGGGCGTGGCGGTTTACGTCTACACGGTGCCCGGTTTTGCGGACATCCGCGACCAGATCGTGAAGGGCCGTGCGCATATCGCGGCTGCGGGGCTCACGATCAGCGATGCCTGGGGCGGTACCGTGACATTCGGCCCCCCGTATCAGCAGGTGCGCCAGCACCTTATTTATCGCCAGGGCAAGCCCAAACCGCGCTCGCTCAAGGACATCAACGGCAGCCATCTCGAGGTGGCGGCCGGCAGCGCCCAGGCCGTCACGCTGCGGCGGGTGCGCGATCGCTTTCCGGAGCTCGCCTGGGTGGAGCGCGCGCGGGGCGATTCGCTCGACCTGCTGGGCGACGTGGCCGAGGGCACGATCGATTACACCCTCGCCGACTCCACTGAATTCGCTCTCGGCCGCAACTACCACAACGCGGTCCGCGTGGGATTCGACCTCATGGCCGGCGAATCGCTCGCGTGGGCCATGAACGCACGCGACGGGAGCCTGAAACGCCGGGTGAACCGCTTCTTTGCCGATATCACGCACAACGGGCAGCTGGCGGCCGTGCTCGATCGCTACTACGGCACGTCCGATCGGTTTGAATTCGTCGGACCCCGCAGTTTCCTGCGCGACGTGCAGCTGCGGCTGCCGCGCTATCGCGGTTGGTTCGAGGAAGCCGCCGCCAAGGTGGGCGAGGACTGGCGCCTGATCGCCGCCATCGGCTACCAGGAATCGCGCTGGCGACCCGACGCCGTGTCACCCACAGGGGTGCGTGGATTGATGATGCTCACGATCGCTACCGCGCGGCACATCGGGGTCGAGAATCGCATCGACCCGCAACAGAGCATTTTCGGCGGCGCGCGTTACTACGCGATGGTCCGCGCCAAGATTCCCCAGCGCATTCCGGATCCCGACCGGACGTGGCTCGCGCTTGCCGCCTACAACGTGGGCTACGGGCACCTCGAGGACGCGCGCATCCTCACGCAGATGCACGGCCGCAACCCGGATTCGTGGCAGGACGTACGCGCGTTCCTGCCATTGCTGGCCCAGCAGTTCTGGTACACGCAGACGAAGCATGGGTACGCGCGCGGCTGGGAGCCGGTGCGCTACGTGGACAACATCCGCGCTTATCTCGACATCCTCGAATGGGTGGCTGCCGATAGCGGCCCGCAAGCGGTATCCAACGACCCGCCCGCGACCGCCCGGATTCCAGCCAAGACCAGCAGTTGATCTACTCGCGCCGCTGCGCGAAGAACCGGCGCAGGAGCGCGCCGCATTCGTCCTTGAGCACACCGCCGAACGCATCGACGCGATGGTTGAGCTCGGGTGCATTCACCAGGTTGAACACGCTCCCGGCAGCCCCGACGCGTGTATCCCACGCGCCGAATACCAGCCGCTCGATGCGCGCGTGCACCATGGCGGCCGCGCACATGGCGCAGGGCTCGAGCGTGACATAGAGAGTGGTGGCGGACAGTCGATAGCTGTCGAGCACACGCGCCCCGGCCCGCATCGCTTCGATCTCGGCGTGCGAGGTTGGATCTCGTCCCGAGATCGGGTGGTTCCAGCCCTCCGCGATGATCACGCCGTCCTTGACCAGGACCGCGCCGACCGGCACTTCCCCCAAGGCCTCTGCGCGCGACGCGAGCTCGAGCGCGCGGCGCATGAAATCGGCATCAGCGAGCGGCATGAGTACGGCCCCCTGCCCCTTGGGACAGTAGAAAACCCGTGAGCAGAAACCAACAATCCATCGAGCCGTATGACGGGGCATACGGCCTTCCACCAGAGCTTACCCCGCTTCTTGCACGAAGCCGTTCTTGTCAGCCGCACCAGGGAATCGGCGGCGGCACTGTCGCCGTCCAGGCCTGTCGCCGTGCCGCGTCCGCGCAGGCCTCGGGTGCGCGGACCATCGTCGCGCCGCGCCCGCAAGTGGTTGCTCGTCCTGGGCCTCGTTGCCGCGTTGAGCCTGGCGACGGTGATCGAGGTCCAGACCTCGATTCTTCAGTCCCGCGTCTTCTCGCGCTGGAACGCAACGCTTCACTACACGATCGGACGCGGCCCGAGCCGGCACATCGCCTTCCCGGTCGCGGGACCGTTCGACGAGCGCAGTGGCTACACGAGGCTTGCGGAATTCGGCGACCGCCTGCAGCGCCATGGCTTTCGAATTGCGGAACAGGCGCGGCAGGCGCCGAAGCTCCGGTCCCTGATCCGGTCCCGCATCGCGCCTCCCTTCCGCGAGCCGCCGGTGGCGGGTCTCATGGTCCGCGACACGGGCGGAAACACGCTCTTCGATGCCGTCGAGGGCGATCGCGTATTCCACGCTTTCGAGGATGTCCCGCCGCTCATCGTCGAGACGCTCCTCTTCATCGAGAACCGCACTCTCAGCGAGCCCGCGGGTCCGCGGCACAATCCCGCGGTCGATTGGCCGCGCTCGGCGCGGGCCGTAGTGTTGTTCACGGGGCGCAAGCTCGGGCTCGATTGGCCGCTCGAAGGCGGCAGTACGCTGGCGACTCAGTTCGAGAAGTACCGTCACTCGCCCAGCGGTTTCACCTCATCGCCGGCGGAAAAACTGCGCCAGTTGGTCGGTGCGACCCTCGCGGCGTATCGCGCCGGCCCTGACACCCGCGATGTGCGCCGCGAAATCATCGTGGACTACCTCAATACGATGCCGCTCGCCGCGCGGGTCGGTGCTGGCCAGGTGCACGGTCTCGGCAATGGCCTGCGCGTGTGGTTCGGCCTGGATCCAGTACGCGTGCGCGCAGCGCTCGAAGAGCCTCAACCGACTTCCGAGACGGCACGCGCGTATCGCCACGTACTCGCGCTGCTGTGCGCCGTGCGCGCCCCGACCACCTACCTCGTGGAAGACCGTGCCGCGCTTGAAGCCCGCGTCGAGGGTTACTCGGCCCTGCTGCACTCGGCTGGCGTAATCGACGCCGGGCTTCTCGACCTGATGAAGCGGACTCCGATCGAATTCTCGCCACCCTCGCCGCAGGCTGAGCCTCCGCAGTTCGTGGAGCGCAAGGCTGTCAATGCCGTGCGGTTCGAGCTCACGAGCCTGCTCGGCGTGCCGAGTCTTCAAGCGCTCGACAGGCTCCACTTGCAGGTCAACAGCACGATCGATGGCCCGTTGCAGACCGAAGTGACACAGCTCCTGCGCGAGCTGGGTTCGTCCGGATCCGTGGCCGCCTTGGGATTGCGTGCGCCTCATTTCCTCGCGCCGGGTGATCCGGCCCGCGTGACCTACAGCTTCCTGCTCCTCGAGTCGCGCCCCGAAGGCAATGTCGTGCGCGTTCATGCGGATACCCGCAACGCGCCGTTCGACGTCAACGCCGGTATGAAGCTCGAGCTGGGCAGCACGGCGAAACTACGAGCCCTGGCGCACTATCTCGAGGTCGTGGCGCAGCTCCACGACGAGCTGTCAGCACTCGACGCCGCGGAGCTCGAGCGTCGCGCGGCCGAGGCGCGCGATGTGCTCACCTGGTGGGCTGCACGGAAGTTACGCGCCGATCCCGGCCTCGAGCTCGAGGCATTCCTGCACAAGGCGATGGCGCGCCGCTATTCAGCGAGCCCCGACGAAATATTCTTCACCGGCGGCGGCATCCACCGGTTCCACGGCTTCGACCCCGGCCCGCGCGTGAGCGTGCGCGCGGCCCTCATCTACTCGA
>DATFEQ010000056.1:0-50279 GCA_035250905.1 Steroidobacteraceae bacterium
ACTCGGACCTCGCACTCCACAACATGGGGCCGCGCCTGGCCGACAACGTCGAACAGGGATTGGCAAGGGGAGACGAGTTCCGTACGGCGCCCCTGTGGGGGCTCGGACAGAGGCTGTTCTTCCTGCACGATGGGCGCACGCGTGATCTCAAGCGGGCCATCCAGGAGCATGCCAGCAGCGGCAACTCGAAGTTCGGCCCGTCCGAGGCCAACCGGGTGGTGAGCAATTTCAACAGCCTGTCGTCTCGGCAGCAGCAGGACGTTCTGAACTTCCTGCGCTCGCTCTGACGGCTTGGACCAATCGGGGCACGACCCCACGCCGGGTTCCGCCGCCGCGTCGACTCCGAACGCGACGGCGGGCCCGGCGGCGGGTGGCGTCGCGCTTTCCCTGGTGAAAATTACAAACAGGTCACGCGTTCGCGGCAGCGGCGCGCGGCATGACCAAGGACATCTTCAGCCAGCCATGCCGCGGGTGTATAAGCGCTGACGGCAACGAACAAGGGCCGCGCGCCTCGCGCGGCCGTTCACCAACACACAGCGCAATCAGAAGGGGAACCGCCAGCATTCGACGATGGCGAGGGTCGCTGTCTCGCCGTTGACCGGGAAATCTGTCGGCTCTGGCGCGCTCTCGGGAGAGGGCAATGGCCACAATCGAGCGAGGAAGGAAGCAGACCGAACCACGCGGCGGTGGCTCGGCGAGCGCCAAGTTGAGCCGCCGCTCGCTGTTACAGGCCAGCGCGCTGGCGGGATCGAGCGCGCTGCTGGGCACCTGGTCGAGATCGGAGGCGCAGAACGCCGCCACCGTCCAGTCGCATGGAGACAGCGGTCACGACCGCGACCTGGCATTCGCCACGATCGCGGAGCTCCAGGCATTGATGACCGCCGGGCGTGTTTCGTCCAAGGAACTGGTGGAGGTCTACCTGCGGCGCATCCACGTCATCGACAAGCGTATCGGGCTCAACAGCGTCCTGCAGATCAACCCGGATGCCTTGCGGATCGCCTCCGCCTTGGATCGCGAACGCCGTCGTCACGGGCCGCGCGGTCCGCTGCACGGCATTCCCATCCTGCTGAAGGACAACATCGATACGGGCGATCGGATGCAGACGACGGCTGGATCGCTCGCCCTCGTCGGCATGCCAGCGCTCCAGGACGCCACCGTGACGCAACGGTTGCGCAACGCGGGCGCCGTCATCCTCGGGAAGCTCAACCTTAGCGAATGGGCAAATTTCCGCGGCTTCGCCAGCTCGAGCGGCTGGAGCGGCGTGGGTGGCCAGTGCAACATGCCCTACATCCTCGATCGCAACCCGTGCGGCTCGAGCTCCGGCTCCGGCGCGGCTACGGCGGCCGCCTTGTGCGCGGCTGCGCTCGCCACCGAGACGGACGGCTCAATCGTGTGCCCGGCAGCCGCAAATGGTGTGGTCGGCATCAAGCCGAGCGTGGGACTCACGAGCCGCGCGGGGGTAATTCCGATCTCCTCCACCCAGGACACGGTCGGCGTTCACGGCCGCACGGTGGCCGATGCAGCCGCGGTGCTCGGCCCGCTCACGGGCGTCGATGCGCGCGATCCCAAGACCGCCGAGAGCGACGGGCACTCCTTCACGGACTATAGCCAGTTCGTCGATGCCAACGGACTGCAGGGCGCACGCATCGGCGTCGCACGTCAGCTCACCGGCGTCACGGATGAGACCGATGCGATCTTCGAGGAGGCGGTGCAGCTGCTGAGCGATGCCGGCGCGGAAGTCGTCGATCCGATCGAGCTGCCCTCGTTCGATGAGTTCAACGCCGACCAATCGGAAATCATCGTGCTGGTATTCGAGTTCAAGCGCGACCTGAACGCGTACCTCGCCACTCGTTCCGGCGTGCCTGTGACCACCATGGCTGACGTGATCCAGTTCAACCTCGATCACGCCGACCAGGAGCTGCAGTTCTTTGGCCAGCAGTGGTTCGAGCTCTCCGAGGCTGAGATCTTTTCGGAGGCGGAATACCAGGCGGCTCTCATCCGCGGCCCGCAGCTCGCTGCGGAACAGGGCATCGATGCGGCGCTTGCGGCCAACAACCTCGACGCGTTCGTCATGCCGACGAACTCGCCGGCGTGGCCGTCGGACGTGATCACGGGCGATGCGTTCCTGTTCGGCAGCTCGGGCTTCGCAGCCGTCGCTGGCTACCCGCTGGTGACCCTGCCGATGGGCTTCGTGTTCGATCTGCCGGTCGGCATCACGTTCAGCGCGGGGCGCTTCAGCGAACCGACCCTCATCAAGCTCGCGTCCGGATTCGAGGCAGCCCTCGGAGTACAGCGCCGGCCGCGCTTCCTGAAGACGTTCGACGAGGAGAACCCGACCGGCAGGCGGCGCCGACACTCGGGCTTGAACGCGCAGGGCTACTCGGGCATCCGCGAGCGCGCGGCACGATCGAAGGACTATTTCGATCAGTTCCTGGTGCCACGTCTGCGGCGGCCGATGCACCTCTGAGGCGAGATCGCCCCGGCGAACTTCACGGCCTGGCTTCCGCCAGGCCGTGTCGTTTGCGGACGGCACGCTGCGAGCGGGGGTGTCGTGTCCGGGAGGTCTTTTCAGGACCGTCGAAAACAGGGATGTTTTCGCCGGAGCCTACAGGGATGTATTCACGGCGTTCCTGAAAAGACCTCCCGGACACGGCACCCCAGCGGCTAGATCGCGGTCGCAGGTCCCGGACTCGCGGCGCCAGGGCGCCGCTCTTCAAGCTGAGCACGCGCCGCCAGCGCGATCGCCGCCAGGATGATCACCCCACCCGCGAGCGTCGCCGCCGGAATGGCTTCGCGGAACAGGATCAGGCCGAGCACCGAGGCGACGATCGGTTCCGCGAGCAGCGTCACGGCCACGAAGTCCGGGCGCAAATGGCGCAGCGACCAGTTGTAGCCGGAGTGGCCGATCACCTGCGAAACGAACGCGATGCCCGCCAGCGCCGCCCAGGTCCCGATGGCAAATCCTCGCACTGGCGTACCCGCGGTGAGGCACGTCAGCCACAACAGCACGGCGGTGGTCGCGTACACCAGGCCCACATAAGGCGCGAAGGCGAGCGTCCGTTGGATGCGTTGTGCGACCAGCAGGTATGCACCCATGCACGCCGCACCTGCCAGTGCCAGCAGGTCACCGCGCAACGTGTCCAACCCGATCTGCGCACTCCCCCACCCGATCACGACTGCGCCCGCGACGCTCAGCACCACCGCGCCGGTCATGAGACGCGACAGCCGCAGGCTGCCCGTGAGCCTGCCGATCACCGCAACCCACAACGGCGCCGTCGACACCAGCACGACGCTGTTCGCGATCGAGGTGAAGTCGAGCGAGGTAATCCAGGTCGCGAAGTGTCCCGCGAGCAGCGCGCTGGCACCGAGCAAAAGCGCGAGCATGCGCGCATCGAGGCTGCGCCAGTCCGACCGCACCTGTTGCCAGACGAACGGCAGCACGATTGCGCTGGCGAGGGTCAGGCGCCATGCGGCAATCGCCAGCGGCTCGGCCTCGGCCGCCAGTCGCACGAAAATCGAGCCGTGCGCCACCGCGAGCACCGCGATGCAGAGCACCGCGATCGGCGACACTCTCATGCCGATGACTGGCGGATGGTTCGATTGACGCGCGGGCACGACGAGAGCCGCGCGTTCAGTTCCAGGAGCAGGCGCTCGGTGCTCGCCCAGTCGATGCAGGCATCGGTCACCGAGATCCCGTACCTGAGCTCGCGCAGGTCGGCTGGAATCGGCTGGTTGCCCCAGTGCAGATGGCTCTCGAGCATCAGGCCGACGATCGACTCGTTGCCCTCGAGCACCTGGTTGGCACAGTTCTCCGCCACGAGCGGCTGCAGCGCGGGGTCCTTGCTCGAATTGCCGTGGCTGCAATCGACCACGATGTTGACCGGCAGGTGGGCACGCGCCAGCTCCTGCTCGCACAGCGCCACGCTCACCGAGTCGTAGTTGGTCCGGCCGCCGCCACCGCGCAGCACGATGTGGGCGTGGGAGTTGCCACGGGTATGAAAGACCGCGGATTGGCCCTGCGGCGTGATGCCGAGGAAGTGGTGCGGGTGGCGCACCGATTGCAGCGCGTTGATCGCCACGCTGAGCGTACCGTCGGTGCCGTTCTTGAAGCCCACCGGCGTCGACAGCCCGCTCGCGAGCTCGCGGTGGGTCTGCGACTCGGTGGTGCGCGCGCCGATCGCCGTCCAGGTCACGAGCTCGGACAGGTATTGCGGCATGATCGGGTCGAGCGCCTCGGTCGCCGCGGGCAATCCGATGCGGCCGAGATCGAGCAGCAACTCGCGCGCCAGCAGGATCCCCTTCTCGATGTGAAAGGAATCGTCCATGTCCGGATCGTTGACGAGCCCCTTCCAGCCCACAGTGGTGCGCGGCTTCTCGAAGTACACGCGCATGATGAGGTAAAGGGTCTTCTCCACGCGGCGCGCCAGCGCCGCGAGCCGCTGGGCGTATTCGCGTGCCGCCTTCACGTCGTGGATGGAGCACGGTCCGATGATGACGAACAGGCGCGGATCCCTGCGATCGAGGATGTCGCGCACCACACCGCGCGCGCGAAACACGCCTTCCTCCACCTGGGGCGTCAGCGGCAGGGCACGCTTCACGTCCTCGGGCGTCGGCAGCAGCTCGCTCGCGACGACGTTGACGTTGTGCAGCCGGTTCATCACGGCATCGCTCACATCGAGGTCCGCACGGTCCACAGCTCCGGGAAGAAACGCAGCTCGAGCGCCTTCGCGAGATAGGACACACCGCCGGTACCGCCAGTCCCGCGCTTGTAACCGATGATGCGTTCGACGGTCTTCATGTGGCTGAAGCGCCAGAGCTGGAACTTGTAGTCGAGATCGACGAGCTTTTCGGCGAGCTCGTACAGGTCCCAATGCTCATCGACACTGTGGTAGACACTGAGCCACGCCGCGGCCACCTGCTTGCTCGGCCCGTAGGGCTCGCTGAAGTCCCGATCGACGTAGTCCCGGGGAATGTCGTAGCCGCGCCGGCTGAGCAGCCGCAACGACTCGTCGTAGAGGCTGGGTGCGACCAATGCGCGCCTCAGAGCCTCGTACGCGGCAGCGTCGTGCCGGTGCACCTCGATCATCTCGGCATTCTTGTTGCCGAGGCTGAACTCGAGCAGCCGGTACTGATGCGACTGGAATCCCGACGCGCGGCCCAGATGGTTGCGAAAGCGCGAGTAGTCCGAGGGCGTGAGCGTCGAAAGCACGTCCCAGCTCTGCACCAGCAGCGACTGGATGCGCGACACGCGCGCCAGCATCTTGAAGGAGGGCCCGAGATCGTCGCGCCGCACACAGTCGATCGCGGCCGTGATCTCGTGCAGACACAGCTTGATCCACAGCTCGCTCGCCTGGTGGATGACGATGAAGAGCATCTCGTCGTGTTCCGGCGAGATCGGATGCTGGGCGCCGAGCAACTGGTCGAGGCGCAGGTATTGCGAGTACGTGAGCGATTCACCCAGGTCCCAGTAGACCTGCTCGTCGCTCAGGTCGACGCGCCCTTTCCCGCCGTTTTCGCTGTGGCTCATGTCGCTCCGTGGCCGACGGTCAGGTCTTTTCGGATGCGGCCGCCTCGCCGCCATCGGGACCGTAGAAGATGACCCACAAGGTGAGGTCGCGCGAGAAATACTCGAACCGGTGCACGACACCGGCCGGTGCGAACAGGAAGTCGCCGGGCCCGAACGGCATGCGATCGTTGCCGACCACGAACGTTCCGGAGCCGGACACCACGATGTAGGCCTCGTCGCGTCGGTGCGGCTGCTGCGGATCGGTGCCTTGCGGCTGGTAGAGCTCCACCTCGAGCTGGCCACGCTCCAGCAGCACGGCGTAGCGTTCGCCGTGCGGGCCTGGAATCGCCTTGCGGGCGTCCGCGAGCGAGATGCGAAAGGTCGTCATGCTGGCTCCCATACCCACCCTGGAACGTTCTGCCAGCCGCGCGTCAGCGCACGATCGAGCGCCCGGCACTCGGGCTCGTGACGGGCCACCAGGCGCCAGAACCGCCGCGAGTGGTTCATGTGACGGGTATGGCAGAGCTCATGCAACAGAAGGTAGCGCACCACGGCGGCTGACTGGAATAGCAGGCAACAGTTGAGGCTGATCGTGGCGGTTGGCGAGCAGCTGCCCCAGCGGGTGCGCTGGCGCCGGACCTGGACCCGGCCGACCGATAAGCCCGTTTCATCAATGAGCCGCTCTACCCACGGAACCAGGACCGCGCGGGCCCGGGCAATCAACCAGCGCTGCAGCTGACGCTGAACCTCGGCGAGGCGGCGCGGGTCGGCGCTGACCTCGATCGTCCTGGTAGCGGCTTCCACGCGCGCTGCGCGACGTACGTCCTCCTTCCGAAGCACCTGCCAGCGCTCGCCACAGGCCGCGAGCTCGATGATCTCAGGCAACGCCCCGTGCGCGGCCGCTGTGCGAAAGCGGAACTCGCTCACCTTCCGGTCGACCCAATCGCGATGACGGTGCACGAACTGCTCGATCGCCCGCGGCCGCATCCACGGAGGTGAGACGATCTCCACATGGCCGCCCGCCAGTACGCGGATCGACATCCGGTGTGCGCGGCGACTGACGCGCACGCGCCACGCGTCCGCGCGGTCGCTCGACCACAGGGAAAGCTGCCCCAGCGGCCCCGCTTCGCGCTTCGATGGCAGCTGGCGCTTCACAAGCTTGCTGCCACGCGGCTGCCCTGGTCGATCGCGCGCTTGGCGTCGAGCTCGACTGCGAGGTCCGCGCCGCCCACCAGATGCGGTCTGCACCCCAGGGTCTCGAGCGGCGCCTTGAGCTCGCGCAGCGGCTCCTGGCCCGCGCAAATCACCACGTGGTCCACTTCGAGCACCTGTTCACCGTCGGCGGTGCCGATGTGCAGACCGGCATCGTCGATGCGGCGGTAACTCACTCCCGCGAGCATGCGGACTCCGCGCCGGCGCAAGGCGGTGCGGTGAATCCATCCCGTGGTCTTACCGAGGCCTTCGCCCGGCTTGCTGGCCTTGCGCTGCAGGAGATAGATCGTGCGCGCACTGCGGGCGACGCGCCCGCCGTCGTCGCGCAACCCGCCGCGCGACTTCAGCTCCGGATCGATGCCCCACTCCTGCATGAATGCCAGCGCATCGAGGCTCGGCGAGGCGCCGTCGTGACTGAGAAGCTCCGCGACGTCGAAGCCGATGCCACCGGCGCCCACGATGGCGACGCGTGCGCCCACCGGGCGCTCGCCGCGAATGGCCTCGATGTAAGACAGCGTCTTCGGGTGATCGATGCCGGCAATGGGCGGCGCACGTGGACTCACACCCGTGGCGAGCACGATCTCGTCGAACCCACCGGCGCGCAGCTCCTCCGCGTCAACGCGGCGCCCGAGCTCGACGCGCACGCCCTTCAATTCGAGTTGACGGCCGAAGTAGCGCAGCGACTCCTGGAACTCCTCCTTGCCCGGGATGCGCTTGGCCAGGTTGAACTGGCCGCCGATCTCGTGCGCGCTTTCGAACAAGGTCACCTCGTGGCCGCGTTCCGCCGCGACCACCGCACAGGCGAGGCCCGCGGGCCCGGCACCCACGACCGCCACGCGCTTGCGCGCAGTCGTCGGCGCGTAGATCAGGTCCGTTTCACGGCACGCGCGGGGATTGACGAGGCAGCTGGCGGACTTGTTGACGAAGACGTGATCGAGGCAGGCCTGGTTGCAGCCGATGCAGGTGTTGATCTCGTCGGCACGATTCTCGGCCGCCTTGCGCACGAAATCCGCGTCGGCCAGGAACGGTCGCGCCATCGACACCATGTCCGCCTGGCCGCTCGCGATGACGGATTCAGCCACCGCCGGATCGTTGATGCGGTTGGTCGCGATGACCGGCAAACGGATCTCGAGCTTGAGCCGCGCGGTGACCCAGGCGAACGCCGCGCGCGGCACCATGGTGGCGATCGTGGGAATGCGCGCTTCGTGCCAGCCGATGCCGGTGTTGATGAGCGTAGCGCCTGCCTTCTCGATCGCACGCGCGAGCTCGAGCGACTCCTCGAGCGTGCTGCCGTCGTCGATCAGGTCGAGCATGGAGAGGCGAAAGATGAGGATGAAGTCTGTGCCGACGGCGGCACGCGTGCGTGCGACGATCTCGGTGGCTACGCGGCAACGGTTCGCGAAGCTTCCGCCCCACTCGTCCGTGCGATGGTTGGAGCGGCGCACCAGGAACTCGTTGATGAAGTAGCCTTCCGAGCCCATGATTTCAACGCCGTCGTATCCCGCCTCCCGCGCCAGCACGGCACAGCGCACGTAGTCCTCGATCTGCCGCTCGACCGCACGCGTCGAAAGTCCCCGCGGCTTGAAGGGGCTGATGGGTGACTTGAGCGGCGAAGGCGCTACCGCGAGCGGATGGTAAGCGTAACGACCCGTGTGCAGGATCTGCATGCACACGCGCCCGCCCTCGCGATGCACTGCATCGGCCACCAGGCGATGCCGGGGTACTTCGGTGCGCCAGGTCAGCTTGCCCGCGAACGGCTTGGCCCAGCCCGCGATGTTGGGTGCAATGCCGCCGGTGACGATGAGCCCGACGCCGCCGCGAGCGCGCTCGGCGAAATAGGCGGCGAGACGCGGGTAATCGCGCGCGCGATCCTCGAGGCCCGTATGCATCGAGCCCATGAGCACGCGGTTGGGCAAGGTGATAAAGCCGAGGTCCAGGGGCTTGAGGAGATTCGGATACGGCGTTGTGATCATGGGTGTTGACGCTCGCATGATAGCCGACTGCTTCGCGGGGTGAGAGAATGCCGCCCTGCCGCGCATGCCCGCCATCCTCGAAGCCCGTCGACTCGTCAAGCACTACGGCAAGGTCGTTGCCGTCGACGGCGTGTCGTTCGCCGTCGAACAGGGAACCTGCTTCGGCCTGCTCGGGCCGAACGGTGCCGGCAAGACCACCACCGTCGAGATGATCGAGGGGATTCTCCCCGCGACGGCCGGCGAAGTCCTCTACCGTGGCGAGCCGGCCGGCGGCCGCTTTCGCGAGGAAGCCGGCATCCAGTTCCAGAAGACCGCGCTGCAGGACTTTCTGACGGTGCGCGAATGCCTGATGCTCTTCCGGCAGCTCTACCCGCGCGGCGCCGACGTGGACGACGTCATCCGCGTGTGCGCGCTCGAAAAGCTGCAGGACCGCGATAACCGCAAGCTCTCCGGCGGCCAGCTGCAGCGCCTGCTCCTCGGCATCGCGCTGGTCAACGATCCCGAGGTGCTGTTCCTGGACGAGCCCACCACCGGCCTCGACCCGCAGGCGCGCCACAACTTCTGGGACCTGATCCGCACCGTCAAGGCGCGCAGCAAGACCGTGATCCTCACCACCCACTACATGGAGGAGGCTTATTTTCTCTGCGACACGATCGCGATCATGGATCACGGCCGCATCATCGCCATGGGCTCGCCCGCGCAGCTCCTGCGCGAGCACTTCGAGGATGTCATCCTGGAGTTGCCGCGCGAGGACTTCGCGCTCGACCGCGCCCAGGTGCCCTTCCAGGTCCTGGAGGGCGCCGACCAGGTCGAGATCTCGACCTCCAACGTCGATGACACGCTCAAGTACCTGATGGACGCGCAGGTACCGCTCAAGCGCCTGCGCATCCGTCCGCGCAATCTCGAGGATCTGTTCCTCGAGCTCACCGGCAAGGAGTTGCGCGCATGACCCGCCGGCTGCTCGCGGTGCTGCACGCACGCAACCTGGAGTTCCTGCGCGACCGCGCCACGCTCGGCTGGAACGTGCTGCTGCCGGTGGTCCTGGTGATCGCGATGGGCCTGATCTTCGGTGGGCCGGAGCGCCCGTTGTTCAAGGTGGCCGTGCTGCAATCCGGCGCGAGCATCGAGACCACGCAGCACCCCTTCCTCAGGACGCACTACGTCGAGTTCTTCAAGGCGAAGAGCGAAGCGGATGCGGTCAAGAAGGTCGCGCGTCACCAGATCGACCTGTTGCTCGACCTGCGCGGTGCGCCGCGCTACTGGGTGAATACCGATTCGCCCAAGGGCTACATCGCGGAGAAGCTGCTGCTCGAATCCGATCCCACCGGCGCGCAGCGCGAGGCGGTCAGCGGGCAGGCGGTCCGCTACATCGACTGGTTGCTGCCCGGGATCCTCGGCATGAACATGATGTTCAGCTGCCTGTTCGGCGTCGGCTGGGTGGTGGTCCGCTATCGCAAGTCGGGCTTCCTCAAGCGCCTGCGGGCGACGCCCCTGCGCGCCATCGAGTTCATCTCGGCGCAGGTGCTGTCGCGACTGATCCTGATCATGGTGGTGACGGTGCTCGTGTTCGCGGCGCTGCAGCTGGTGTTGCACTTCCGCATGGAAGGGAATCCGTTGCTGCTGTTCGCGGTGGCGCTGCTCGGCGCCATTTCGTTGATCGCGATCGGCCTGTTCGTGGCCGCCCGCTTCACCAGCGAGGAGCTTGCCGGCGGCATCCTCAACTTCATCACCTGGCCGATGATGTTGCTCTCCGGTGTCTGGTTTTCGCTGGAAGGCTCGGCCGAATGGCTGCAGTGGATGGCCAGGATTTTCCCGCTCACCCAGATGCTCGAAGCGGCGCGGGCGATCATGCTGGATGGCGCCGGCCTCGCGGAGGTCGCCCCGCAGCTCGCGTTTCTCGCGCTCAGCAGCGTGCTGTTCCTGTCGCTGGGCGCCCTCTTCTTCCGCTGGCGCGCCGACTAACGTTGCAGGCCGACGAGCGGCGGCACGGGGCAATGCACCGCAGCGCAGATCGCGCGCAGCAGCTCCGCTTCCTCGATGGTCAGACGTTGATCGTGTGCGATCGTCTTGACGAGCGCCTCAACCAGCTGCTCTTTCGCCGCTGGCAGGAGCCGATCGAGCCGCTTGAGGGCCTGGTCGAGCGCCGCCGGCCAGCTGGGCACCGCGGCATAGGGCGGCCGATGCATCGGCAGGACGTGGTGCATGCCGAGCTCGAACGCGTGGCGTACCGCCGCCTCCTCGCGGGCCCCGTGTGCCGCCAACGTAGAGAAAACGACTTGCAGCTCCGCGCTCACCTGGTCGAGTCGCAGAGCGCGCGCGCTCGGGACGGGCTGGAGTTCGTCGCGGAGATAGACCCGGGCGAGCGTGCCCAGCGCGTATTCGAAGATTTCAATGCGCCCATCGGCCTGAATCAGACGATTGAGGCCCTCGACAATACGGCTGCGATCCTCGCGTGGCAGGCGCCGCAGAGCGGGGAACAGCGTTTGCAGCACGGGTAGCCGCTGAATTGGCGCCAGCGCGCGCGCCGCGGTCGTGGCTCTTTCGATGAGCGTGAGCGCCTGCTCGCCCAGGCTTTCCTTGACGAGCGCGAGCTGACGCGTGCGCACTTCAGGTTTCGGATCCAGGACCAATGCGAGGAGCAGCCCAAGAGCCCGGCCCGGTCCCTCGAGGTTGGCCAGGAGCTCCTCGGGCAGCGAGCGAGCCAGTACCTGCGCAAGCTCGACTTCGCGCGTGCCGGGATTGCCCACGGCCTGCGCCACGGCGCCCGGCTTGACTTCGAGCGCTGCCTCGCTCAATGCGCTCAAGCCGGTGGCGAGCGCCGGCACCGATTCACTCGTCACGTGCTCGCCGCCCGATCCGAGCGCCACCTGGGGCTCGAGATCGACGCGTGCGAACTCCGATTCCCTGAAGGACGGGTCGAGTGCCTTGATGCGCTCGATCAGCGGCGGGTGCGTCGCGAACAGGCGCTTCATCCCGGCGGCGAACAGCATATGCGCGACCTCCTCGACGCCGACGTCCTGCAGGCGCGAACCCTCGTCAAACCCGCCGATCTTGACCAATGCTCCCTTCAGTCCCTGCGGCTCGCGCGTGAATTGCACCGCGGAGGAATCGGCCAGCACCTCGCGCCGCCGCGCGATGGCGGCCTGGATCAGGCGCCCGAGAAACACGCCAAGATAACCAAGCAGCATCACCGCCAGCGCGGCGAGCGCGATGATCGCCACCCCGCCCTTGCGGTTGCCCGAGTGACGCGAGAAGCGCAACACGGTTCGCCCGATCACTACGATGACGACCAGGCCGAAGACCAGCCCGATGAGGCGGGTGCTGATCCGCATGTCGCCGTTGAGAATGTGGCTGAACTCGTGCGCGATCACGCCCTGCAGCTCGGCGCGATTGAGGCGCTCGAGCGCGCCGCGCGTGACCGCCACCGCGGCATTGGCCGGCGTGTGGCCGGCGGCGAAGGCATTGATGCCGGGCTCGTGCTCGAGCACGTACACCTCCGGCATCGGCACGCCGGAAGCGATCGCCATTTCCTCGACGACGTTGTGCAGCCGCCGCCGCAACGGGTCCCTGGCGTCGCGCTCGAGGCGCACACCGCCGAGCGAGCGCGCCACCACGCCGCCGCCCGCACGCAACCGCGCGCTCTTGTAGAGACTGGACAGGCCGACGACCGCGAGCACGAGCAACGACCCGAACACGACCGAGCCCGGATGCGCGGCGATCCAGCCGCCGTCCGGAAGCGTAGGCGTCTCGGCCTCGGCGCTCGCCAGCAGCGACAGGATCACCAGGTTCACGGCCACCATGATGACGACCAGCGCCAGCACGAAGAGCACGATCAGGCGCCGTGATTGCGTACGCGCCTCGGCTTGCCGCTGGAAGAAGTTCATGCCGGGCCGGTTCGCAGCACCGCGCCGGCGCTAGGGCAACTCTGCACAGGTCTCATGAGGCGCGTTGCGTCGCCAACGGTGCAGATGCTAGGCGCAGCGTGCAGCCAATGGTTGTCTCCATTGGCAAACGCTGGAACGACGCAGATGCCCGTTCGCGGCGCAACCCGCACGGGACGCGGCCTCGGCGAGCTGCTGGCGTCGTTGTGAGTCTTGTCGATATCGACATATCGACTGCGCCTCACGCCTGGCCAGAAGCTCGCGGAGACCGGTCGCGCCCATGATACCTGCGCAGAGTTGCCCTAAGTGAAGGTCACCTTCGGGGCTTCGCGCTTCTGCGGGCTCTCGATCTCGAGCAACTGCGCGGCGCCGAAGGCGAAGGCGTTGGCGACGACGCTGTTCGGGAACACCTCGCGCGTGGTGTTGTACGACATCACCGCATCGTTGAACGCCTGGCGCGCGAACGCCACTTTGTTCTCCGTGGAGGTGAGCTCCTCCGAGAGCTGCATCATGTTCTGGTTGGCCTTCAGGTCGGGATAGGCCTCGGCGATCGCGAACAGGCGCCCGAGGGCCCCGCTCAGCGCATTCTCGGCACCGGCCAGCTGCTGCAAGGCTGCCGGATCGCCGGGACTCGCGGCCGCGGCACGCAGCCCCGTCACCGCTGCGTTGCGCGCCCGAACGACGGCGTCGAGCGTTTCGCGCTCGTGCTTGAGATAGCCCTTGGCGGTTTCGACCAGGTTCGGGATGAGGTCGTAGCGACGCGTCAGCTGGACGTCGATCTGCGCAAACGCATTCTTGTAGGCGTTGCGCGCGCCGACCAGGCGGTTGTAGATGCCGACCAGGAACAGGATCAACAGGACGACAAGTCCAAGCAGGACCCAGCTCATGCGCTCCCCTCCTTCAGGTGGGACGCGCAAGTATTGCATACGACGTCACACGATGGTGCGCCGGTGCTCCTTCAGCACGCGAACCTGCTGAGTGGGTGTCTCAGCCGACTCGAGCTTGGTGTTGAGCGAGCGCACCCAGTTGGCGATCTCTCTTCCGGGGAGCGGCGCGCTGATGAAGAAACCCTGCGCCATGTCGCAGCCCATCTGCCGCAGCATTTCCCAGCTCTCGGCGGTCTCGACGCCCTCGGCGACGACCTTGACCCCGAGGCTGTGCCCCAGCTCGATCGTCGAGCGCACGATCACGGCGTCATCGGTGTGCCGGTTGAGGTCGAGCACAAATGACTTGTCGATCTTGATTTCATCCACCGGCAGCCGCTTGAGTTGCGCGAGCGAGGAGTAGCCGGTGCCGAAGTCGTCGATCGAGAAGCGCACGCCGTCATGGCGCAGCTCCTCCATCATGCGCACCGCGCGCGCCGTTTCGCGCATGACGGCGCTCTCGGTGATCTCCAGCACCAGGCGGTTGGCGTGCACCCCGGCGCCGCGCAGCCGTCCACGCACCAGCTCGGGGAGCTCCGGATCGCTCAGGTCCGCCGCCGACAGGTTGATCGACACGTCGAGGTCGATGCCCTGGCCCTGCCAGGCGCGCATCTGCTCGTGAGCGGTCTTCAGCACCCAGCTCGTCAGCAGGATGATGCTGCCGGCGCGCTCCGCCAGCGGCACGAACTCGCCCGGCGGAAGGCGGCCGTGGCGCGGGTGATTCCAGCGCACCAGCGCCTCGAGACTCTGCACTTTCTGGGTGAGGATGTGCACCTTGGGCTGGTAATGCAGCTCCAGCTCGCCGCCGTCGATGCCGCGCCGCAGGTCGCCAAGGATCGCGACCTGGCGGCGGTGTCCCTCTTCGCGGCCCGCCTGGTACACCATCACGGATTCGCCGCTCAGCCGCGCGTCGTACAGCGCGGTGTTGAGGCGACGCAGCAGCGTCTCGCCATCTGTGCCGTGCGTCGGGAAGTTGCAGATGGCGACGTTGGCGTTGAGGCTCACGTGCACGTCCTCGCGGATCAGCCCGGCACGCACCGATTCGATGACCTGCGCCGCGAGCACGCGGGCCCGCACCTCGTCGCCGGCGGGCAGCAGCAACATGAACTGTGATTCGGCGGTGCGTGCGACGCAGTCCTCGCCCTGCATGCGGCTCACCAGGCGCCGCGCGATCTCGCGGGTCACCTCTTCGCCAAATGACGGGCCGAAGGATGCCTGGATCTGATCGAAGTCGCGGATCTCGACCAGCAGCACGGCCGACGGTGTCGACAGCCGGCGCGCCGCCGCGAGCGCCGACTCGAGGTGCTCGCGAAACAGGGCGATGTTGGGCAGGCCGGTCAGATCGTCGTGCAAGGCGCTGTGGCGGATCTGCTGCTCGCGCTCGGAAATGCGTGCCTGCATCGAGTTGAGCGTGGAAGCGAGGCTGGCGAACTCGGCGCTGCTGGTGAGTTGCACGGGCACGGCATAGTTGCCGCCCTCGATGCGCTGCGCCGCTTCGACCAGCTGATCGAGCGGTCGGCTGGCGCCACGCGCGAGCATCAGCGCGAGCGGCACCGCGAGCAGCACTGCGAGCACCGTGATCCCCAGGATGGCGGTGCGCAGGTCGTCGAAGGGTCGCAGGATGTCGGCGAGCGAAGTCTGCAGGATCAGGAAGAGTTGTCCGCCCGAGCCGGCCACCGGTTCCAGCAGCAGCACGTGATCCACGCCATCCAGGCTGATCTGCCGCGTCTCGCCGGGCGCACCCACCATCTGCGGCAGCTGCGCGAGCAGCGCAGCGCGCTGCGAGGCGCTCAGCGTGGAGACGATGGCCGTCGAGCCCTGGCTCGAGCCGTCGTAGAAGGACACCTCGACACCGAGGAGCGAGCGCATCTCGGAGGCGAGCGCGGAGTCGATGCGGAAACCGATGGCGACCGAGCCCACGGTCACGGGCGCGCGCACCGGGGCGATCACCAGCAGGTATGACCGGTCGTTGAGGGTGCGGTAGATCACGCCGGAGTCGGTGACCGCCGCACCGCGTACCGGCCAGTCCATGCCGACGGCGTCCGCCAGCTCGGGGATGGTGGTTGCGAGCACGTGCCCGGTTGGATCGATGAATGCGGCCAGGTCGGCGGAGATGCGTCCGGCGCTGTTATCGAGCGCCGAAAGCACGGTTTCACGATCGCCCGAAGTGACGGCTTCCTTGAAGCCGTAGTCCGAGACCAGGACCTGCACGGCGTCGCGCAGCTGGTCGGCGCGTGACTGCATGAGACTGGTGAGCACGCGTCCGCCGGCTTCGAGCTCGACGCGGGCACGCGACTGCGCGCCACCCTGCGTCTTCACCACGAGCGCGATCATCGTGGCAATCTGGATCGTGACCACGAGCGCCAGCAGCAACCCGAGAATGCGGGTGCGAAAGCTCAGCATGTGCGCATCCGTCGCTTTACAGAGTCTGGCGGGCTCGTTGCCCAACGCGTCGAGCGCTAAATCTAGAGAGCAGTCTGTGGCCTCGCCATTGACATACTGTCAAAATGCGACGCACGTCTAGCTTGAGGGACGGAAAGGACCGGTAAGAGTGACGCGCTTCAAACGCGCTCGAAGCCTGTGCTGGACCTGTTTGGGCTGTCTTCTCATGGCGTCGGGCCGCGCCGCGAGCATCAGCGTGAGCGTTCTCGACCGCGACAACCGGGGCGTCGGCGACATCGTGGTGACCGCCACACCGCGCGGATCGACGATTCCGCCGCCGGCCTCCACGCCGCGCGCCATCATGGACCAGGTCGACAAGCAGTTCGTCCCGCACGTGCTGGTGGTGCGCGTGGGAACAGAGGTCGCCTTTCCGAACAGCGACACGGTTGCGCACCAGGTGTATTCCTTCTCGGCGGCGAAGCGCTTTCAGCTGGCGCTCTATCGCGGGCACGCACACCCGCCCCTGGTGTTCGACAAGCCTGGCGTGGTGGTGCTCGGCTGCAATATCCACGACAACATGCTCGCTTACATTTTCGTCACGCCGGCGCCCTACTTCGGTAGGACCGATCCCACGGGCAAGCTCGAGCTCGTGGAGTTGCCGGCGGGCGAATACGACGTCGTCCTCTGGAGCCCGCGGATCAACGAGCCACCCGCCACGCTCACCCGCTCGATACGCCTGGCCGAAGCACAGGAGCTGCCGATACCCGTGCGCCTGACCCGGCCGCTGTCGCCCGAGCCGCGAGCGAAGCCCCCCAAGTCGAGCTGGGATGACTACTAGGCTCGCGCTTCTACTGCGCGTGCCAGGCGTCTTCGCCGCCATCTCGCTGACACTGGCGGCGAGCGCAGCCGAGACGCCCGAGAGCCGCCACGAGTTCACGTTGCAGCTCGACGTGCGATACGTCGACACGGACGTGGAGCAGTCGTTTACTTCGGGCGGGCTGGGGCTTGGCCGCTTCGACCTGGACCACCAGGATCTGCAGCTCGGCCGGGCGTTCCTCGACTACCGTGCGCGGCTCACGGAAACACTGGACGCGCACGTCACGCTCGACGCCTATGGCGATGCGGACAAGAACCCGTTCGATGTGAGCGAGGCCTACCTCGAATGGCGCCCGTATCCCTCGACCAACTGGCGCTGGCGTACCAGGGTCGGCGCCTTCTATCCGCCGGTCTCGCTGGAGAACCGGGGGCCGGGGTGGCAGAGCGTCTACTCACTCAGCTCGTCCGCGATCAACACCTGGCTCGGCGAGGAAATCCGCACAGTCGGCGCGGAGGTCACTGCGACCTGGACTGGATCGCGACTCGGCAAGGGCGTGGATGTGAGCGTGATCGCAGCTGCCTATGGCTGGAACGATCCCATGGGTGTGCTGATCTTCGACCGCGGCTGGGCGATTCACGATCGCCAGACGGCACTCTTCGGCGGGTTGCCCAAGGTGTTCCCGGAATCGACCCTGCGTCATCGCATCGAGTTTTTCCACGAGATCGACGACCAGGCCGGCTACTACGCCGGTCTGCAACTCAACTGGCCCGACCGACTCGTGGTGCGCGCCCTGCACTACGACAATCGCGGCGATCCCGCGGCCACCAACGGATTGGAGAATGCGTGGCTCAGCCGCTTCGACAGCGCCGGCGTGCGTGGCGAGTGGCGCGACTGGACCGTGATCGCACAGTGGATGGGCGGCGACACCGCCGTGGGCGACAGTCCCGACGGCCGCGGGTTCTTCATCACTGACTACGATTCCTACTTTGCATTGCTCAGCCATGCGCGCGGACGCCACCGCGTAACGCTGCGCTACGACGATCTCTACACTGAAACGACTCGCGGCGCCGAGTTCTTCAACAGCGCGCAGGACGTCGACGGGTGGACGCTCGCCTATCTCTTCGACTACGACGAGCACTGGCAGCTCGCGCTCGAGGGACTGCGACTCGACGGGCGGCTGGAACAGCGCTCGAATCTGGGGCTCGACCCGGAACTGCGCGAGGAAACACTGCAGCTCGCTATCCGCTACACCTTCTAGAGTCGCCTCGCGGAAGTCACCCGAGTATTGGTGCGAGGGCGCCGTGTTCGGGAGGTCTTTTCAGGAACGCCGTGAATACATCCCTGTAGGCTCCGGCGAAAACATCCCTGTTTTCGACGGTCCTGAAAAGACCTCCCGAACCCGACACCCTCAAGCGTCAGGTTTCTTGCGGGGCGCGGAAGGTTACTGGCGCGTAGCGGTCAGGCGTTGCAGCTCGCGCCGGGCGGCGGCGAATTCAGGCGCGATGATCAGGGCGTGCTCGAGTGCGTTGCGGGCGCCGAGCGTATCGCCCGACTGCATCAGCCCGCGGCCGAGATGGAGGTAGGCTTCGGCGGCCCCCCAGCTCGGTTCACCCTCGGCAGCCTCGCCCGCGCCCTCGAAGAGTTCCACGGCGCGCTTGAACTTCGCTTGCGCGCGCGCCTTGTCGCCGCCGAACGCCTTGGGTTTGTCGCCGTCGGCCAGCCCGTCGAGCAGCACCACGCGCGGGTTGCGCGGCGCGAGTTGCCGCGCTTTGTCGAGCTTCGCGTCGCTCTGCGGCCCGTAAACCACCGCTTTCCAGGCCTGCAGCCCCGCGAGGCTTCCGTAGCAGGCGGATTGCAGCGCATACGCATCGGCGAAGCTCTGGTTCGCTTCCACTGCCTCGTCGAGTTCCTTGACGCAGCCGGAGAAGGCTTCGGCCGCGTCGGCGTCCTTCTTCTGCGCCAGGAGCAGGCCCAGCCGATAGTGCGCGAACCCGAGCTGATAGCGCGTAATCGCCGAGTCAGCGCTCTTGGGCAAGGCGCCTTCGGCCGTGCGGATGAGGTTGCGCAGCGAGTTGGCGTCCTCCGTGAACCACGCGTACTCGATGCGTCCCTCGATGTCGCGCAGATCGAGCTCCTGCGCCACGACACCGGATGCGAGCAGCAGCATCGCCGCCAAACTCACGCGCCATCGAGCGAGAATCACTGCCATGCTCTCCCTGCGCCGGCCCACGCCCCGCGCTCTTGCCGGGCGCGGCAAGATAGCATGCAATGGCTGCACCCAGACTCCGCATGACATATTGCCCTAGTGCCCATCGAACTCGTTGATATCGGCGTCAACCTCGCACACGACAGCTTCGATCCTGATCGTCCGCAGGTGATCGAGCGCGCGCTGGTCGCGGGGGTCACTCACTTCCTCGTCACGGGCGCCACGCTCGACAGCACGCGCCGCGCCGTTGCGCTGGCGCGCGATCGACCTGACATCATCCGCGCCACGGCCGGGGTGCATCCGCACCACGCCGCCGAGCTCGCAGCGGCGCACCTGCAGGAACTGCGCGAGCTGCTGGAAGCTCCCGAAGTCTGCGCGGCGGGTGAATGCGGACTGGACTACTTCCGCAACTTTTCTCCTCACGCCGAGCAGCAACGTGCATTCCGCTGGCAGCTCGAGCTCGCCGTGGAAAGCGGGAAGCCCGCGTTCCTGCATCAGCGCGACGCCCACGCGGACTTCGTCGCTCTTCTGCGCGACTACCGCCCCCGCCTCAAGGGTGGCGTGGCGCACTGCTTCACCGGCGGCATCGCCGAGCTCGAGGACTATCTCGCGCTCGATCTCTACATCGGCGTTACCGGCTGGGTGTGCGATGAACGGCGCGGTGCCGAGCTGCGCCAAGCGGTGAGCCGCATCCCGGCGGAGCGACTGCTGCTCGAGACCGATGCTCCCTACCTGCTGCCCCGGGACCTGCAGTCGAAGCCCCCATCACGCCGCAATGAACCGATGTACCTGCGGCATGTCCTCGAAGCGGTGGCCCGCCATCGGAGCGAATCGGCCGAGACGGTCGCGCGCGCCACGACCGATAATGCGCAGCGTTTGTTTGGCTGGCCCGCAAGGCATCCATAGATAGTCGAGATATCCATCCTAAGTATTTGAGGCACATGGATATGCAAACATGAAAACCGCGCAACTCGCGAGCCACATAGAAGGCGTGTGGTCCGAATCCATTGTTCCCCGGCTGTGCGAATACGTGCGCATTCCCAACAAGTCGCCCCTCTTCGACCCGGACTGGGAGCGCAACGGCCACATGGAACGGGCGATCCAGCTCATGGCGGCCTGGTGCCGCGAGCAGCCGATCGCCGGTATGCAGGTGGAGATCCGACGGCTCGCGGGCCGCACGCCGCTGCTCTACATCGACATTCCCGGCACCACCGACGACTGCGTGCTCCTTTACGGGCACCTGGACAAGCAGCCCGAGTTCACCGGCTGGGAATCAGGACTCGGACCGTGGGAACCCGTCATTCGCGACGGCAAGCTCTACGGGCGCGGCGGCGCCGATGACGGCTATGCGGTGTTCTCTTCGTTGACCGCGATTGCCGCGCTCGATGCGCAACGCATTCCACGGGCGCGCTGCGTGGTGCTGATCGAGGCCTGCGAGGAAAGCGGCAGTCCCGATCTCCCCGCCCATGTCGAAGCGCTGGCGACGCGCATCGGCACGCCGTCGCTCGTCATCTGCCTGGATGCGGAATGCGGCAATTACGAGCAGCTGTGGTGCACGACTTCGCTGCGCGGCAATCTCATCGGCACGCTGGAGGTGCAGGTGCTGACCGAGGGAGTGCACTCGGGCTCCGGCAGCGGCACCGTACCTTCCTGCGTTCGCGTTCTGAGGCAGCTCTTGTCTCGCATCGAGGACGCGGCAACCGGCGAGGTCAAGGGCGAAGCGTTTAGCGTATCGATCTCCGAGGAGCGGAGAAAACAGGCCAGGGCGACCGCCGAAGTGCTCGGGGACAGCGTCTGGAATCGATTTCCTTTCGCGCCGGGGGCCCGCGCGATGACCGACGATCACGTCGAGCTGATCCTCAACACGACGTGGCGTTCCACTCTCACCATTACGGGGATCGAGGGTCTGCCCGCATTGCGCGACGCTGGCAACGTTCTGGTCCCGCAAGTGAGCGCCAAGCTCTCTTTCCGCTTGCCGCCTACGGGCGATCCGCAGAAGGCCGCGCAGGAAGCGCAGCGTCTCCTGGAGCGCGATCCGCCCTACGGAGCGCGCGTCAAGTTCACGCCGGGATCGGCGATGGGAGGCTGGGAGGCGCCCAAGATGGTGCCGTGGCTCGAGGACTCGGTGCAGCGCGCCTCACGCGAGTTCTTCGGCCGCGATGCGATGTACATGGGGACCGGCGGCAGCATCCCGTTCATGGGGATGCTGGGCGAGCGCTTTCCGCGCACGCAGTTCGTGGTCACGGGCGTGCTCGGACCCCACGCCAACGCGCATGGGCCAAACGAGTTCCTGCACCTGCAAACCGCACGCCGCCTGACCGCCTGCGTCGCGCTCGTGCTCTCTGATCACGCACGCAGTTGAGGGAAAAACGGGGTCAGATTTATTTTCCTGACGCCGTAACAGGAAAACAAATCTGACCCCGTTTTTCCTAACGGCGCGCCAGATCGCTGGGGCGCGTGCTGGCTTTCAACCGTTCCCACGCCGGCTCGAACAACCTGACGGTGTCCTGCATCGCGCCCTTGTCGACCGGAGCGTACTCGGCCTTGATCGAATCGAGGATCAGCGCCGACCGCGGCCTGCCCTTGGGAAAGCGTGAGCGCGTCGTGAACAGCACGCGCCCCTCGACCGGCACTTCGCCGGCGATCAACTTGACCGCGGCGATGCGATCGAGCAGCGCCCCCTGTGGATTGACAAACGTGTAACGGCGCCGGCGCGTGATCACGGTCCACTGGTCCATCTGGTCGCCACCGAACACCATGCCGGGTATCTCGCGCAGGTCGAGTATCAGGATGCCGCGCTGGGTGAGCAGCAGGAAGTCGATGTGCAGGTGCCCCTCCATGCCATCCGGCACCAGGACGTCGCGAACCACGTCATAGGCGACGCCCTTCAGTGCATTGAGCAGCGCGCGCCGCATGGAGTAGCGGCGATAGAGACGATAGAGCCACACCAGCGCTGCGAGCACCGCCAGCACCCCCAGGATCCACGCCAGGGTGCGCGCATCGATCTGTTCCAGACTGCCCGTCATCGTTGCTCCAGGTACGCCCTGAAGGAGTCGAAATCCGCGTCGAGCTCGGTCACTTGCCTGGGCAATGCCAGGAGCGCTGCGAGATTGGCCGGTATGGCCACCGCACCACCGATGAGCGGCTCGACGATCTCGTTGAACTTGGCCGGATGTGCCGTGGCGACGATCACCCAGTGCCGGGCACGGCGCAGCTCCTGCGGCAGTTCCGCATAGGCTTCCGCGGCCACCGCCGTGTGCGGGCACCAGACGCGGCCGTAGGTGGAGAAGTCCGCGCGAATGCGCGTGCGGATCTGCTCGTCGCTGATCGAAACGGCGGCGAGCTCGTGTCGCATGACCTCAAGGTCGGAATAAAGACTGCGCAACCGTTCGGCGTTGCTCGGATCGCCGACGTCCATCGCCGATGCGAGCGTGGCCACGCTCGCACGTGGCCGCCAGGTGCCGGACTCGAAGTAATCGGGGACGGTCCGATTGGCGTTGTGCGCCAGCACGATTTCAGCGATCGGCATTCCCATGGCGCGCGCCCAGACGCAGGCCACCGCATTGCCAAGGTTGCCGCTCGGCACGATGAAGGAGGCGGGCTCGCCGGTGCGCCGCTTCACATCGAGACTCGCGGCAGCGTGGTAGGTCACCTGCGGCAGCAGGCGGCCGATGTTGATGCTGTTGGCCGAGGACAGGCGGTGCGTGCGGCGCAACGCTTCGTCGGTGAACGCGCGCTTCACGAGCCGCTGGCAATCATCGAACGTGCCCGTGATCGCGACGGTACGCACGTTGTCATCCCAGCAGGTGAGCTGTTGCTCCTGGCGCTCGGAGACCAGCCCCTTGGGGTACAGGATCACGACCTCGAACCCGGGCTTGCGGTGAAACGCCGCCGCGACCGCCGAACCGGTATCGCCTGAGGTCGCCACCAGGATGGTCGTCGCGGTCGAATTCGGCGGCAGGCGCGCGAGGCACCCCGCCAGGAAACGCGCGCCGAAATCCTTGAACGCGGCGGTGGGTCCATGGAACAACTCCAGGACCTCGGCGCTCTCCGCCCCGCCCTTGAGCGGCGTCAGCGGCGCCGGAAAGTTGAACGCCTCTGCCACAATCTCCGCCAGGCTCGCCTGCAGCGGGTCTTCGCTGAAAAAGGGCTCGAGCAGGCTGTGTGCCACCGCGGGCAAGGCATGCGTCGACGGCGCCTCGGCAGGATCGAGTTGCGGCAATGCCGTGGGAATGTAGAGCCCGCCGTCGGAGGCGAGCCCGTGCTCGAGCGCGCGCGTCAACGCGACGGTCTGGCCGGGAGCGTGCGTGCTCGCGAACCGCATCAGCGATCGACGATCCGCGCGCCGCGCGGCTCGATAGTCGTGATCCAGTGGTCGGCCTGCTGTCCATGGTCGGCGAACGCGCGCACCATGGCCTCCCGGGCGGACTCCGCGCACGGCGCCTCGCACCACGCAAACACGCTCGGTCCGGCACCCGAGATCGAGCAGCCCAGGGCACCGCAGGCCATCGCGGCCTCGCGCACCGCGCGGAAGCCCGGGATCAGCGCCTGTCGCTGCGGCTCGATGACGACGTCCTGGAACGCGTCACGAATCATGTCGAGATCGTTCGAGTAGCAACCGGAAATGAATCCCGCGAGGTTGGCCGTCTGCCAGACGAAATCGGAGAGCGTCACGGTCTGGCTCAGAATCCCGCGCGCGTCGCGCGTCGCGACGTGCATGTGCGGGTGCACCAGCACGCAGCGAATGCTCGGCGGGACGGGAATCTGCTTGACGCGCGGGTTGTCGATGCCCACCGTGAGCACCAGTCCACCGAAGAGCGACGGCGCGATGTTGTCCACGTGTATCGAGCCGCTCGCCACCTGCTCGCCCAGCATCGCATGACGCAGCAACTCGAGCGGCGTCGCCGGTGCATCGAGCAGCGCGTTGGCCGCGACGACCGCGGCCACCGCCGAGGCGGCCGAGCCGCCGAGACCGGAAGCCAGGGGTATCCCCTTGACGATGTCGAGCTCGACCCCGCCCGATGCGCGCTGCGCCTGCCACAAGCTCAGCACCGCCTTGCCCGCGGTGTTGCGCTCGACGGCCCGCGGCAGGTCGGTGATGACGCCGCCGATCGAGCCGACACGCACGCCCGGCTCGTCGACGCGGCGTGCCGTGACGCGATCGCCCACCGCTTCGAACGTGTGACCGAGGATGTCAAAACCGATGCCGACGTTGCCGACGGTCGCCGGCGCGAATGCGGTTGCCAGCGATCGTGCCACTACAACTTGGCTCCCAGGTACGCGCACAGGCGCAGCAGGTCGCCGAAGACCCCACCCGCCGTGACGTCGGGGCCGGCTCCTGGTCCCTGCACGATGAGCGGATTGTCGCAGTAGCGACGCGTCGCGAATCGCACCACGTTGTCGGTGAGTGCGATGTTGGCGAATGCGTGGCGTTGATCGAGACGGGTGACTCCCACGGTGGCGGTGCCCGAGGCGTCGAGCCGCGCCACGTAGCGCAGCACCTGGCCTTCGGCGCGCGCCTTCTGATAGCGCGTCTGCATGGCCGAGTCGAATTCCGGCAGCCGCTGCAGGAACTCCTCGATCGAGCATCCGACAAGCGCGGGCGGCACCAGGCTCTCCACCTGCACATCGCTCATCTCCAGGTCGAGCCCCATCTCGCGCCCGAGGATGATCAGCTTGCGGGCCACGTCCAGGCCCGAGAGATCGTCGCGCGGATCGGGCTCCGTGTAGCCCTTGGACTTGGCGTCGACGACGATGCGCGAGAACGGCACCGTGCCATCGTAGGTGTTGAAGAGGTACGCGAACGTGCCGGAAAGGATGCCCTCGATGCTCACGATCTCGTCGCCGGTCTCGCGCAGGTCGCGCACCGTGGTGATCACGGGCAGGCCCGCACCGACGGTCGCTTCGTAGAGATAGTGCGTGCCGGCCGCGCGACGCGCTTCGCGCAACGAGCGGTAGTAGGCCAGGTCGCTGCTGTTGGCCTTCTTGTTGGGTGTGACGACGTGCATGCCCGCCGCCAGCCAATCGCGGTAGCGACCGGCGACCTCGCTGCTGGCGGTGCAATCGATCATCGCGGCATGCGGCAGGAACTCCGCGTGGACGAAGTCGGCAAACGCTTCAGGGTCCGCGTCCACGCCGTCGCGCTTCAGGCGCTCGCGCCAATTGGCCAGCTCGATGCCGCCATCGGCCAGCAGCATGCGGCTGGATCCCATGATCCCGCGCACCCGCAGGTCGAGGTTGAAGTTCTGCTTGAGACGCTCGACCTGGCTCGCCAGCTGATCGAGCAGCACCTTGCCCACGGTGCCAGGACCGATCACGCCCAGCGAGACCGTGTGTGGCGACAGGTAGAAGCCCGCGTGAACCGCACGCAGAGCCTTGGCGGCGCCGCGGCTGTCGATCGCGACCGAGATGTTGCGCTCGGAAGCGCCCTGCGCGATCGCCCGCACGTTGACGGCCGCGTCGCCGAGCGAGCCGAAGACCTTCGCGGCCACGCCATGCGCTCCGGCCATGCCATCGCCGACCACCGCGAGGATGCTCAGGCCCCGGTCGACCTCGACGCTCTGGATCTGCCCCTGCCGCAGCTCGCTGTCGAAGGCGCGGCGCACGACGTGCTCGGCGCGGGTCGCCTGGCTCTCGGGGATCGCGAAGCAGATGGAGTGCTCGGAGCTGCCCTGCGAGATGACGATCACCGAGATGTTTTCCTCGCGCAGCGCGCCGAAGAGGCGATGCGCGGTGCCCGGCACGCCGATCATGCCGGTGCCCTCGAGGTTGATCAGCGCGACGCCATCGATGCTGGTGATGCCCTTGACCTGGAGCTTCGAGTCGGGCTGGGCGCAGATCAGGGTGCCGCTCTTGTCCGGCGCAAAGGTGTTGCGGATCCAGATGCGGATGTCGCGCTCGACCGCGGGCGCCATGGTCTGCGGGTGAATGACCTTGGCGCCGAAATACGCGAGCTCCATCGCCTCGCTGTAGGACAGCGAGTCGATCACCTTGGCATCGGGGACCAGGCGCGGGTCGGCGCTCAACACGCCGTCGACATCCGTCCAGATGTGAATCTCGTGCGCGTCCAGCAGCGCGCCGAATATCGATGCGGAGAAATCGCTGCCGTTGCGGCCGAGCGTCGTCTGGATGCCGCGCGTGTCGCTCGCGATGAATCCGGTGATCACCATGACCCCGCCGAAGTCGGGGCTGACCTCGGCGTGCAGACGGCGGCGCGATTCCTCCCAATGCACCATCGGGCCGAGCGGACCCCAGTCCACGACCAGCACGCGGCGGGCGTCGAGCCATTCGACGCCGCCCGCGAGACTCGCGCGCTCGCGCAGCATGACGCTGAAGAGTCGTGTCGACCAGATTTCACCGTACCCGGCCACCAGGTCGCGCACGTTCTGCGCCGCCGAGCGAATCTGCTTGACCGTCTGCAGGATACCGAGGATGTCGCGGCAATCAGACTTGAGCTCCGCGATATAGGCCGCGGCGCTACCGGGCTTCAGCACCGCCTCGGCGATGTCGATGTGCCGCTCGCGGATGTCGTTGAGCCGCGCCTCGAACGAAAGGTCCTGTTGCTCGGCGAGCGTGACCAACGCGAGCAGGGCATCAGTGACACCGCGACACGCGGACAGCACGACCGCCTGCCGCGGTCCGCCACCCTCCACGATCTGCGCGACGCGCCGGAAGCAATCCTCGTCCGCGACGCTCGAGCCGCCGAATTTATGAACTGTCCAGTTTGATTCCGCCATGACCCGATGCTCTCCTCGCCCGCGCGCAACCGCCAGGCGCCCGTGTCCGTCAGGACACGCGCGCCTCGCGAATCATACAGGCGATGAGTTCAGCGACCGCGGGCGACGCAATTCACGGCCGGCGACGCGGGGGGCCACGGTCCGGGCGTTCGCGGGCCTCGTTGATGCGCAGGCTCCGCCCGCCGAACTGCTGGCCGTTGAGACCGGCGATCGCAGCGTCGGCTTCCCCGCCGTCCATCTCCACGAAACCAAAGCCGCGCGGCCGTCCGGTCTCCCGGTCGGTGATCAACTTCACCGATTGCACCTTGCCGAACTGCTCGAAGAGTTGCCGGATCTGGTCCTCCGAGGCGCTGAACGGCAGGTTCCCCACATAGATTGTTTTCATTATCCTCACCTGGCGGGTTTGCTGGAAAACCCGCGAAATCGCCGGGACTCTAAGCTGTCGCGCTGCACCATGGCAAGGCCAAGATGGGTGGCCCGTCAACGAATCCACTGGGTCTGGTCGAGGGTCACGGGTCGCTGTTCGCTCAGGATCACCCGCAGCGTCTCGAGGACACGGACCTCGTCGAGCACCACGTCGTCGGGCAGCACCCCCTCGTTGACACTGGCCGGCACCTCGCGGGATGGGGTCGTGAGATTGTCGCCGTCGTACTCGATGCGAATTCCGCGCCCCGACAAGCCTTCGCGCCGGAAAAATGCTGGCATCGGCCAGTCCTTGCGGCGCCAATTCGGGTGATGTCCGACAACCTGCCACGCGCCCCGGTGCAGGGGCGTGTCCTTGAATCGGCAGACGAGCTGCACGTGCTCGGCGCCGACGTTCGTCAGCTCCTCCGCTGTGGGCAGCTGGTTGCGGGCCGGCCCAAAGAAATAGCCCAGCACGACCGTGCCGCGCCGCGGGCGACGCGCCACCAGACCCAGCGCTTGCCCTCCCCGGCGCAACGGTACGACAAACCAGTCGCCTTCCCGGTACGTCTGAGCCATCTCGTTGCTGCTTGAGCCCGACCTCGTGTGCCGGCCGGTCGGGCATCGCTGGCCATCCTAACAGCAAGACGGCGGACCAGCCGAATCGTCAGTCGAGCCGCTTGCGGAAGCGCGTTGCGGCGAGGCCCAGGGCCAGCACAAAGAAGACTGCGAGCTTGGCGAGTGGCAGCGACATCGCGCTCAGCGGCGCCCCGCGCAGCACGATTCCGCGCACCAGCTCGACGAAATGCGTGAGCGGCAGCACCTGCGCGATCCACTGCGCCACGCGCGGCATGCCGTCGAACGGAAACATGAAACCGGACAACAGGATCGAGGGCAACAGCGTGAAGATGCTGAGCTGGATGGCCTGGAACTGGGTCTGCACCAGTGTCGAGATGACCAGTCCCAGCACCAGGTTGGCGGCAATGAACGCCGCTGCGGCCAGGTAGAGATCGACGAGGCTGCCCACGATCGGGACATTGAACAACCACGTGCCGACCAGCAGGATCAGCGTGGTCTGGATCAGCCCCACCAGCACATACGGGATGAGCTTGCCGATCATCAGCTCGCCCGACTTCACCGGCGTCGTGATCAGCAGCTCCATGTTGCCACGCTCGCGCTCGCGCACGATCGCCACCGAGGTGAACACCACCATCGTCAGGGTCAGGATCACGCCGATCAGCGCCGGCACGATCTGCACCGGCGTACGCTTCTCGGGGTTGTAGAGCGTGCGCACCTCGATCAGATTCGTGGGCGGCGTGAAGCTGCCGGCACGGCTCGCCGCACGCACATTGATGAGCCCACGGACCACGCCCTCGATCGTCGGCTCGCTGCCATCGACCAGTACCTGCACCGCGGTGCGCTCCGGATCGAGCTTGCGGCGCTCGAAGTCCGGCGGGATGTACACGCCCGCGCTCAGCGCTCCGCTCGCGATGCGTGCCTCGAGCTCCGCCGTCGTGCGCAGGCGCTCCTCCACGCGAATCACCTGCGTGGCCTCGAGATCGGCGATCAAGGCGCGCGACGCCGAGGTATTGGCGAGGTCGACCACGCCGGCGCCGATGTTGCGCACGTCGAAATTGATGCTGTAGCCGAAGATCAGGATCTGGATCAGGGGAATCCCCACCACCATGCCGAAGGTCAGCCGGTCGCGGCTGAGCTGCCGGAACTCCTTGGCGGCGATCGCACCGGTGCGTCGCAGGGCGTGTGTCCAGCCCGTGCCCATCATGGGCGCGCCTCGCTGCCCGCGCGCTGCTGGCGCCGTTCGCGCAGTTCGCCGGTGGCGGCCACGAACACGTCCTCGAGGCTCGCGCCTGCGAGGTGTGCGTTCCCGGGTACCGCGGCCTGTTCGAGCGCGCGTTGCACGGTGGCGGCGGGGTCTGCTGTCGAGCGCATCATCAGCACGCGCAGTCGCGTGCCCAGTTGTGCCGTGCTCTCGACTTCGGGAATGCGGGCGAGCGCCGCCCGCGCAGCTTCGATCTCGTCGGTTTCCACCTCCACCACCGCGGCGTCGATCCCCGCCATCAGCGTCTTCGGGGCTCCCTCCGCGACCAGGCGACCGCGGTCGAGGATCGCGAGGCGATGACAACGCTCCGCTTCGTCCATGTAGTGCGTCGAGACCAGGATGGTGGTGCCCTGGTCCACCAGCCGGAACAGGCTCTCCCAGAAGTCGCGGCGACTCTGCGGATCGACCGCGCTCGTGGGTTCGTCGAGGAGCAGCAGCTCGGGTTCGTGCAGCGTGGCAGCGGCAAGCGCCAGCCGCTGCTTCTGGCCGCCGCTCAGGGTGCCGGCGCGCTGCGCGCCCCGGTCGAGCAGGTTGTACTCCGTGAGCCGGGACTGAATGCGCTGCGTGCGTTGCGCCGGTTCCAGGCCGTAAACCTCGGCGATGAACGACAGGTTCTCCATGACCGTCAGGTCTTCCCAGAGCGAGAAACGCTGCGTCATGTAGCCCAGCTTGGGCCGCAGCTTTTCCGCGTCGCCCGGCATCGCGTGGCCGAGTACTTCCACGCTACCCGCGCTCGGCTGCAGCAACCCGCAGAGCATGCGAATGGTGGTCGACTTGCCGGAGCCGTTCGGCCCCAGGAAGCCATAGATTTGCGCGCGCGGGATGTCGAGATCCACGCCGTCGACCGCGAGCAACTGGCCGAACCGGCGCGACAGGCCGCGCGCGACGATCGCGGGTGCCGATTTCATCGCTGCGCCAATGAGTCCTGCGCGAACGTGACTTCCACCGGGATCCCGGCTGGCAGCTGTGCAGCGCCCGCCTCCGTCAGCGTGACTTCGGCCAGGTAGCTCAGATGGCTGCGATCCTTCTGCGTGAGCGCGAAGTACGGCGTGAAGGCCGCCTGTGCCGAGATATAGCGCACTTGTCCCGCGAAGGGTTCGTCGACTCCATCCACGCGCACCTGCGCCGTTCCGCCCGCCTTCACCCGCGTGCGCACCGGTTCAGGCACGTAGACGCGCGCATAAGGCGCACCATCGGCCAGCATGACGATCACTGTGGCCCCGGTCGGTGGACGCTCGCCCAGCTTGAAGGGCAACGCCTCGATGACGCCGTCGCGCGGCGCGCGGACCAGCAACCGCGCGATGCTGATCTCGTACTGGGCCAGGGCGGCTTCCGCCTCGCGCAACTCAGCGCGCGCCTGATCGAGCTGCTCGATGCGCGTGCCCTTGAGCAGTAACGCGAGTTGCGCTTGCGCTTCACGGCGCTCCGCCTCGGCCCGGTCGCGTAGCGCGCGCTGCTGGTCGACCTCGGTCTGGCTGATGAGCTTGCGCGCCACCAGCTCGATCGCTCGGTTGTACTCGCTCTGGGCGGTCTGGTGCGCGCTCTGAGCACCCTCGAGTCGGGCGCGCACTTCGAGCACCTCTTCGGTTCGCGGCCCGTGCACCAGCTCGGTCAGGCGGTGACGCGCGACACCGACGTTCGCCTCGAGCTCGGCGCGACGCTCGGCGGCTTGCGCGCCATCGAGCTGCAGTAACGGCTGGTTCTTGGTGACCGCCTCGCCCTCATGGACCATGATCGCGACGATCGGCTCGTTCGCCTCGGCGGGCAGCTCGAGCCGGTCGCGCTCGAGCGTGCCGAGCGCGACCTGCGAATCGACGCCATTGCCGCAGCCCGCAACCGCCAGGACAACCAGCAACGTGGCGCTCCCGCGTTCAAGCATGGCCGTGTTCTCCACTCGCGATGCCGTGCAGAAGCACTCGCACGGTGTGCCCAATGAGCTTCTCTATGCCGGCCTCGCTGGCGTCGATGCCCAGCACGCGCGTAGTCACGGGCAGGCTGATAAACGGGAACAACGCCAGCCCGAGCAGCGACACGACGGTCAGCGACGGATCGAGATCGGCCTGGAGTCTTCCGCCTTCAACCTCGCGGCCGATGACGTTGCGCAACAGCGGTGCAAACCGGCCCGCGAAGTCGCGCACGAACGCCTGCCGGAAGCTGCCGTCGGGCGTGAGCACCTCGCGCACGATCAGTCCCGGTATCCACGGGTTGGCGGCCATGACCTGCATGTAGCTGCGCACCAGCCCTTCCACGTCCGCACTCTTCGGCTCGCCGAGCATCGCCTGAAGCCGCCCCACAACGGGCGCGATCGCAGCCTCGAGCATCGCCCGATACAGGCCCTCCTTGCCGTCGAAGTAGTAATGGATCATGGCGGGGTTCACGCCGGCCGTGGCGGCGACCTGGCGGCTCGACACCGCGCGAAATCCGTAGCGCAGAAAGAGACTGCGCGCCGCGTTGAGCAACGACTCACGCACCTGGGCGTCGGCCGAGCCCGGTGGACGGCCCACGCGCCGCGCAACGCCGCTGCGAGACACGCGAGTCATGCTGAACGATCTTCATTAAACATGCGATTAATTTTGGCCCACGGCATGGCCCGCGGGCAATACGCACCAGACAGCGAGCGTTTAATTACCGCCGGGCTGGCATAATTCCGTCACCGTGGACTCGAGCCTGCCCCGCTTGCTGGCGTTCTTCAGCGCGAAGCGCGCACGCACGCTGCCGCTCGCCCTGGCCACCGTGGTCGCGACCGAGGGTTCCACCTACCGCAAGCCCGGCGCACGCATGTTGATCGATCCCGACGGCGTCACCTGTGGGTTGTTATCGGGCGGTTGCCTCGAGGGCGACCTCGCGGAGCACGCGCGCTCCGTGATCCAGGGCGGCGCGGCGCGCCTCGTGGAGTACGACCTGAGAAGCTCGGACGATCTGATCTGGGGTCTCGGCCTCGGGTGCGAAGGCGCAATGCACATCCTGCTGCAACGCCTCTCCCCGGCCGACGATTACGCGCCCCTCAACCTCATCGCGCACGCGCAGTCCACCCGGCAAATGCTCGCCTTTGCGACCGTGGTTCGCTCCAACCTGTCCGCCTGGCCCGCGGGGCGCACGCTGTTTCCGGACGGCGAGACGAATGATGTGATTGCTGGTCCGCTCGGCGAGCGCATTCGCGACGTGCTGCAGGGCAAAGAGGCCTCCGGACTCCTGGACGTCACCGTGGGCAGCGCCAGCGTCACGGCCTTCATCGATGCGCTCGATCTGCCGCCGCGCGTCCTGATCCTCGGTGCCGGTCCGGACGCCGCGCCGGTAGTAAGCGCAGGCCATGCGCTCGGCTGGTCGGTCACGCTGTTCGATCATCGCCCGGCGTACGCGGTGGCCGAACACTTCCCGCAGGCGGAGCGCGTGGTCCTCGGAGCCGCCGACGAGCTCTCGGACCTTCTCAACCTGCAGGACTTCGATGCCGCGGTGGTGATGAGTCATCACCTCATCGCCGATCGCGCCTACCTGCGCCACCTCGCCGCCTCACCACTGGGCTACGTCGGCCTGCTCGGGCCGGCACCGCGCCGGCACCGCCTGCTGGCCGAGCTGGGCGCCTCCGCGCAGGCACTCAAGGGTCGCCTGTTCGGCCCGGTGGGCCTCGATATCGGCGCACGCACGCCGGAGGCGATCGCGGTGGCGATCGTCGCGGAAATCCACGCGGTGTTGTGTGGCCGGCAGGGGCAGTCATATTCGCGGCTCGCCACCGGGACGCCGGAATCGGGAGTCTGAAAATGCAGCGGGCCGCGAGCTGGCGCTCACGGCCCGTCACGTCGCGGGAAGTTTCGATTACGACTGTGCTGCGTGCAGGTCGTAGAGCTCGGCGACCCGGGCCAGCTTGGAGTCATCCGGCACGGCCTTGAACGCGCGCCGCGCCGCATCCTTCTGCTTGAGCTTGAGATACGCGCGGCCGAGCATGATGTTGGCCTCGTCGCTGCGCTTGCCGGCGCCCTTCTGCAGGCCGCGGCGGAGCGCCTCTACGGCCTTGTCGTACTGGCCATAGCTCACATAGGCCATGCCGAGAGCGACGTCGGCCTCGCCGGTCTTTGCGGCTCGCGCATCCTGTTCGAGCTTCGGCAGTTCGGCCTTCATGGCATCAGCCTGCGTCTTCGCGTTGGTGAGCAAGCGCGTCGAGCGTTCCTGATCCCTTTTCTCGGCAAACACCTTGGTCGCGATGCCTTTCTCCAGCACCGTTACGGCTTCACCCGGCACCTTGCCCTCGAGCGACATCTCCGCCATCTCGCTGTAGTGCTCGGGCTTCTTGAGCACGTCGAGATCGAAGCCGAGACGGTAGTAGCCCAGCGTGGTGAGCTCGTCGTTGTTCGGGTTCTTGTAGAGCGTGGTGAGCAGGTTGTCCCAGTTCTCACGCGACGGATTGTTGCGTACCAGCTGCTCGCGCGTTTCGGCGAGCCCTTCCCTGTCATCGAGCTTGTCCTGGCAGTAGAGCTTCATGTCGAGCCAGTTCTCCTTCACCGGCTGGCCGTTCTTGCGCGCGACATCCATGCCTTGCCCGAGGATGCGCACAGTGTTCTTGCAATCCTGCGTCTGGTAGTAGGACTGCGCCACGAGATAGTAGGCGTCAGTGTCGCTGGGGCTGTTCTTGATCCAGCGATTGCCGTACTCGATGGTCTTGGGATAGTTCTTGGCCTTGGCGTTGAGCTGAGCGAGCGTCTTGATGCGTGCCGGCTGCTGATCGGCCGGGGTCTGCGCAAGATTCGCTTCGTACGCCTTGATGGCACCGGCCGTGTCACCCGTTTGCAGCAGCACGTAGCCCAGGAGCTCGTTGATCGTGTATTCCTCGGTCGGCGTCTTGGGGCTCACGGCCTGCGCCTTTTTGATCTCGCCCAGCGCCTGGGTCCATTGCTTCTTCTTGATCGCGACCTGCGCCGCCTGCAATGGCTCGCCCACGGCCTTGCTGAATTTTTCGGCCTGGGCGCTCGTGGGCATGAGGACGCCAGTGACCGTGACCGCACCGACGCCGAGCGCCAGCACGGACGCCACCATCAACTTACGTATGAGCATTCTGATCTCGCACATTCGAATGGCACCTTGGAGTTTACGACTCGCCGGGAGGCACCGGACGCGGGCCCTTGGCATAGAGCTCCCACAGGTTCGCGACACGAGCGTATTTCGACGCGTCGGACACGGCCTCGAACGCCTTCAGCGCGTCATCCTGCTGATTGAGCTTGAGCAATGCTGTGCCCAGCAGCAATTGCGCTTCGTCCGGCCGCTTCACGCCGCCCTTCTGCAGGCCGCGGCGCAGTGCCTCGGCTGCCTTGTCAAACTGGTCGTAGCTCAGGTAGGCCGTGCCGAGCCCCACGTCCGCCTCGCCGGTCTTGGCGGCGCGCGCTTCGCTGTCGAGCGCCGGGAGCGACTTCTGGTCGGCCTGGGCGGCCGTCTTCGCTTCCTGCAACAGGGCGCGGCGACGCTGCACGTCCTCCTGCTCCAGCATCTTGTTGCTGAAGCCCCGGTCCAGGACTTTCACCGCATCGCCGGGAACGCCCGCCTCCAGGGCGAGCTGCGCCATCTCGACATAGTCGCTGTCGCGGCGGAGCGCGTCGACTTCGAGCATCAGTCGATAGAGGTTGAGTGTCACTCGATCGTCAGTCTCTTCGACCTGCTGGGTGACGCCGAGGAGCTGCTCCCAGTACTTGTGGTTGGGAAATTCCGCCACCAGCTCTGCCAGTGTCGCGGCGACTCCCGCCTGGTCGTCGGCCTCGTTCAAGGCGCCGAGCTTGATCTGCAGCCATGCTTCCTTCACCGGCTGGCCCTGCGCGCGCGCACCGTCGATGGCCGCCTGGGCATGCTTCAGCGCGTTGGGGAAGTCATCCTGGATGTAGTAGGCCTGCGCCACCAGCGACTCCGCATCCGGGACCGACGCACCCGCCGCCTCGATCCACTGACTGCCGTACTCGATCACCTTGGGATAGTTCTGAACCTGGAAATTGAGCGGCGTCGCGACCTTCAAGCGCTCGAGCCGCAGGTCGGGCGGTAGCTGGTCCGACGCCAGCACCGCGTCGTACGCGGCCGCCGCGCTCTTGTAGTCCTGCTTCTTGAGGTAGACGAACGAGAGGAATTCCTCGATCTGGTACTTTTCGAATGCGTTCAGTTCCGGCAGCGCCTTCGCTTCGAGTGTCTTCGCGAGTGCGGTGTCCCAGTCGTTCTTCGCCATTGCGTCCTGAGCCGCCTTGAGCGGCTTGGCGACCTTCGCGCTGACGCGTGGCGGCGGCGCCTCCTTTTTCTTCTCCTCCTGGGCATGGGCCGACTGCGGCGCCAATACCAGGGTGCTGCCGAGCGTCGTGACGCCCAATGCCAGACCAACGGCCAATACGATTCTGTTCAGCATGACCTCTCTCGCGATCCTCGGTCCGAAGCGGACCCCTCAAACAAAAGCGCCGGGACTATGGTCATCCCGGCGGTACTAATCTGAAAGCAACCGTCTGAACCCAAGCTGAACGCCGGCGCCCGGCGCAGCTACTCCATGAACTGTTCGTTTCCTACGAACCCGATCTTGCGCACGCCGAGACGTTGCGACGCCGCCAGCACCTTGGCCACGTAGTCGTATTTCGCGCGCTTGTTTGGGCGCAGGTGAATCTCGGGCTGCGGGTCCTTGCTGGCCGCGTTCTGCAGGTAGCTGAGCAGCGTGCCCTCATCGGTCACAGGCGTGCCGTTCCACAGGTACGTGCCGTCGAAGTCCACCTCGAGCTCGATGATCTCGGGCGGTATCGGCGGCGGCTGCGTCGCCCCGCGCGGCATGTCGAGCTTCACGGCATGCGTCATCACCGGGATGGTGATGATGAACATGATCAGGAGCACCAGCATCACGTCGATCAGCGGCGTGGTGTTGATGTCCACCATGCTTTCGTCGTCCGACCCACCCACCTGCATTGACATAGCGGTCCCTCAGCCTCAGCGCGCACGCATGCCGCGGATGCCGCGGTCGGGTTCGGTGATGAATCCGACCTTGACGATGCCCGCGCGTTGCGCCAGTACGATCACGCGCCCGACGTGCTCGTAGCGAACGTTGCGATCGGCCCGCACGTGCACCTCCGGCTGCGGCTTCTGTACCGCCGCAGTTTTCAGTCTTTCGAGCAGCACGTCGTGGGTCGGCATCTTGAGGTCGTTCCAGTAGACACTGCCGCTGGCGTCAACCGCGAGGATTACGTTCTCCGGCTTGGTCTCGGTGGGCGCGTTGACCGCCTTCGGCAAATCGAGACGGATCGTGCGCGTGATCACCGGGACGGTGATCAGGAAGATGATCAGGAGCACCAGCATCACGTCCACCAGGGGCGTGGTGTTGATCTCCGCCATCATGGCGCCTTCTTCGCTGCCACCGACGCTCATCGCCATCGCGCAATACCTCTGTCAGGCGTGAGTGGATCAGCGCGCCGCCGCGGGCTGGGCACCGCCGACCGCCCGCGCTGCGCCCTTGACGTCGCCCGCTCCGACGCGCGCGCCGCTCAACAGATAGGCGTGCATGTCGGTCGCGAAGTACTTGAGCTTCTCGATGATGATCTTGTTCCGGCGCAGCAGGATGTTGTACCCGAGCACCGCAGGCACCGCCACGGCGAGGCCGATGGCCGTCATGATGAGCGCCTCGCCCACAGGACCGGCCACCTTGTCGATGCTCGCCTGGCCCGCGATGCCGATGCTGATCAGCGCGTGATAGATGCCCCACACTGTGCCGAACAGACCCACGAACGGCGCGGTCGAGCCGACGGTCGCCAGGATCGGCAGGCCGCCTTGCAGGTAGTTGGTGATCTGGTCGAGCGAGCGCTGCAGCGATTGACTGATCCAGTCGTGCAGATCGACCTGGTCGGTCAGACGGCCCTCATGGTGCTGGGCCGCGCGCATGCCGTCGTCCGCGATCGCGCGGAAGGCGTTGTTCTTGCCCTTGAGCGACTCGATCGCCTGCTTGAGGCTGCCCGCGCCCCAGAAGTCGCGCTCCGCCTGTTTCCACTGCGAGCGGATGCGACGCTGATCCCAGGCCTTGGTGATCATCACCCACCAGGACAGGGCGGACATGATCACGAGCAGGATCAGGGTGCCTTTGGCGACGAAGTCGCCCTGGGCCCAGAGCTGCGCTAGACCATATGGGTTATCGACAGGGGTTGCAGGAGTTGCCATAAAACGTTTGTCCTCTGAACGGAATTGATTGGCCTGAATCTGCTCAGTCGTCGGTGAGCCTGAACGTCACGGCAAACTGACCCCAGTCCGCGACCGGTGAGTTGCCTTCCTTCGCCGGGATGAATCGCCACGAGCGGCGCGCCTCTTTCACCGCGGCCTCGTCGAGCTTCGGAAACCCGCTGCTCTTGTGCACTTTGACGTCGCCCACCTTGCCGTCCGCCATCACGTAAATGAGCAGCACGACGGTGCCTTCCTGCCCCAGGCGGCGCGAGGTCGGCGGATATTCGGGCTCCGTAAACGGACGCCTCGGGTCCGAACGCGGCGGCGTGCGCACGACGGGCGCCGCCATCGGCGGTGGAGTCGGTGGCGGCTTGACATTGGTGGCCGTGATGGCGGTCGCCGGCGCGATATCGATCGGGATATCGATGGCGATTTCGGGCGGCGGCACGAACGGCGGAGGTGTTTCGATCTTGGGTGGCGGCGGGGGCGGCTCTTTCTCTTCGGGCAGGATCTCTTCGATCATCTTGACGTCGAGAGGGCCCGTGATCAGCTCCATTGCCTGCCGCGTGAGCCCTTCCTTGAGGCCCCAGATCATGCCGAGATGCAGCAGCACGACTGCGCCGATCGCCGTCATGCGCCGGGGTGAATAGGGTGATTCGGGAGCGAATGACATGGCTTAGACCAAGCGAGTTTTCGGTTTTCTCCGGGCCACCGCCCGCTACGGGGGTGCCGACGGTATAGGCCTTCTACAATTACTTCAAGCTTTTGAAGAGACTTGCAACCACAGGAAGTTCCGTGTCCCGGGCCTCCAAGACCCGCACGGAGCACCTGCAGCTATCAACCGCCCTGATTTCCGTCCCTCCGCTCCCCAAGCGGAACCGACCGGCCAAAAAAATGCGCCATCTCTTTTCTGAAATAGGCTGGCGCGTCAACGCGGCAAATGTAACCGGACCCTCACGACAAAACAACGCTTGTCGCGTTGCAACATATAGCACCCAAGGACCTTGCGGAGGCACCCGATTCGTGCCTGAAGTTCGAACTCTTTCGTGGAGCACTCAGCGACGTGCGCGCGCACCGTCGGTGACCGCGCCGAGCGAAGCACTGCTCACCGCAGCGGCATATTTCCCGAGCACGCCTCGCTGCGGGACACCGCGCGGCGCGCGCCATTTGGCGCGTCGCCGCTTCAACTCTGCTGCACTCACGTGCAGCGTCACCAGCCGCCGCCCGGCGTCGATGGTGATCTCATCGCCATTGCGTACCAGCGCCAGCGGGCCACCCACCGCGGCCTCGGGCGCGATATGTCCAACCACGAAGCCGTGGCTGCCACCCGAGAAGCGCCCGTCGGTGACCAACGCCACCTTGTCTCCGAGCCCCTTGCCCATGATCGCCGACGTCGGGCTCAGCATTTCGCGCATACCGGGCCCGCCGCGAGGACCCTCGTAGCGGATCACCACCACGTCGCCGGCGACTACGCGTCCGTCCAGGATCTCCTGCAACGTGCTTTCCTCGGAATCGAAAACCCGCGCGCGTCCCGAGAACACCAGGCCTTCCTTGCCGGTAATCTTCGCCACCGCTCCCTCCGGCGCGAGGTTCCCGTACAGCACGACCAGGTGACTGTCGCGCTTGAGGGGAGCATCGAGGCCGTGAACGATCTGCTGGCCGTCGGGGTAATCCGCCACGTCGCGCAGATTTTCGGCCATCGTTCGGCCAGTAACGGTCAGGCAGTCGCCGTGCAACAGCCCCGCCTCCAGCAGCCGGCGCATGAGCGGCCGGATGCCGCCGATGCGAATGAGCTCGGACATCAGGAAACGGCCACTGGGCCTCAGGTCGGCGAGCACCGGGACGCGCTTCCCGATGCGCGTGAAATCGTCGAGCACCAGGCGTACGCCCGCCGCGTGAGCAATGGCCAGCAGATGCAGGACCGCATTGGTCGAACCGCCCAGCGCAATGACCACTGCGATCGCGTTCTCGAACGCCTTGCGCGTCAGGATGTGGGAGGGTCGGATGTCGGCCTCCAGCAGGCGCACGACCGCAGCGCCCGCGCGCGCGCAGTCTTCCCGCTTGGCGTCCGAGACAGCCTCCTGGGCCGAGCTGTTGGACAAGCTCATGCCGAGCGCCTCGATGGCCGACGCCATCGTGTTGGCGGTATACATTCCTCCGCAGCTTCCCGGGCCCGGGATCGCGGTGCGCTCCACCTCGAGGAGCTGGGCGTCCGACACCGACCCGCGGGCGTGTCCTCCGACAGCCTCGAACACAGCCACGATGTCGCGACGCTCGGCACCCGGCTGGATCGTACCGCCATAGACGAACACCGCCGGCCGGTCGAGCCGCGCGAGCGCCATCAGGCAACCCGGCATGTTCTTGTCGCAGCCACCGATGGCGACGATGCCATCGAAACCTTCCGCGCCCGCCACGGTTTCGATCGAATCGGCGATGACTTCGCGGGACACCAGCGAATAGCGCATGCCGGGCGTACCCATCGAAATGCCGTCCGACACCGTGATGGTGTTGAAGATGATGCTCTTGGCGCCGGCCTGGTCGACGGCCTGCGCGGCGATGCGGCTCAAGGTGTCGATGTGCATGTTGCAGGGGGTCAGGTTGCTCCATGTCGAAGCGATGCCCACCTGCGGCTTCTGGAAGTCCGCCTCGGTGAACCCGACCGCGCGCAGCATCGCGCGGGCCGGTGCCTGCGTGACGCCATCCACCACGAGGCGTGAATAGCGCCGCCGCTCGACCGCCTGCGCACCGGACTTGCCAGGCTTTCTCTTCTGTGCCCGAATCGTCACGTCCCCGTCTCCACGATCTTGTGCTCGCGCAACGCGATGATGACCACGCCCGTGAGCGTCATCGTACCGCCGGCGATGATGCGCGGGGTGAGCTCATCGCCCAGCAGGGTGACGCCAAACAGCACGCCGAAGAGCGGCGACAGGATCGTGAGCGGCGACACGCTCGTGATGGGATAGCGCTGCACCAGGTAGTAGTAACCACTGTGGGCGACGAGGCTCGCCATCAGCACCGTGAACAGGAGCGCGCCCCAGGCCTCCCAGGAGGCAGCACGCGTCGCCTGCAGTTGGCCGCTCTCGAACACCGCGCTCAGGAGCGCGAGCACCGGCACACTGACGACGGCAAACCAGGCCTGGATCTCGAGCGGCCGAACCTCCTTGAGCTGCTTGACCGCCAGCAGTCCCAGCGATCCCACGAACGCCGCCAGCACCACGAGCGCGAGTCCCTGCCAGAAGTCGAACACCTTGGGATCCAATCCCATCACCATGACGCCAGCGAACGCGAGCGAAATGCCGAGCCAGCGCCGCCAGCGCACGACTTCGCCCAGGAACACGATTGACATGAGCGTGGTGAAGGGCACGCCAAGCTGACCGGCGATGGCGACGGTCGACACCGTCTTCGCCATCGCCAGACCCACGAACAACAAGCCGAAATGCAATGCGCTGCTGAGGAGCGCCGCCACCACGATCGCGCCCATCTGGCCCCGATGAATGCGCAGCACCGCACCCAGGATCAGCGCGAGCAGCGTGAACCGCAGCGTCGTGAACCACAGCGGCGGCAGCTCGCTCACCCCCAGCTTGCTGGTGATGAAGTTGAAGCCCCAGATCAGGTTGATGAGAACGAGGAAGAGGAGATCGCGCCACTGGATGGCGAGCATGGCGGATCAGCCGGTCCCGCCGAACCGCTCCGCCAGCATCGCGTACAGCGCGCGCACGCATTGCGCTTCAGCGCCCACCGGTCGCCCCGGTCGCTCGCGCGCGTTCCATGCGAACAGATCGATGTGCAGCCAGCGCGTGCGTTCCGATACGAACCGCCTGAGAAAGAGTGCGCCGAACAATGCGCCGGCGAGCGCTGAGGGCGCGACGTTGGCGACATCGGCAACCTTGCTCGCGAGCTCCTCGTCGTACGGGGTCCACAGCGGCATCGGCCACAGCGGGTCGTGCTGCTCGGAGCCGTGTCGGGCCAATGCCTGCACCAGCTCGTCATCGTTGCCGAACAGGGCTGGGAGCTCGGCGCCGAGAGCGATGCGCGCGGCGCCGGTCAAGGTCGCGAGATCGATCAGCAACGCGGGCTCAGCCGCGTCCGCTTCCGCGAGCGCATCGGCCAGCACGAGGCGGCCCTCGGCGTCGGTATTGCCGATTTCGACGCTGAGCCCCTTGCGCGATGACAGTACGTCGCCGGGACGGTAGGCGTCGCCGGAGACACTGTTCTCGACCGCCGGGATCAGCACCCGAAGCCGCAGCGGCAAACGCGCTTCCATGATCATCTGTGCGAGAGCCAGGACGCAGGCCGCGCCGCCCATGTCCTTCTTCATCAACGCCATCGACGCCGCCGGTTTGATATCGAGCCCGCCGCTGTCGAAGCACACGCCCTTGCCCACCAGTGCGACCAGCGGGCGCGATTCATCACCCCAGGTGAGATCGATCAGGCGCGGCGCGCGCGCGCTGGCGCGACCCACGGCATGGATCAGCGGGTACTTCTGTTCGAGCAGCGCCGCGCCTTCGATCACGCGACAGTGCGCCTGCTGCCGCTCGGCGAGCGACATCGCTGCGCCCGCCAGCTCCGCGGGCCCCATGTCGCCAGCGGGGGTGTTGATCAGGTCGCGGCCGAGGGCCAGGGCGCGTGCCGCGCGCTCCGCATACAGCGCGTCGGCGCCTGCGGGTGCAACCAGGCGCGCCGCACGGCTGGGGCTCGTGATGCGGCGATAGCGGTCGAAGCGATAGTGGCCGTACAGGAAGCCCAGGGCGACCTGGGTCGCGGCTCCGGGAGAGAGTGGCGTGGCGCAGCGAAAATCCATCGCGCCGGGCAGCTTGTCGGCCAATCCGGCCGTGTGCCACAGCGAGAGCTCCTCAGGCGCGCTCAGCTTGCCGAGACCCAGGACCGCGCCCGCAGGCGAGCCGTCCGCGGCCGGCAGCAACAGGAAGCGATGACGCTCACCCTTGAACGCCGCCGTCTGCACCCACTGCGCCGTCGCGACCGGCTGGGTCGCGAGCCACTCGTCCACTCCCCCCTCCGCCACCAGCCACAGCGGGACGGCGTTGTCGCTGGCAACGCGCAGGAGCAGATCGGAGGCGGAAGGCAGTGGCATGACAGTCGGACAAGCTTACAGAAGTCCCGGGACGGCTTGGAAATTCTCGACCTTGAGCGCGGTTGACAAGGGCGCAAACCTTGTGCTCACATCGGTCGCAACCAGGGTTTTTACGCACTGCAGATGAGCTCGCACACCGCTTCGAGTGAATTGCCCTCTGTCGGTGCAATGCCGCTTACCGCCGCGCGTGGCCTGCTGCATGCGCCCGCAGCTGTTCGTGACGAACTGCTGCGGATCGACCTGCTGCTCATCGCGCGGAGGTGCGGGACCTTGGCCTGAACGAACCACAGGCTCAAACAAGGAACCCCGCACCGGCCAGGCCGCTGCGGGGTTTTTTTTCCGGGGAGAAGAAGTCAATGCGTCTGTACTCGCAAAAAGATGTGAACCGCAAAGCGCTGAAGCGAGCGCGCATCGCGATCCTCGGCTATGGCAGCCAGGGGCGCGCGCACGCACTCAACCTCAAGGACAGCGGTCACGATGTCGTCGTGGGAGTGCGCAAGGGCGGCGCCGGCTGGAAGGCCGCACGCAAGGACGGGTTGCAAGTGGCCGAACCCGCTGCCGCCGTGCAAGGTGCCGACCTCGTCGCAATGCTCGTGCCCGACCTGGCTCAGGCGACCCTGTATGCCGCCGTGAAGCCAGCGCTCAAGAAGGGGGCGACCCTCCTGTTCGCGCACGGCTTCAACATTCACTTCAAGCAGATCCGGCCGCGCAAGGATCTGGACGTCGTGCTCATCGCGCCCAAGGGTCCCGGCGACCTGGTGCGACGCCAGTTTCAGCAGGGACGCGGCGTGCCGTGCCTGATCGCCGTGGGCCAGGACGCGAGCGGCAAGGCTCACGAGAAGGCGCTCGCCTACGCGCATGGCATCGGCGGGACGCGCGGTGGCGTACTCGCGACGACGTTCGCCGAGGAGACCGAAACCGACCTGTTCGGCGAGCAGTCGGTCCTGTGCGGCGGCGCGACCGAGCTCGTGGTGCGCGGCTTCGAGACGCTCGTCGAGGCGGGTTATCAACCCGAGGTCGCGTACTACGAATGTCTGCACGAGCTCAAGCTCATCGTGGACCTCCTGCACGAGGGCGGCCTCGAGAAGATGCACCGCTTCATCAGCGAAACCGCCAAGTACGGCGATCTCACGCGCGGCCCGCGCATCGTCAACGAGCGCGTCAAGAAGGAAATGGGCAGGATCCTGAAGGAGATCCGCAGCGGGCGCTTCGCGCGCCAGTGGATCGCGGAGAACAAGGCGGGTCGCCCGAACTACCAGCGCATGCTGCGCGCCGACCTCGATCACCCGATCGAGAAGGTCGGCGCCGCGTTACGCGCGCGCATGCCCTGGTTGAACCAGGCGCGGGCGTAACCGGGAGCATCCAGTGCCCGTCAACTCACCCAGTCAGGTTTCGATGCCAGCCACCGACCGGCGGACGGGCGAGGTTCACTTCGATGACATCGTCGCGGCGCGCATATTGCTGGCGAAGCGGCTGACGCCGACGCCGCTGGTGTCCCATCCGTTGCTCACGCGGCGGCTCGGGTGCCAGGCCTCGGTGAAGCTCGAGAACGCGCAGGCGCTCGGATCCTTCAAGGTACGCGGCGGGCTGAATCTCCTCGCGACCCTCGCAGCCTCCGATCGCGAGCGCGGCCTGGTCACGGCCACGCGTGGCAATCACGGTCAATCGCTGGCGCACGCGGCGCAGCTCTTCAAGGCGCGCTGCACGGTGTTCGTGCCCGAGGGCAACAACCCGGACAAGAACGCGGCCATGAGCGCCCTCGGTGCCGACGTGCATGTGAGCGGCCATGACTTCGATTCGGCCTGGGCGGCCGCCGAAACCTTCGCGCGTACCAACGGCGCGCTGCCGGTCCATCCCTCGCGCGAGCCAGCGCTGATCGCAGGCTATGGCACGGTGGCGACCGAGATGCTCGAGCAGGCGCGGCAACCGTTCGACGCGGTGTTCGTGCCGGTCGGCGGTGGCAGCCTCGCGGCGGGCATGGGTCTGGTGTTCAAGGCACTGAGCCCGCACACCAGGCTGATCGGCGTTCAGGCGAGCAGCGCACCCGCCTTGTGTCGCGCCTTTCACAGCGGCGAGCTCAGGGAGTACCCGATCGCGGACACGATCGCCGACGGCCTGGCGAGCCGTGTCCCCTCCCCCGACACCGTTGCCATCCTGCGCGAGACGCTCGACGAGATGATCGAGGTCAGCGAAGCCGAGCTGCACGCGGCCATCCGCTGCTATGCCGATACGCTGCATCAGCTCGCGGAGGGCGCCGGGGCCGCCGCGCTCGCCGGCGCGTTGCGATTCCGGCGCCGCATCGCCGGGCAGCGTGTGGGCATCGTGCTGAGTGGCGGCAATATCAGCTCTGGCGTCCTGCTGAGCGTCCTGCACGGCGACCCGGTACCCGCCTCGCAGGCGTCACACCTCACGCTGGCCTTGTCGAGCATGGATTACGGAGTGGATTCATGAAGCCCAAGCAACCCGACCAGGTCCTGATCTTCGACACCACCTTGCGCGACGGCGAGCAGTCCCCGGGCTGCAGCATGACGTTGGCCGAGAAGCTGCGGGTGGCGCGGGCTCTCGCGGAGTTGCGCGTCGATATCATCGAGGCCGGTTTTCCTGCCGCCTCACGCGGCGACTGGGAAGCCGTGCAGGCCGTCGCGCGGGAGATCCAGGGCCCGATCATCGCGGCACTCGCACGCTGCAATCGCGACGACATCGAGCGCGCTCACAGGGCCACGCAGGATGCGGCACGGCGCCGCCTGCATGTGTTCCTCGCCACCAGCGCCATTCACCGCCAGCACAAGCTCAACATGGCGAAGGACGAGATCGTCCGGGCGGCGGTCGAGGGCGTGACCATCGCGCGCGAGTACGCCGACGACGTGGAGTTCTCGCCCGAGGATGCGGCGCGCACCGAACCGGAATTCCTCGCGCAGGTGGTCGAGGCCGTGGTCACCGCGGGTGCGACGACGGTAAACATCCCCGACACCGTCGGCTACACGGTGCCCGACGAGTTCGGCCAGCTGTTCCGCTATCTGCGGCAGCACGTGCGCGGCATCGAGCGCGTCACGCTGAGCGTGCATTGCCACGACGATCTCGGCATGGCGGTCGCCAACAGCCTCACGGCGGTGCTCGCGGGCGCACGGCAGATCGAATGCACCGTGAACGGCATCGGCGAGCGCGCCGGCAACTGCTCGCTCGAGGAAGTGGTGATGGCGATCAGGACGCGCGAGACGTACTTCGGCTTGCGCACCGGCGTCGACAGCACCCGCCTCTACCCGACCAGCCGCCTGGTCTCGAGCATCACGGGCATGCCGGTGCCGCGCAACAAGGCCGTTATCGGTGAAAACGCCTTCGCGCACGAGGCCGGCATCCACCAGCACGGCATGCTCCGCCACCATTCGACCTACGAGATCATGCGCCCGGAGGATGTGGGCCTGAATCGCACGCAGCTGGTGCTCGGCAAGCACAGCGGCCGGCACGCCTTCCGGGATCGCGTCAAGGAGCTGGGCTTCGAGCTCGATGAAACGGAGCTCAACCGCGTGTTCGAGGAGTTCAAGGCGCTGGCGGACCGAAAGAAGGAATTGTTCGACGGCGATATCGAAGCCCTGGTGCTGCGCGCCGAGGGCGGGACCGCGGGTCCCTGGTCGATCGCCGCGCTCGAGACGCGCGCCGGGACAGGGGCTGAGGCCTCCGCCACCGTGACGCTGAGCCATGTCGATGGCCGCAAGGTCGAACGCAGGGCAGAAGGCGACGGGCCGGTGGATGCCAGTTTCAAGGCGATCGAGGCCGTTACCGGGCTTACTGTCAAGCTACGAAAGTTCGAAGTGCGCAGTGTCTCGGAGGGCGAGGACGCGCAGGGCGAGGCGTTGGTCTACGTGGAGTACAATGACCGCACGTATCGAGGGTCGAGCGTGAGCACGAACATCATCGAGTCGAGCGCGCGCGCGTTTCTCGAAGTCATCAATCGCATCGAGTTGAGCCGCCAGCCGTCCGCGCGCGTCGCGCGCGAGCGCCGTGGCAGCAAGCCCGCGGCGGAAGCCGCGGTATGACTCGATCCTGAGCGGAGCGGCCTCATGCCCATCAAAGCGACACAATCGATCTGGTTCAACGGCAAACTCGTGCCCTGGGAAAAGGCCACTGTGCACGTGCTCACGCACGCCCTGCACTACGGCTCCTCGGTCTTTGAGGGCATACGTGCTTATGAGACGCCAAAGGGCGTGTGCATTTTCCGGCTCACGGATCACACGCGGCGCCTGTTCGACTCCGCCCGGATCTACCGGATCGAGATGCCGTATACGGAAGAGCAGATCAATGCCGCCTGCAAGGCGGTGGTCGCCGTGAACGGTCTCAGCAAGGGCGCGTACCTGCGGCCCCTCGTGTTCCGCGGCTACGGCGAAATCGGCGTCACGCCGAAAGTCGATCCGCCCACTGAGGTCGCCATCGCCGCAATGGAATGGGGCGCGTATCTCGGCGCCGAGGGACTCGAGAACGGCGTCGATGTGTGCGTGTCCTCCTGGCAACGGGTGGCCCCGAACACCATCCCGGCGCTCGCCAAGGCCGGGGGCAACTACCTGTCGAGCCAGCTGATCGGCCTCGAGGCGCGGCGGCTCGGTTTCGCCGAGGGCATCGGCCTCGGCCCTGACGGGCTGGTGAGCGAGGGCGCCGGCGAGAACCTCTTCCTGGTTCGCGATGGCGTGATCCATACGCCCACGATTGCCGCTTCCATCCTTGGAGGCCTGACGCGCGATACCGTCATGCGCCTCGCGCGCGAGCGCGGGCTCGAAGTCCGCGAGACGCCCATCCCGCGCGAGATGCTCTATCTCGCCGATGAACTTTTCTTCACCGGCACCGCCGCCGAGATCACACCGGTGCGTTCGGTCGACCGCATCAAGATCGGCATCGGCAAGCGCGGGCCGGTGACGGAGTCGCTCCAGAAAGCCTTCTTCGGCCTGTTCGAAGGCCGCACGCCCGACAAGTGGGGCTGGCTCGAACACGTCGATATGCACGCCGGCAAAGCCGCCGCCACGGGCTGATGCACGCGCAGACCTCGAAGACGCTGTTCGAAAAGGTCTGGGAACAACATCTGGTCGTGCCCGAGACGGCGGACACGCCCGCCGTTCTCTTCATCGATCTGCACCTGACGCACGAGGTCACCACGCCCCAGGCGTTTGCCGAGCTCGCCAGGCGCGGCCTGCGGGTGAGGCGTCCCGATCTCACGCTTGCGACGATGGATCATTCGACCCCGACGCTCACTGAGCAGGTGTTCGGCGGCGCGCCGATCACGAATGAATCCGCTGCCAACCAGATCCGCATCTTCGAGCGCAACTGCCGCGACTTCGGCGTCGAGCTCTTCGGCCTGCGCAGCGCCGAGCGCGGCATCGTGCACATCATCGGGCCCGAACTCGGCCTCACTCAGCCGGGCAAGACTATTGTCTGCGGTGACAGTCACACCAGCACCCACGGCGCGTTCGGTGCGCTCGCCTTCGGCATCGGCACGACGGAAGTAGGACACGTCCTCGCGACGCAATGCCTCCTGCAGCGCCGGCCCAAGACCCTCGCCATCGAAGTAGACGGACAGCTCGGTCCGGGCGTGACCGCCAAAGACTTGATCCTCGCGATCATCGGCAAGATCGGCGTATCCGGCGGCACCGGGCATGCGATGGAATATCGCGGCAGCGCGGTCCGCGCGCTCTCGATGGAAGAGCGCATGACGGTGTGCAACATGTCGATCGAGGCCGGTGCGCGCGCCGGAATGATTGCGCCGGATGAAACCACGTTCGATTACCTTCGCGACCGGCCGCGGGCACCCACAGGCGACGCCTGGGAGCGCGCGTTGGCACGCTGGTGCGAGCTGCCATCGGATCCTGGGGCGAGCTACGACCGCATGGTCGATCTCGACGCCAGCGCGCTCGAACCGATGATCACCTACGGCACCAATCCCGGCATGTCGATTCCGATTTCCGGCTCGATCCCGGTGCGCCATGATGATCCGGCCTTCGACAAGGCGTTGCGGTACATGGGATTCGCAGCCGGAGAACCGATCCGCGACAAGGCCGTGAACGTCGTCTTCGTGGGCTCGTGCACCAATTCGCGCCTGAGCGATCTGCGTCTGGCCGCCTCCGTGCTGCGAGGACACAAGGTGGCCCGTGGCGTGCGCATGCTGGTCGTGCCCGGATCCCAACCCATCAAGCGCGCCGCGGAAGCCGAAGGCCTCGACCGGGTGTTCCAGGACGCCGGCGCTGAATGGCGCGAGTCCGGCTGCTCGATGTGCATCGGCATGAACGGCGACGTCGTACCGGGCGGCGCGTACAGCGTGAGCACGAGCAATCGCAACTTCGAGGGCCGCCAGGGCGTCGGCGCGCGCACGTTGCTCGCGAGTCCTGCGGCCGCGGCTGCCGCCGCAATCCGTGGGCGCGTGACCGATCCACGCGAGTTCCTGGGCGGGTGACATGGAACCGATCCGCATCATTCGTTCACGAACCGCGGTGCTACCGATTCCCAACATCGACACCGACCAGATCATTCCGGCGCGCTTCCTGACGAGCACAACCCGCGAAGGTTTCGGCAAACACCTCTTTACCGACTGGCGCTATCGGCCCGACGGCTCACCGAACCCAGAGTTCGTGTTGAATCGGCCCGAGGCCGCCGGCTGTCAGATCCTCGTCGCCGGACGCAACTTCGGCTGCGGCTCTTCGCGCGAACATGCGCCATGGGCGCTGCTCGACCATGGCATTCGCGCCGTGGTGAGCACCGAGATCGCGGACATTTTTCGCAGCAACGCCCTCAAGAACGGCCTGCTGCCGGTGATTCTCGACGACGCGACTCACCACTGGCTGCTGGCTCATCCGGGCGCGGAGATCACGATCGACCTCGATCGCCGGCTGCTCAGCCTGCCCGATGGAACCGGCGTGACATTTCCTCTCGAAGCTTTCGCGCGCTATTGCCTGCTTAACGGTATCGACGAGCTCGGCTTCCTGCTGGCGCGGAGCGATCGCATCGCCGACTACGAGCGCCAGCACGCGTGAAGGCGCTGATCGCCATTCTCCCCGGTGACGGTGTCGGGCCCGAAGTCATCGCCGAGGGCGTGCGCTGCCTGCAAGCCGTCGCGCGGCGCTTCGATCATCGCTTCGAGCTCGAGGAAGTCCTGGTAGGCGGCGCGGCGCTCGATGCGCACGGCGATCCCTTGCCGGAAACCACGCTCGATCTGTGCCGGCGTGCGGATGCCATTCTGCTGGGCGCCATCGGCGGGCCGAAGTGGTCCGATCCGGAAGCTAGAGTCCGCCCTGAGCAAGGTCTGCTGCGCCTGCGGCGCGAGCTCGGGCTCTACGCCAATCTGCGCCCGGTTGCGCCTCACCCGCGCCTGCTTGACGCCTCGCCGCTCAAGCCCGAGCTGCTCCGCGGCGTCGACATCATGGTCGTACGGGAGCTCACCGGGGGCATCTACTTTGGCGCCAAGACGCGCACGGCACAGAGTGCGACCGATCTGTGTGAATACACGGTCGCCGAAGTCGAGCGCATCGCGCGCGTCGCGGGCCGCCTCGCGCTCGGACGGCGACGCAAGATCACCTCCGTGGACAAGGCCAACGTGCTCGAGACTTCGCGGCTCTGGCGCAGCGTCGTCGAGCGCGTGATGCGCGCCGAATTCCCACAGGTGTCTCTCGAGCACATGCTGGTCGATGCAGCGGCGATGCACCTTCTCAGTCGCCCGCGCGACTTCGACGTGATCGTCACCGAGAACATGTTCGGTGACATCCTCACGGACGAGGCCTCGATGCTCGCGGGCTCGATGGGACTGCTGCCGTCGGCTTCGCTCGGCGACGGCAGGCGCGGGCTCTACGAGCCGATCCACGGGTCAGCGCCTGACATCGCGGGGCGCGGCATCGCCAACCCCTACGCGACGATCCTGAGCGTGGCGTTACTGCTCAGGCACTCGCTACACCTGGCAGAGGAAGCGCAACTGCTGGAGCGCGCCGTCGCGCGCGCCATCGAGACTGGCGCGCGCACAGCTGACATAGCGAGCGCAGGAACGCCGCCAATCGGCACACGCGACGCCGGCGATGCCGTTCTGACGGCGCTGTCCTAGCGCGCCGCCCTACTCGAGTCCGACTTCGCCGCCGTCGTCGCATGTGATCACGATCGTTGCCGAGCGCGGCCGCGTGAGTCCGCCGCCAGG
>DATFEQ010000065.1:0-2831 GCA_035250905.1 Steroidobacteraceae bacterium
GAGGACATCCTGGCGGAGGAAGCCGCGAAGGGCGACATCGTGCGTTACAACTCACGCATCGCGCCGGGCGGCTTCTCCGGTGCGGGCGAAGTGAATCGCGCGGTCGGTTTCGTCGTTCTCAAGGAATGGGGTGAGCGCAAGCGCACCTCGCAGGAGATTGCCGCCTCGATCCAATCCCAGGTTGCGCAGATGCCGGGCGTGCGGGCGGGCGTGTTCATTCCGACCGCTTTCAATTGGGGCGCGTCCGAGCCGGTGCAAGCGGTGCTGCAGGGCCCGGATTACACACAACTCAGGGACTGGTCGGAGAAGGTGCTCGCACGCGCCGAGCAGAATCCGGGTCTGGTCGACCTCGACACAGACTACAAGGAGCGCAAGCCGCAGATGAAGGTGTCGGTCGATCGCAACCGCGCCGCGGATCTCGGCGTGTCGCTCGACAACATCGGCCGCACGCTCGAGACCATGCTCGCTTCCCGTATCGTGACCACCTTCATCCGGGAAGGGCGCGAGTACTACGTGATCCTCCAGGGCCGCAGCCAGGACCGGGCCTCGCCGACCGATCTCGACAATCTGTACGTGCGCTCGGAGCGCAGCGGCGAGCTGATCCCGTTGAGCGCAGTGGTCAAGCTGGACGAGTCCGCGGTCGCGACGCAGCTCAACCGCTTCGACCGGCTGCGCGCCATCACCGTCAAGGCCAACCTGGCTCCTGGCTACTCGATGGGGGAGGCGATCGAGTTCTTCCGCGACGTGGTGAATGAAGAGTTGCCGCCATCCGCCAAGCTCGATTTCGACGGCGAATCGCGCGAATACCTCAAGTCCAGCCAGGCGCTGTACTGGACCTTCCTGGGAGCGCTGCTGGTCGTGTTCCTGGTGCTAGCCGCTCAGTTCGAGAGCTTCACGCTGCCCTTCATCATCATGACCACCGTGCCGCTCGCGGTCGTGGGCGCCATCGTGGGCCTGTGGGCGTTCGGCATGTCGATCAATATCTTCAGCCAGATCGCGATCGTCATGCTGGTGGGGCTTGCGGCCAAGAACGGCGTGCTGATCGTTGAGTTCGCCAACCAGCTCCGCGATCGCGGCGTGGAATTCATCGCCGCCATCCAGCAGGCCGCGGTCACGCGGTTGCGTCCGGTGTTGATGACGAGCTTGTGCAGCGCCTTCGGCTCCGTTCCGCTGCTGCTCGCGCACGGCGCGGGCGCGGAGAGCCGGCAGCCGATCGGCGTCGTGGTGATGTGCGGCGTGCTGCTCTCGATGATGCTGACGCTGGTGGTGGTGCCGGCGGTCTACGTCGTGGTCGCGCGCAACACGCGCTCGCCGCAATACTGGACGCGCATCATCGAGCGCATGAAGGGGGCGACCCCGCCCGCAACTCCGGAGCCGCGCGCCGGGGAATAGCTACGCTGCCGCATGCAGCCTGCCATCATCGCCCTATCATCGGTCCTGAGTATCCTCGCGCTCACAGCCGCCGCGGATGATCGCGCCGTCCTCGATACCGAGCAGGTCTTTGCCGATTTTCTCGATGCTTACGGCGCAGTGGAGACGATCGATTCCGGGCTGGTCTCGCAGATTGAAGGCCACGACCGCGCGGTATGGCAGCGGCGACGAGATCGGGCGCGCGCGACGCTCGATGGTCGGCTGAAGAACCTGGGGCAGGAACAACTCGCGCCGCAGGACGCCCGCGTCGTGAGCAAGATGCGTGCGACGTTCGACGAGCTCTCGGATCCCGGAGCGTCGATGACACCGGACCGCAAGTGCGCGGACGCCACGCGACCCGACAACGGTGTCGATATCCTTCAGGCGACGCTCTACGCGTGCTTCGATGAGATCGGCAATCACCTGACCTTCGAAGGCGAACGCATCACCCGCGGCGGTGCGCTGCAACGGCTGCAGCAGATTGAAGAGCCGGCAAGGCGCAAGGCGCTGTTTATGGCGATGGCTCCGCTCTGGGAGGCGGTTAACGGCAAGAACGAGCCAGACAGTCCCTATCGGCGCATGATCGGAATGTCTGCCACTGCCTTCAAGAACAGGCTGTCTCCGATCGCGGAAGCCGCGCAGGCACTAAACGTCGACGCGCGACAGCTCGAGGGCTGGCTGGTCGAGTTGCTGCAGGCCTGGCGCGTGGCGAACCAAGGGAGCGCCACGCTCGAACCTTGGGATTACCGCTTCATGCATGCTCATGCGAGCCGTGCGCTCAATACCGCGATCCCACGCGAGACGTTGACTCCTCTCAACCAGCGATTCTTCGGCGACCTCGGAGCAAATCCGCAGTCGCTCGGCGTGATCTTCGACATCGCGCCGCGGCCGGGCAAGGCGCCCATCTCGTACGCGGATACCGTGCGTATCGGGCGCATGATCGACGGCAAATGGCGGCCGGCGATAGCGCGCATATCGGGGAGCTATGATCAAGGCGGGCTCTACACGCTCAACGAGCTCACGCACGAAACTGCACACGCCGTGCATTACATGGCCGTGCGCGCGCGTCCCGCGTACTTCTGGGCAGATACTCTCTTCATCGAGGCTTTCGGTGATGTGCCCTCGTGGTCGGTGTTCGAGCCGGCCTGGCAACAGAAGTACCTTGGGCGCTCGGTGCCCCGCGCCGATGGCCTGCGTGAGCTGTACTCGCTGGTGATGCTCGATGTGGCCTGGGGCCTCTTCGAGCTACGCATGTTGCGCGCGCCGGCGGCCGACCCGAACCTGCTCTGGACAGTTATCACAAACCGTTACCTGGGTGTCGCGCCCCATCCCGAGCTCTCGTGGTGGGCGGTGCGCGTGCAGCTCGTCTCGAACCCGGGCTACATGATCAACTATGCGGTGGGCGCAATCCTGACCGCCGA
>DATFEQ010000011.1:0-35345 GCA_035250905.1 Steroidobacteraceae bacterium
AGTAAAGCCGTTGCACATCACCATGTGTTGCGGCAGCGCGGCGGTGCCGCGGACGCGATTGAGGTAACTGGCGAGTGCCTGGCGCAGCGCCGGCATGCCACCCGGCTCGGGATAGTCGAGCGCGGCGTGGCTCGCGGTGGCGAGCACTCGGCGCAGCGACCTGTGCCATGCGCTCCGCGGAAACGTGGAGGTGTCAGGCACGCTCGGGCGGAAGTCGTAGCGAAACCTGGCGGCCGCACGTGTCTCGGTGGGTTGCAGCGCGGGCTCCACTGCACGCTCCGCGGCAACGCGGCCCGCGGCCACGGTGGTGGCCGAACCACGACGCGCGCTGAGATAGCCCTCGGCGAGCAATTGCTCGTACGCCTCCACCACGATGCCGCGCGACAGACCGAGATCGGCGGCGAGCGTCCGCGTCGAGGGTAATTCGGCCCCCGCGGGCAGGCGGCGGGAGCGAATCGCGTCGCGCAGCTCACGCTCCACCTGGGCGCGCAGACTCTCGCCCGATGCGCGCTCGATACGCAGGAGGAGCTCCGGGGCAGCCGGCGCCCGCTCTAAAGTGGTCTTGCGATTTGACATGAAAGTGGCCCTATCTTCTGGACCACCTGAGCGTACGCTGCTCGCCACGTCAATGAAAGGTTTGCTTAACCGGGCTTCAACATTTGCGTTTGATGATGCACGCCCGAGAGCCGAAAGTGGCGCCACCTGAAATCACCTTCGGCACGCGCATCGGGAACGAGACACTGATCGAGGAGAAGGTCATGAGCACGCGCAACGGCATTCGCAGGTTCGCATCGGCCGCCACCCTGGCCACGGCACTGGCCGCATCGGCCACGCTCGCGGACGCGGTTCACTCGAGCAGCGCCCCGCGCGTCGCGGACCTCGGGCAGATCACTGTGCTGGCGCGGCGTGACACGCCGGTCGCCGATCTCGGCAGCCTGGTCGTGAGCGCACGGCGCCTCCCGCCGAGCTTCGCCGACCTGGGCGCGGTCACCGTCACGGCCAAGCGCATCGGGACCGTGATGGTCGCCTCGCCGGCGCCACGCCGCTCCTGAAACGGATCCCCCTGCCGGAGCCTGTCTCTGAGACGAGCAGGCTCCCTTTTTTTGCCATCATGACCAATCGCGATCGACTCGAGCTGCTGTTCCTGGGTGTCATCTGGGGCGCCTCGTTCCTGTTCATGCGTATCGCGGCGCCCGAGTTTGGCGCCCTCGCCCTGGTGGAGATCCGGGTGGCGACGGCGGCCGTGTTCCTGGTCGCCGTGCTCGCGTGGCGGCGCGGGATGCACGACCTGCCGGGCGCCGCGTTGCCGCTGACCGTCGTCGGGGTGTTCAGCTCGGCGCTACCCTTTGTCCTGTTCGCGTACGCGACCCTCTCGGTGACCGCCGGGACCGCGGCGCTGCTCAACGCCAGCGCTCCCCTCTTTGGTGCGCTCGTGGCTTATGTCTGGCTGCGCGACAGGTTGACGGCGGCACGCGTGGTCGGGCTCGCGATCGGCTTCGGCGGCATCGTGCTGCTCGCGTGGGACAAGGTCTCTTTCCGCGGCGGTGGCACCACGCTCGCGATTCTTGCCGGGCTGGGCGCCTCGTTCTCCTACGGTCTCGCCGTGAATTACACCAAGAAGAAGCTGGGACGCGTGTCCCCGCTCGCGACCGCCACCGGCAGCCAGATCGCTGCCGCGCTCCTGCTCCTGCCGTTGGCGGTGACCAACTGGCCGAGCGCCAACCCCTCGCTCAAGAGCTGGCTCAGCGTCATCGTGCTCGGCATGGTGGGCACCGGCATTGCCAATGCGTTCTATTTCCGCCTCATCGCGCGCATCGGGCCTGCCCGGGCGATTGCCGTGACGTACCTGGTGCCGGTGTTCGGCATGCTGTGGGGCCTGGTCTTCCTGCATGAGCCAGTAACAGCCGCCATGCTGGCAGCGTGCGCCGTCATCCTGCTCGGTACCGCGCTCGCGACCGGCGGCGCGGCGGCTCCCGCCCGCCAGGCGTCTCGCACGGACGGCACCCACCGCGCTTGATCGAGCGACTCTCCAGCCCCTTGTTCAGGTTCGTGTTCAGACTGAGTTAAGCGCGCGGGAGTAAACTCGGCCGTCATGAGCCGCTCGCTCGCCACCCTGCTGCTCGCTGTCCTGATCGCCGCACCAGCACTCGCCGAGGACGCCGATCCGCCGGCGCGCGTCGCGCGCCTGAGCCTGATCGCGGGCGAGGTCTCTTTCCAGGCTTCAGGCGACGGCGCGCCGGAGGAAGCCGAGCTCAACCGGCCGCTCACCTGGGGCGATCGGTTGCTCACCGGGCGCGATGCGCGCACGGAAATGAGCGTCGGCACGGCGGCCATCCGGCTCGATCAGAGCACGGACCTCTCGATCGCCAACCTCGACGAGGACATCGTGCAGCTCGAGCTCAACTCTGGCGTGCTCGGCATTCACTTGCGCGAGCTGCGCGATGGCGAGACGTTCGAGATCGACACGCCGAACGCCGCAGTCGTGCTGCGCGAGCCGGGCGACTATCGCATCGAAGTCGATCCTGAGAGCGCCACGGTACTTGCCGTGCACAGCGGCGAAGCCGAGCTCGACGGCGGCGCAGGGCCGATTCGCGTGGGCGAACAGCAGGAGCTGCGCTTCACGGGCGCGGAGCAGCTGGCCGATGTCCAACCGCTCGGCCCGCTGACCGCTTTCGACGAGTGGTGCATCGAGCGCGAGCAGCTGCTGGCCGATCGCGAGACGACGCGCTACGTGTCGCGCGAGGTCGTCGGCTACGAGGATCTCGACCGGCACGGCAGCTGGTGGAACGAGCCGGGCTACGGTCACGTCTGGGCGCCGACCTATGTGTCGATAGGCTGGGCGCCCTATCGCTTCGGGCACTGGTCATGGATCGGACCCTGGGGATTCACCTGGGTCGATCATGCGCCGTGGGGCTATGCGCCGTTTCACTACGGGCGCTGGGTGCACGTGCGCCATCGCTGGTGCTGGGTTCCCGGACCGCGCCACGTTCGCCCCGTATGGGCGCCGGCGCTGGTCCGCTGGCAAGGCATGCCGGGCGTACGTGACCCCTCGCGCCCCGGCTCGGTGAGCTGGTTCCCGCTCGGCCCGCGCGAAGTGTACGTGCCGACCTATCGCGCCACGCCCCGCCATGTCCGGGCCGTGAACGTTTCGAACACGACTATCGTCAACCACACGCAGATCACGAATGCCTGGCGCGGCCGCCTGCGCGACCCTCGCCACGCGAATCGTGATGTGCCCGGCGCGGTGAGCTCGCTCCCTTCCGTCGCTTTCGCGGGCGATCCGCTGCGCGGCGGGCGCGTGCTGCGCGTGAGCCCGCTGCAACCCGCCGACACGCCTCACCTCGCGATCTCGCAGCCTGTCGACCAGCGCCGCATCGTGCCGCGCCTGCCGACCGATCGGCGCGCCGTGCAGAGCACGCCGAATGTCATGGGTGCACCGGTGGAGCCTTCCAAGTTCCGTCGCCCCGAACAGCCGCCCAAGAACTTGAGCGAACTGCGCCGGGCGACGCCAGCGAATTCCTCGCGAGCGCCGCGTCAGCGTGACTCGGGTCAGGCGCTGCGCAACTCCGACTCGGGGCGCAGTAGTCGCGGCGATGCGATTCGTGCAAGCGGTTCCTCCGAACGCTCCGTGAGCCGCAGCGGCGATTCACGCCAGTCGGGGTCACGCTCCCAGTCCGGCGGCGAGTCGCGCATGTCAGGCTCGAGTTCGCAGTCCGGACGCGGGGGCTCTGCGCATACCGGGCGCGGTGGCGGTGAATCGCGCATGTCCGGCTCTTCCGGCTCCCGCTCCGGTCGCACGGGCGGCGTGTCAGCCCGTCCGTAACTCCTCGGCAGCTCGATTCACGACGCCTCGACGCGCATCAGCCGGCGCAGCAGCCAGAGCAGGCCGATGCCGAGCAGCGCACCGGTGCCTGCCATGAGGATTTCGAACGGCCAGAGATTGTGCGAGGTGGGATCGCGCGCGGTGTCGATCACTATGCGCAGCACCACGAAGACGACGACACCGGCCGGTATCGCCGCGGCGATCCGCCACCCACCGCGCCACTTCCATACGCTCCACAGCGGCGCGCCGATCCCCGCGAGCCCGAGCGCGCACATGAAGAGCATGAAGCCGCCGAAGAACACCGTCTCGCCCACGCTGACGGGCTCGCTGGCGCGGCGTTCCGCGTCTGCGCGCATGCGCGCATCCGCGGCAGCCTTGAGCTGCTGCACCCACGACGCCGGGCGATCCGCACCTGCAGTCCCGCTGGTCCAGATGAGCTGCACGCTCTGCCGCGCGAGCTCCCATTCACGATACGGCTTTCCGCCACCGGCCAGGACGCGCACCTCGTCGACCTCACCCGGGTCGATGAGTGCGAACCAGCCGAGCGCCTCGCCCTCGCCAGCGTACTTGGCCGAGGCGTTCGACATCGCTTTCTCGACCGCCTCGCCTTCGAGGTAAGGCCGCGCCCACAGGTTGATGGGCTCATCGCTGCGGTACGCGATGCGCACATAGAAGGACTCGTTGCGACCCAATGTGGCATCACTGCCCGGATGGGTTTCCACGATGCGGGCGCTGGTCTCGGCTCGTGCGAGGGGCGTCGCGACGAGCATCGCGGCAGCGAATAGGAGCGGTCGGATCAAGCGAATACCCCCGGGCTGAGGGAATTCTATTCCTCGCTGGCGCTCGCCGGTACCTCGAGATCGCCCGTGAAGTAGTCGACCAGCGTGCGCTGGAAGACCAGATTCGACTTCGCGGTGACGAGTGCGCTCGCGGCCTCGACCTGCCCGGCGCGCGCCTGCGTCAGCTCGACGAGCGTCGCCGCGCCCGCCTGGTAACGATCCTGCGCCGCCTGCAGCGCGAGCTCCGCCGCTTCCACCTGTGAGTCGGCCGCGCTCAGTTGCTCGCGGGCGGCGTTGAAGTCGAGATAGGCGCGCCGTACGTCGAGACCGACCTGCGTGCGCAGCGCATCGAATGCAATCTGCGCATTGCTCGCCTCGATCTCCGCGCGGCGGATCGCCGCGGTCGTGTTGCCGTGGTTGAAGATCGGCAACGTGAACGAAAGTCCGACGGCGCCACCGCGGCGCTGGTCGAACTGCTCGCTCAGGCCGAAGTCGGACGCGCTGGTGTAGTTCGTGCCGTAGTCGGTGCCCAGGGCGATGGTCGGCCACCGGCCGGACTTGGCGATGCGGATGCCCTCCCCGGCCGCTTCCAGGCGCTGCTCCTGCGCACGCAGGTCGGCACGCTGATCGTAGGCGCTTGCCAGCATGGCATCGAGCGAGGGCGCAGCGCGCGTCATGCTCGGGCTGTATGGCGGCGGCTCGAACTGGTAGGCGCCCGCCGGATCGAGTTGCAGCGTTTCCATGAGGTCGACTTCGGCGAGCTGGGCGGAGCGCTCGGCCTCGACGACCGCCAGGCGCGCGGCGGCGACATTCGCCTGTTGCTGGTAGAGGTCGGCGATGGTGCGCGCGCCCGCATCGACGTAGTCCTTGATCTGGCGCTCGAGCTCGCTCTCCGCTGCCAGGCTCTCGCGCTGCACGCGCAGCTGCCCCTGCTGCTGCACGAGCAGGAGGAAGTTGGACGCCACCGTGAACACGACGGTCTCGCGCACGCGCGCGAGATCCTGGTCGCTCGCCTGCTGGTCGAGCTTGGCCTGGCTCAAGGTCGCCGTGTTGCCAAAGCCGTCGAACAGCGTGACGCTCGACGACAGGCCGACACTCGCCGACCGGGTCGAGGTGTCGATCACGCGGCCTTCCGACTCGTCGAAGTTGCGCCCGTAGCTCTGCAAGCCGCGTGAACTCAATGCCAGGTCGGGATAGAACTGGCCACGCGCCTGGCCGACGGTGACGCCGCTCGCCCTGGCCGCGTTCTGCGCCTGTCGCACCGAGCTGTTGCGCTCCAGGGCGATCCTGAGCGCCTCCTCAAACGTGATGATGCGCGCGTCCGCGGCGACCGCCGGTCGCAGCGTCAGCAACGCAACGATCGCGGCCAGGGCAAGCACTGCCACGCCTCTACTCATAGCGCAGCGCCTGGATGGGATCGAGAGAGGCCGCTTGCCGGGCCGGATAGAAACCAAAGAAGACACCGACGGCCGCCGAGAAGCCGACCGCGATCAGCACCGCCTCCGGCGGCGTGGCCGTGCTCCAACCGGTGAGTCGCCCCAGCAACGCGGCGCCCGCGATGCCGAGCACGAGCCCGATCAAGCCGCCCAGCACGCTGATCACGACGCTCTCGACCAGGAATTGCGTGAGCACGTCCGCGCCGCGCGCGCCGACCGCCATGCGGATGCCGATCTCGCGCGTGCGCTCGGTCACGGACACCAGCATGATGTTCATGATCCCGATGCCACCCACGAGGAGCGAGATCGAGGCGATCGCGGCCAGCAGCCACGACATGACCTTGGTGGTGGCGGAAGCGGCGGTCGCGAGCTCGTCCTGGTTGCGGACGGTGAAATCGTCATCGTCGTCCTCGCCGAGGCGGTGCGACTCACGCAGGAGCGAGCGGATCTCCTCCTGCGCCGCCGCGATGTCGGTTGGCGAATAGGTGCTCACGAGGATCTGCTGCACGCGCGCCCAGCCGCTCAAACGCGTGCGCGCGGTGGTGTAAGGCACGATCACGACGTCGTCCTGGTCGCTGCCGGTCGCGGTCTGCCCCTTCGAGACGAGCACGCCGACCACGGTGAACGGGACGCTGCGCAGCTGCACCTGCTGGCCGACGGCGTCGCCGCCCGGAAAAAGGTTTGCGGCGACCGTATTGCCGAGGAGCGCGACCTTGCGCATCGCACGCACGTCCGCCTCGCTGAAGAGCGCTCCGTCGGCCACCTGCCAGTCGCGGATCGCAAAGTACTCGGTCGCAACACCATTGATCATCGTGCGCCAGTTGCCCTGGCCGCCGATCGCCTGTGCGCGCGAGAAAATGACCGGCGATACCGCGGCGAGCAGCAGGCTCTCGCGATCGAGCTTCTCCGCGTCCTCGACGGTGAGTCGGTTGAACGTGCCGGCGCCCTGGCTCACACCGCCCGTCTGGCTCGTGCCGGGCGTGATCACGATCATGTTGGTGCCGAGGTTGCGGATCTGTTCCGTGATGCGCGTTTGCGCGCCCTGTCCCACCGCCACCATGACGATCACCGCGGCCACGCCGATCACGATGCCGAGCATCGTGAGGAGCGTCCTCATCTTGTTCTTGAGGATGCTCTGGGCGGCGACCCTGACCAGCGTGGCGCGCTTCATGCCGACCCCGAAATCTCCGGCTGAGGCGCGCTCGCCAGGTCCTGCGCGGCGTTGCGCCGGTTCCTGAGCCGCTCGTCGCGGATGATGTGGCCGTCGCGTACCTCCACGATGCGTTGGGTATAGGAGGCGATAGCGGCTTCGTGCGTCACCACCAGGACGGTGATGCCCTGCTCGTTGAGCTCCTGGAAGAGCGCCATAATCTCGATCGAGGTCCTGCTGTCGAGGTTGCCAGTGGGCTCATCGGCGAGCAGCAACGTCGGCTGCGTGACCAGCGCACGCGCGATGGCGACGCGTTGCTGCTGGCCGCCGGAGAGCTCGGTCGGCTGGTGATCGAGGCGCGCGCCCAGACCGATCCGCTCGAGCGCCTGGGCTGCGAGCGCACGGGTGTCGCGGTGACGCCCGGTGCGGTCGTAGAGCAACGGCAATTCGACGTTCTCGAGCGCCGAGGTGCGCGCGAGCAGGTTGAACCCCTGGAACACGAAACCGAGCTTCTGGTTGCGGAGGTCCGCGAGCTCATTGCGTCCCAGGTCGTTGACCACGACGCCGTCGAGCGCATAGCGCCCCGAACTGGGCGTGTCCAGGCAGCCGAGGATGTTCATCAGGGTCGACTTGCCCGAGCCCGAGGCACCGACGATCGCGAGCATTTCGCCGCGCTCGACCGTGAGATCGACGCCGCGCAACGCCGGCACCTCAGTGCGCCCCGTGCGATAGACCTTGGTGACCTGCTCGACCTGGATGACGCTCATCGTCAGAACGCCCCCGGCGGGCGCTGTGGCCCGGCTTGCATCGGCGCCTGGAAGGGACTCGACGACTCGTTGCCCGGCAGGCCCTGCGTCACACCCACGATGATCTGCAAGCCCTCGCGCAGCTCGTCGCTCTCGACCTGCGTGCGCTGGCCATCGGTGATGCCGGTGCGCGCGCGCGCCATCTCGAGTCTGCCGCCGTCGTCGAGGTACCAGAGCATCGCGGCATTCGGTCTGCGCTGGCCATTGCCGCGCGGCGAATTGTTGTTGCGATCGGCACGCTCACCAGGTTCGCGGCCTTGGCGCCGTTCGGGTTGCGCGCCGCCTGCCGCATCGCCGCGGGCAGCGCGCGCCTGCGCGAACATCGCCTCGGTGGGACGAAAGCGCAGTGCGGCGTTTGGCACCAGCAACGCGTTCGAGACCGAGCCCGTCACGAATTCCACCGTGGCGGTCATGCCGGGAAGGAGCTTCGCGTCCGGGTTGTCGACCGCCACCACGACCGTGTAGTTGACGACGTTCTCGACCGTCGCCGATTGCAGGCGCACCTGCTGTACCGTCCCCGCGAACGTCACGTTCGGATACGCCTGCACGGAGAATCGCACCGGCTGGCCGTTGCGGATCATGCCAATGTCGCTTTCATCGACCGCGGCGAGGATCTGCATGTGCGCCAGGTCGTTGGCGATCAGGAAGAGCTGCGGTGTGTTGAGGCTCGCGGCCACGGTCTGTCCCACGTCGACGTTGCGCTCCACCACGATGCCGTCGATGGGCGCGTAGATCTCCGTGTACGCGAGATTCTTGCGCGCGCGATCGAGCGTGACCTGCGCGGACTTGAGATTGGCGCGCGCTACCGCGAGCGCATACTTCGCCGTGTTGAACTCGATCTCGGTGAGGACCTTGCGCTCGAAGAGCTGGAGGTTGCGGTCGTATTCGCGCTGTGCCTGCTCGAGCTCGGCCTGGTTGCGCTCGACGCCGGCCTGCGCGTCACGCACCGTCTGCTCCTGCAGCGTTGGGTCGATGCGCGCGATCAACTGGCCCTGTTTCACGCGGTCGTTGAAGTCGACCAGGATCTTCTCGATCTGGCCCGACACTTGCGTCCCGACCTGCACGGTGGTCACCGCGCTCAGCTTCCCGGTCGCCGAGACAATGGCCTCCAGGTCGCCCCGCTCAACCGCGGCGAAGCGGTAGGGAGAGGCCTCGCCCCGCTCGTGGTTCCCATACATCCAGGCCGCAGCAGCCGCGAGCAGCACGAGCGCTGCGCCGATGATGAGCCGCTTGCTGTTCATGTCGCTCATGCTAGCGAGGCGCCGTCGGGGGGTGGTGCCGTTCGTATGCCGCGGCGTGCAGTTCGTGACTTTCCTGTGCCGCTCAGGGCCGGGGTTTCCTATGCTTGCTCCATGAGCTTGGCCGTGAAACCGGACTCGGCGGCGTCGGATCGCATTTCGCTGCGGCGGAACGACGTACTGCTGATCCTGGCGTTCTGGGCGTTCATCGCGGTGCTGGCGGCCGTCAACGGGCTGATCGATCCGCGCGGGCGCGGGCTGCAGCCGGTGTGGCCCTCGGCGCCGATCGCGCTGGCATTCATCGAGTCGGCGCTCTGGGCCGCCATCACGCCCTTCGTATTCTGGCTGGTGAGCCGCTACGGCATCGAACGCACCAACCGCGTGGCACGCATCACGCTCTTCCTCGGGGTCGGGCTCGTGCTCGCGATCGTGGTCGACCAGGTCGTCGGCTTCTTCCGCTTCGAGGTGCTGTTCATCCCGCGCCGCCCGCCGCCGGTCGATGTTACGCCGTTCCTGCGCGTGCGCCGCCTGTGGTTCGTGAACGAGTACATTGTCTACATCGCGGTGCTCGCCGCCGCCTTCGCGCGCGACTATTTCATGCGCTATCGCGCGCGGCGCGAGGAGGCTGCGCGCCTGCAGGCCGATACCGCGCACTTGCGGGCACAGCTGGCCGATGCGCGCCTCGCGGCGCTGCGCGCGCAGGTGAATCCGCACTTTCTCTTCAACACGCTGCACGCGGTGTCGGCGCTGGTCGAGCGCGACCCGAAGGGTGTGCGCCGCATGATCGCGCGTCTGTCGGAGCTCCTGCGCACCACGCTCGAGGGCGCGGATGAGGCCGAGGTGACCCTCACGCAGGAGGTCGTCTTCCTGCGCCGCTACCTGGAAATCATGCAGATCCGTTTCCAGGGGCGGCTCGAGGTCGACATCCGGATCGCGTCGGGTGTCGAGAACGCTCTGGTACCCAATCTGATCCTCCAGCCGCTGGTGGAGAACGCACTCAAGCATGGCATCGGCCAACTGGAGGGGGTCGGCCACATCGCGATCGACGCCCGGCGCGAGGACGAGCGCATCCTGCTGTCCGTGCGGGACAATGGACCTGGCATCGACGGCGTGGGCTCGGCGACCGAGGGCGTCGGGTTGCGCAATACGCGGGCGCGGCTCGAGCAACTCTACGGCAGCGATCAGAGCCTGCTGCTACGCTCACCTGAGGAGGGCGGACTGATCGTGGAGATTTCGCTTCCCTATCACACCAGCGACGACCTGCGCACTGCGGGGATCGCGACCCCGCGCTGAACGCGACGCGATGGCGAAGCCCATCCGCGTCCTGATCGTCGACGACGAGCCACTCGCCCGCGAGCGGCTCGCCGACCTGCTGCGCGCGGTGCCGGTGCAAATCGTGGGCACCGTCGACAGCGGCGATGCGGCGATCGCAGCCATTCGCGACCTCAAGCCCGACCTCGTGTTCCTCGATGTGCAGATGCCCGGCCGGACGGGGCTCGAGGTCGTACGCGAGATCGGCGCGGAGCACATGCCGCCGACGATCTTCGTCACCGCCTACGACCAGTACGCGCTCAAGGCCTTCGAGCTGGCCGCGCTCGACTACCTGGTGAAGCCCTTCGACGATGAGCGTTTCGAGCAGGCTTTCGAGCGCGCCCGCCGCTTGATCGAGCTGCGCGATTTCGGCCGGCTGTCGGCACAACTGCTGCAACTGCTCGAGCAGGCCGGGTCGGACGCGCCGCGCCCGCTGCCGCGGCCGGGTGTGCCGGCCTACCTCGAACGCATCGCGGTGGAGATGCGCGGCCAGGTGCGCGTGGTGCCGGTCGCCGATATCGACTACGTCACCGCGAGCGGGCAGTACGTCGAGCTGCACGTGGGCGACAAGACCTACCTGATCCGCGAACGCATGCAGACGCTGGAAGAGCGGCTCAACCCGGGGCTATTCTTTCGCATACACCGCTCGGCGATCGTGCGCCTGGATCGAATCGAAACCCTGCTCCGTGACGCCGGCGGCGACTACGCGGTGCGCCTCAAGGGCGGCGCTCAGCTCAGCGTGAGCCGCGGCCGGATCGAGGCGCTGGAAGCCTGGATGGGCGTCGGCCAGCGGCGCGCAGAGGAGTGAATTCAATGAACCAGGTCGATTGGTACGTCGAAGGTCCGAGCTACGGAAGCTGCAACTGCTCGTACGGCTGCCCCTGCCAGTTCGAGGATCTGCCGACCCATGGTCACTGCAGGGGCTTCGAAGTCCTGCGCGTAGACAAAGGTCACTTCGGCGACGTCAAGCTCGACGCCGTCAAGGCAGCCCTGATCTATGCGTGGCCCGGTCCGGTGTTCGAGGGCAAAGGCGCCATGCAGGTCGTCATCGACGCGAGCGCCAGCGCTCAACAGCGCGAGGCGCTGACGAGGATCCTCCATGGCGAGGAAACGGCCGAAGCGGCCACGCACTGGTGGGTGTTTCGCAAGATGTCCGACACCGTGCATCCGCCGATCTTCAAGCCGATCGCCTACGAGGTCGACATCGAGGCGCGCACCGCGAGCGTCTCCATCCCGGGCCTGCTCGAATCGACCGGCAGCCCGATCCGCAGCCCGGTGAGCGGGCAGCCGCATCGCGTGCGCATCAATATTCCGGACGGTATCGAGTTCGAGGTGGCGGAAATCGGCAGCGCCACGACCCGCAGCACGGGCGTCATCAAGCTGGATCTCAAGAACACCTACGGCCAGTTCAACCTGCTGCGCCATTCCGGCAGCGGCGTAGTGCACGGTTGATCCTCACGCAGGGCGCCGATGACAGTCAGGAAATCGGCAGGGGTGAGACTCCAAACCACTTCGCGTGCAGCCAGAGCACGAACAGCGCGTAGAGCGCCAGTCCACCCACCACGGCAACGGCGTCATTGACCCTGGAAGCGGGGAGCGTCCGGAGCGGGCGCTGTGCTCGATGCTTGAGCGAGATGCGGACAGCGATCGCCCACACGAGGAAGGAGCCGAACAGCAGAAGATCGGCGACGCTGCCATTGGTCAGCAGATGCGCCAACGCCCAGAGCTTGGTCGCTTCCAGCAGCGGATGGCGTGCGCGCACCTGGATGCGACCGGGAAGCACGGAAGCGAGAGCCAGCGTGAAGGCCGGCAACATCAGCAGTGCGGCGACGTACCCGAGCCATGGCGGCGACACATAGAGCACCGCGGCGCTCGCTCGCGCCGCGCCGAAGCCCGTGACGAGCACGTAGAACGCGACCAGCGACGCCACCGAATAGAGCGCCTGCCAGGCGCGAGTGCCAAGGCGCTCGGCCACGCGATTGCGCCATCCGAGCGCGAGCAGCGAGATCGAATGTATGCCGAAGAAAAGCACGAGTCCGACGATGAGCCGGGTCACGCGTTCTCCGTCAGCTCGATGCGGTAACCGCTTTCACGCCACGCCTTCATGCCGCCGTCGAGCGCCGTAGCTCGCAGGAAGCCGAGTTGCCGCAGGGTCGCAGCGGCCAGCGTCGAGATCTTGCCGAACTCGCAATAGACGACGATGCGCGCCGTGGGATCCGGGAGCTCCTCGTTGACGCGCAACTCGAGCTGGCCGCGCGGCAAGTGGCGTGCAAACGGGATGTGGCCCGCCCGGTAGGCGTCCTTCTCGCGCACGTCGAGCACCACCAGATCGCCGGGCTGCGCGTTGAGGCGCGCATCCAGTTCCTCCAGCGCCATGAACGGCACCACCGCCGCGGCTTCGGACAGGAGCTGCGTGACCGTCTTTCCACCGCTCAGGTTGGTGCGCAGGGCCTCGGTCAGGTGCGTCGGCGCCGTCAGGTTGAGCTGGCGCATCATCGCCGTGAACGCTGCGCGATCGCGCGCCTGGAGCCGCGGGTTGTCGCTGATTTCCTGCGCGATAGTCGAGTGGCTGCGGCTCTTGTAGTCGTGGGCGGGATATACCTTGAGCGCGGGATCGAGCTTCAGAACCTTGTGGAACAGGCTTTCGTACAGCGCTTCCGGATCGCCGGTGGGCAGATCCGTGCGACCGGTCGCGCCGATGAGCAGCGTGTCGCCCGTGAACACCCGGTCCTCCGTCACGAGACACATCGAGTCACGCGTGTGCCCGGGTGTGTGCAGCGCACGCACCCGCAGCTGCCCGATCGTGAGCATGTCGCCGTCGTCGAGGCGCAGGCTCGCGAATGGCGCCGGGCTCTCGCGATGCATGACCACGGGAACGCCTAGCGTTTCGCCGAGCTGCCGCGCCGCGGAGAAGTGATCCGCGTGCGTGTGGGTGTCGATGACGAAGCGGATGCGCACGCCATCGCGCGCCGCGAGCGTCTGGTAACGATCGATCTGGCGAATCTCGGGATCGATCAGCGCGGCCGAACAGGTCTCGCCGCAACCGATGAGGTACGACTGGCAGCCACCGGTGGCGACCTGCTCGAAGATCACGTCCGGCCCTCACCCCACCCTCTCCCGCAAGCGGGAGAGGGTGTCAGGGGAGTGGGCCGCGGCGAGAGGACCGGCGGCCGCACCGCTTCACTTCGGCTGCGGCACGATACGGATGTACGGCCGCGGCGCCTTCCAGCCCTGCGGATAGATTTTCTTCGCCTCGTCGTCGCTGACCGAGCCGGCGATGATCACGTCCTCGCCCTGCTTCCAGTTCACCGGCGTCGCGACGCGATGCTTCGCGGTCAGCTGCAACGAGTCGATCACCCGCAGCACTTCGTCGAAGTTGCGCCCCGTGGTCATCGGGTAAGCGATGATCAGCTTGATCTTGCGATCGGGCCCGACCACGATCACGTTGCGCACGGTCTGGTTGTCGGCCGGCGTTCGTCCCGTGGAAGTTCCCGGTGTCTCCGCGGGCAGCATCCCGTAGAGCTTCGACACCTTGAGGTCCGGGTCGCCGATCATCGGGTAGTTGGGCGCGTGGCCCTGGGTCTCCTTGATGTCCAGCGCCCACTTGGCATGGCTGTCGACCGGGTCGACGCTCAGGCCAATGACCTTGACATTGCGCCGGTCGAACTCGGGCTTGAGCTTCGCCATGTAGCCCAGCTCGGTGGTGCACACGGGCGTGAAATCCTTCGGATGCGAGAACAGCACCGCCCAGGAGTTCCCAATCCAGTCGTGAAACTGAATATGCCCCTCGGTGGTGTCGGCTTCGAAATCGGGTGCAATATCGCCAATACGCAGAGTCATGGCAGTTCCTCCAATTCAGCTGATCGAATGCGGCGTCGCGCAACGCCCGCATCGCTCTTGCCCAGGTGTGCTTATACGTGCGACCGGACGTCCCTGGCCTAATGGCCGCACCCGGTGCCGCCGGGTCCCATTGTACTCGCGCCGGAGCGCCTCCGGGCGCGCGATCCGCGGAGAACGAATCAGGCGCTCAGTCGGCGCGTGAGCTCGAGCATTGCCTCGGTGTCGAAGCGACAGTAGCGACGCAGCGCCAGCTCGATGTCATGCCGGCGCAACGGCGTGGTCGCGGGATCGATCGCCTCCAGGTAGGCGCGCTGCGCGGCATCGCCTGCGCGCACTTCTCCCAGGTCCTCGTACCGCAAGTGCGGCACGACGGTCGGCAAAACCGTCTTGATCGACCAGCTCCCGCGCATGGCCGGGTGATAGTAGTGGCTGCGCAGCAACGGTAGCAGGTCGACGAGACGCGGCTCGAGTGCGCGCAAGCGATCGGCCAGCATCGGTACGAGGTGCCCCAGGGTACGCAGGCACTGCCGCTCGTAGTCCGAGTACGTGACGATCGCGCCTTCATCGCCGAGGGCCGCCAAGAGCCGTTGCGTCAGCGCTCGCGCCGGCAGCTCGCCGGTGAGATCCAGGTGCTCGACGTGCTCCACCGCGCCGGAGGCCTGCTCCACGTGGACTGACCACTGGTACGGAATCGCCTGGTAGGGGCGCGTACCGGGCCAGATCGGGATGGCGTGGCTGATAGTCTCGAAGTCGAGGTAGAAACGTGGATAGCGGATCCCACGCAACTGCGCGCGCAGGTCAGGGGCGATCTCCGCGCGATTGGCGAGCGTTGCACGCCACACGCGCACTCGCGCCTCACCGCTCACTTCACTCTCCGGCACGTCACGCACATCGCGATAACCGCGCGCGACGTACTCATCGAGTCTGGGACCCAGCTTCGGCAACACGTTCAGCGGATACTCTGTCCTGGGCCAGCAGTAGTGAATGTAAGGACACTCGAACGGCGTGCGGCACCGCTGCCCGATCGGAGTGGCGGGCTCGGGGCCCGCGATCACCTTCGCGGCATCGCCCGACCATTCCGGCACGCGCGGCGCCACGCGGCGTGCGAGGTCGCTCATCGGCTGCTCGACCAGCAGCCCCTGGTACTCGCCACCGCCGCGGTAGACGAACTGGTCGTTGATGTGCGCGAGCGCCACGTCGTTGACGCGCACGCCCGCGCCCTCGAGCACCCAGGTCTGGATGGCGACGTCCGGTAGATACTCGTCCTTCATCTGCGCAGCGGCCTTCACTTCGACGAGCCGCGTGCCGGCAGCGGACTGCTCGAGGACATCCGTGCGGATGAGCACGCCGCCGTGCTCGAAGGTCGCTTCGAAATAGACGAGGTTACGGCCTGGCCCCTCGCCTCCGCCCTCTCGCGCAGGCGGGCCAGGGGGAGGAAAGAGTGACAATTGTGCGTTGACCGGCGCGCTCGCGAGATCGTGCGTGTACTCGACGCGCACCTGGCGTCCCCGGCTGTAGAGCATGCGCGCGACTTCACCGACGCGGTGACCGGTATCGAAGAGCGCCTGCCGCGCCGCGGTGATCTGGGCGAGCTCCGGCCGATGAGCCTCGAGCCACAGGCGCTTCGGGCATTGCAGGAAGGACAGCAGCCTGGACTTGGAAAGACGGCTCGCAGCCATGGGGGCAAATAGATAAGAGCGGGTTATGTCAACGGAGCCCGCCGGCCCGGCGGCTCAGGCGCCGCGTCTCACGGTCCAGCCGTCGTAGCGACCGCCGAGTCCCTCGGCCAGTGACTTGAAGCGTTCCGACAGCGCAGTGACCTCCTCCGTCACGAGCCGCATCGACTTGCGCGCATGCAGGCTGATGCGCTCGCTGTCACTGTCCGAATGCGCACTCATGTCGGTGGAAAAGCCCTCGGTCTTGAGCTTCTCCGAGACCGCCCGCGCCGCGCCGTGATTGGGCAGGTCGAAGAAAAAATCGACTTCGTGTGCCGCGAAGGGATCGAGCCCCTGCTCACGCAGCTGACGGATGAGTTTCGCATCCCAGTCTTCGCGGCGCGTCGCCTTGCGGCGACGCGCCGTCAGGTACACCCGCAATCCCGCGACCGCGATCACCAGCAGGATCAGCAGCGGCAACCACCTCATGGACAACCCCCAAATGCGGCCCTTTCACGGCCGTCTCGGCGAAGAATAGCAGCCTCCGCACGGTGAACTCTCCACCAGCGGAACTGCCTCACCGGGCAAGCGCTGCCGGCGATCGCGTGCAAGTTTTGCAAGGAAGAGTGAGGTGTTTCCAAGGAGTGGACCGTTGCGCATCGAACGCGGGATGCTGCTGTTTCTTTTCGCCGTGACCATCGCCGCGTGCGGCACTACGGCCAGGCTGCCGGAATCCGCGGGCAGAGGCCCGGATCCCACGCTCCCCGAGCCCAAGCAAGAAATCATCCCGACGGTCGAGATCGCGCCCGCGAAGGGCTGGGTGTCGGGCGCCAAGCCAGTGGCGGCCCAGGGCACCAGCGTCGTGGCCTTCGCCGATGACCTGGATCATCCGCGTTGGCTGTATGTGCTGCCGAATGGCGACGTGCTGGTCGCCGAAACCAACGCACCGCCGCGACCCGAGGATGGCAAGGGCATCAAGGGTTGGTTCATGAAGAGGGCGATGAAGCAGGCGGGCGCCGCGACCCCGAGCGCCAATCGCATCACGCTCCTGCGTGACACCAATGGCGACGGCGTCGCCGACATTCGCTCCGAGTTTCTCAAGGGCCTGAACTCACCCTTCGGCATGACACTGGTCGGCAACGACTTCTATGTGGCCAACACCGATGCGCTGGTGCGCTTTCCGTACACCGCCGGTCAGACGCAGATCACGGCGAGTGGCACCAAGGTGACCGATCTGCCGGGTGGGCCGCTCAATCACCACTGGACCAAGAATGTCATCGCCAGCGAGGATGGCAGCAAGCTCTATGTCACCGTGGGCTCGAACAGCAATGTGGCCGAGCACGGCATGGAGAAAGAGGAAGAGCGCGCCGCGATCCTCGAAGTCGATGCGAAGACCGGCGAGCGTCGCGTGTTTGCGAGCGGTCTGCGCAATCCCAATGGCATGGTGTGGCACCAGGGCGTGCTGTGGACGGTCGTCAACGAGCGCGATGAGCTCGGCGGTGACCTGGTGCCGGACTACCTGACTTCGGTACGCGACGGCGGCTTCTACGGCTGGCCCTACAGCTACTACGGGCAGTACGTCGACGAGCGCGTCGAACCCGCGCGCCCCGACCTGGTCGCGAAGGCGCTAAAGCCCGACTATGCGCTCGGACCGCATACTGCCTCGCTGGGACTCGCCTCCGCCGAGGGCACGAGCCTGCCGGCCGCCTTCAAGGAGGGCATGTTCGTGGGCCAGCACGGCTCGTGGAATCGCAAGCCCCGTAGCGGCTACCAGGTGTTGTTCGTGCCCTTCAGCGCCGGCAGGCCTGCGGGCGAGGCGGTCGAAGTGCTGACCGGCTTCGTTGACCAGGACGGTCATGCGCAGGGACGGCCGGTGGGCGTGGCGATCGACAAGCGTGGCGCATTGCTGGTCGCGGATGACGTCGGCAATGTGATCTGGCGCGTCACGGATGCAAACACACGTGTGGGGACGAGATAAATGGCCGGCCAACTGAACTTCGACCACCTGGTCAAGGATCCATGGGAGCACTTCGTGGCGCCGATGGACGTCGTGTCCGACAAGCGCTTTACGAAGGACGAGAAGAAGAAAATCCTCGAGTCCTGGGCGCTCGATGCGGAGCTGCTGTCGAAGGCCGAAAGCGAAAACATGACCGGCCAGCCGGGAGACCTGCCGCGGCTGCAAGCCGTCAAGCTGGCCCTGTTGGAGCTCGATAAGCAGTAGCTGCGGCCTGTTACACCGGGGGAGTAGTAGCAAGCCGGTGCACCCGACGATAATGAGCGCTTCGTCCCGCCGCCGGAGGCGCTCCATGCTTGCCCGTGTGTCGATCGCGTCGTCATTCACACAGGCCCTCGCCCTGCTCCTGGTCGCCACCACCGCTGGCGGAGTGGAGCCGTCCACAGCCGCCGACGAGGCGTATCCGCGCGGCAAGTTGCCCGCCACCGTCACACCGGAGCGTTACCGCCTCACGTTCGAGATCGACCCCACGCAGCCCGACTTCTCCGGCACGACCGAGATCGCGCTGCGTCTGAATGAAACGACGCGCCGCATCTGGCTGCACGGCAATCGCCTGTCGGTGTCGGAGGCGACGTTTGAAGTCGCGGGGCAATCCCGGGCCGCGCACTACACACAGGTTGACCCGGTCTCCGGCGTTGCGCGTCTCGACCTGGACGAGGACGCGCCCGCGGGACCCGCCACGCTGCGGATCCGCTACACGGCACCGTTCAACACGGGCGCCGAGGGTCTCTTTCGTGAGCAGGTGGGCGAGGATTGGTACGTATTCACGCAGATGGAGCCGATCGACGCTCGGCGAGCGTTCCCGGGATTCGACGAGCCGCGCTTCAAGACGCCCTTCGAAGTCACGGTCATCACGCCCGAGAACAACAAGGTGATCGCGAACGCGTCGATCACCTCGATGACGCCGCAAGGCGACGGGCGCGTGAAGCACGTTTTCGCGCCGACCCTGCCCCTGCCGACCTACCTGGTCGCGCTCGCGGTCGGGCCACTCGAAGTCGTGGGCGCACCCTCGCTCCCGCCCAGCTCGATTCGCCACGTTCCGCTGCCGTTGCGGGGTATCACGCGGCGTGGACAGGGCCAGAACTTCGCGTATGCGCTTAAAGAGACACCGGAGCTCGTGCGCCGGTTCGAGGACTACTTCGGCATGGCCTACCCATACCCGAAGCTCGATCTCATCGCGTCCACGCAGATGGGCGGAGCGATGGAGAATGCGGGCGCCATTCTCTTCAGCGAGAACCTGATCCTGCTGGCGCCCGACGCACCACTGCAGCAGATCCGCAGCTTCGGCATCGTCAACGCACACGAGATCGCGCATCACTGGTTCGGCGACCTGGTGACGCCCGTGTGGTGGGACGACATCTGGCTCAACGAATCGTTTGCGGAATGGGCCGGCGTCAAGATCGCACACGCCTGGCGTCCGGACCTGGGCGTGAGCGCGACCCTGACGATCGACGCTCTCCACGCGATGAACCTCGACTCGCAGCTCGCCGGCCGGCCGATCCGCGAGCCGATCGACGACAACACGCGCATCAACAGCACCTTCGACGCCATCACCTACCTCAAGGGGGGCGGTGTGCTGGCGATGTTCGAGTCCTACCTCGGCGAGGAAGTGTTCCGGCGCGGCATCCAGCAGCACCTGCGCGCTCATCCACACGGCAACGCCGATGCCCAGGATTTCTTCCGCGCCCTCGCCCAGGCGGCCAACCAGCCGGCGGTCGTCGACGCCTTCCGAACTTTTGTCGACCAACCCGGCGTGCCGCTGGTTAGCGTGCGTCTCGCGCCGGACGGCAAGCGCATCGAGCTCTCGCAGTCGCGTTATCGCCCGGTCGGCTCGAAGATCCCGCCAGGCGCGCTCTGGAGGATCCCGTTCTGCGCAACGCTGCTCACCGAGACAGAGCCTCAGAAAGTCTGCACTCTGATGAACGGGGAGAAGGCGACCCTCGATGTGGCGCAGGGCTCAAGCGAGCTCGCGATCCTGCCGAATGCCGGCGGCGCCGGCTACTATCGCTTCGCGCTCGAGCCCGCGGCGCTCAAGACGCTGCTCGCGCGTGCCGGCTCGCTGTCGGAAGGTGAAGGCCTGGCGCTGGCCGACAGCCTTGCCGCAAGCTTCAAGGCGGGCGGTCTCACGCTCGAACAGCTGCTCGCGGCCGCCCGGAGCCTCTCGACTCACCCGGCCCGCCAGGTCTCCACCGCGCTGGGACTGGAGCTCGTCAAGCTCAACAACCGCGTGCTCGACACCTCGCAGCGTGCCGCACTCGAACGGGCGCTGGCGGATATCTACAAGCCGCGCCTGCAGGACATCGGCCTGGACCCGCGAGCCGGCGCGTACGCGAGCCGGTCAGCCGATGAGCAGTTGTTGCGGCAGACGCTCGTGACGCTGGTCGGCGTACATGCGCGCGATCCGGAAACGCGGCACGTTCTGGCCCGCGCGGCGCGCGCGTCGCTCGATCAGCCCGAGGCACTCGATACCGGGGTCCGGCAGCAGGCCTGGACCGTAGCGGTGCAGGAAGACGGCAAGGCTTTCGCCGACGAGCTGCTGCGGCGACTCACCGAGAGCGATGACGGGCTGTGGCGCAGCGACGCCGCGGAGGCGCTGGGTGCCGCCGAGGACCCGGAGGTCGCGCTCAAGGCACGTGCCTTCCTCCTCGATGAACGCGCCCGCATCGACGAATTGTTCGCGATCATCTACGCGCAGTTCGGGTCGCCGGTGACGCGCAACGATACCTGGACGTGGTATCGGCAGAACGCCGACGCGTTGCTCGATCGCATGCCGGGCTTCGCGCGCGCCGCCACGTTCGGGCCGGTGGGCAATTTCTGCGACCCGGCCCAGCGCGCCAGTATCGAGCAGGTTCTCACGCCGCAGGTCCGGCAGCTCGGGACGGGCGAGCTCGAGCTCGCGCGCGCGCTCGAGGCCATCGATCTGTGCGTGGCCCTGCGCAAGGCTCACAGCCGCGACATCGCGGCAGCGCTCGCCTCACCCTGAAGCCACTCAGGCGTCCGGCGGGCCCACGAAGTCGCGCTTGCCGAGCTCGACGCCATTGTGGCGCAGGATCGCGTAGGCGGTCGTCACGTGGAAATAGAAGTTCGGTAACACGAACGACGTCAGGTACGGCAGCCCCTTCATGTTGAGCGTGAAGGTGCGCAGCACGTGGGTGATGTCGCGGTCCTCGGATCCCGCGAGTTGCTCCGGCTTCACCGAGCGCACGAAGTCGAGGCACCTGGCGATGCGCGCCTTGAGCTCGGCGAGCGTGGTCTCGTTGTCCTCGTGCTTCGGCGGCTCGAGACCCGCCAGGCGCGCGGCGCCACCTTTCGCGAAGTCGCAGGCGATGCGCACCTGGGAGGCGAACGGGAACATGTCGGGCGCGAGCCGTGCCTCGAACAGCACCTTGCCATCGAACTTTTTCGTCTCGGCATGCGCCACGGCCTTGTCGATGAATGCCGAGAGGTTGGTGAGCATCCGGGTGAAGGTCTTGACCGAGAAGTCGTACATCGAGATGGCCATGGCGAGTCCGTGGGTGACGTGGGGAGTACGGATTGTGACCTGTGGCGGAGTGCGGCGAAAGCATGTTATGTGTTCGCGCTGACCACAACGGGAGCAACGACGACTTATGTCTGCAGAGAAACGTGGCGGCGTCCCACTGAGCAATATCGAAATTGCCCAACACGCGAAGATGAAGCCCATCGTCCCACTGGCGGTGGAGCGGCTGGGGATCCCCGAAAAGCACCTGCACGCCTACGGCCCCTACAAGGCCAAGCTCTCGCTCGACTATTGCGAGCACATCGACAACCGGCCCGACGGGAAGCTGGTCCTCGTGACCGCCATCTCGCCCACACCGGCGGGCGAAGGCAAGACCACGATGACCGTGGGCCTGGGGGATGCGCTCAACCGGATCGGCAAGAAGGCCGTGATCTGCCTGCGGGAACCGGCGCTGGGGCCGGTTTTCGGCATGAAGGGCGGTGCCGCGGGCGGCGGCTACGCCCAGGTCGTGCCCATGGAGGACATCAACCTGCATTTCACCGGCGATTTCTCGGCGATCGGGCTCGCCAACAACCTGCTCGCGGCCCTCATCGACAACCACATTCACTGGGGCAACGAGCTGGGGCTCGACCTGCGCCGCGTGACCTGGCGTCGCGTGCTCGACGTGAACGACCGGTCGCTGCGCGACATCACCGCGGGTCTCGGCGGCCCTGCCAATGGCTTCCCACGCCAGGATGGCTTCGACATCGTGGTGGCCTCGGAAGTCATGGCGATCTTCTGTCTCGCGACCAGTCTCGGGGACCTGAAGGAGCGCCTGGGCAAGATCGTGGTGGGCTACACGCGCGATCAGAAGCCGGTGCTGGCGCGCGACATCAAGGCGCACGGCTCGATGGCCGCCGTTCTGCGCGACGCGCTGGCGCCCAACATCGTGCAGACCCTCGAGAACAATCTCGCCTTCATCCATGGTGGGCCGTTTGCCAACATCGCCCACGGTTGCAATTCGGTCATGGCGACCCGGACGGCGCTCAAGCTCGCCGACTATGTCATCACCGAGGCAGGATTCGGCGCCGACCTGGGCGCCGAGAAGTTCGTCGATATCAAGTGCCGCAAGGCGGGCCTCAAGCCCGCGGCGGCCGTGATCGTCGCCACGGTGCGCGCGATCAAGTACCACGGCGGCGTGGAGGTGCCGGATCTCGGCAAGGAGAACCTGCCGGCGCTGCAGAAGGGCATCGCCAACCTCGACCGCCACATCGACAACGTGCGCGACATCTACGGTCTGCCATGCATCGTGGCCATCAACCATCGCGCCGAGGACAGCGAGGCGGAGCTGCACTGGCTGATGGATCGCGCCTCGCATCACGGCATCAAGGTGATGGTGGCCCGGCATTACGCGGAAGGCAGCAAGGGCGCGGCCGACATCGCGAAGGAAGTGGTCGAGCTCTGCGAACACGCCAACTACTTCAAGTTCGTGTACGACGAGCAGGCGACGCTGTGGGACAAGATGAAGATCATCGCGAAGCGCATCTACGGCGCGTCCGAGATCACGGCCGACAGCAAGGTGCGCGAGAAGATCAAGCAACTGCAGGAATCGGGCTACGGCCACTACCCGGTGTGCGTCGCCAAGACGCAATACTCGTTCTCGACCGATCCGCGACTGCGCGGCGCGCCCACCGGGCACGTCGTCAACGTTCGCGAGGTGCGACTCGCGGCGGGTGCGGAGTTCGTGGTGATGATCTGCGGCGACATCATGACGATGCCCGGATTGCCGCGCGTGCCGGCCGCGAACTCGATCGACGTCGACGACGCAGGCAAGATCACCGGCCTGTTCTGAGCCCTCACCCCGACCCTCTCCCGCAAGCGGGAGAGGGAGAAAGACTCTTGCCCCCTCGCCCCTATGGGGAGAGGGCTGGGGTGAGGGGTGGTGCCGCCAATCGCCCGAGCACGCTCTCGACCGCGATGCCGAGCGCGAGCAGCTCGCTGTCGCGTCCTGCCAGGCCGTCGAACTCGAGTCCCACCGGCAGCCCCTGCCGGCTGAGGCCCGCGGGCAAGCTGATGCCCGGTACGCCGAGCGCGCCCGTAACGTGGGTATTGCGGACCAAGGTGAGGATCTTGCTCACGCCGCGGCCGTTGAGCTCGATCTCGTCTTCGCGCAGGTCGCCGCCCGCCTTGATCAGCGGCGCGACGATTGGCTCCGTGGGAAAAACGATCGCGGCAATGCGCTGGTTGCGGAAGATCGCCTCGTAACTCGCCGCGAGTTGCCGGCGCAGCGTCGTGCGCCCTTCCGCGAGCGTCGTGGGTGGCGTGTCGAAGTCGCGCGCGGTCTCGAACAGCGTCCTGGTGTCCTTGCTCGCGATGCGCGCAATCACATCCTCGATGCGCAGCTGCGCGCCGATGCTCGCGAGGTAGGGCCGCAGGTCGCCCTTGATGCCGTTCAAGACCAGCATGCGGTAGAGCAGCGTGGCCGCGGGATAGTAGCTCTCGGTGTCGATATCGACGAGCAGCGCGCCCGCGGCGCGCAGGCGTTCCAGGGCGTCACGCGACACGCGCTCGACTTCGGGCTCGAGATCTTCCCAGTAGGGCCGGTGTGGAACGCCGATGCGCACGTTGCGCAGGTTCGCGAGCGGTGTCACGCGCTCGCCCGTGATTGCCGCATGCAGGAGCGCCACATCGGCGACGGTACGCGCCATCGGTCCCACGGTGTCGAGATCGAGCGCGAGCGGCACCACTCCGCCGTCCGGATAGAGCTTCCTGGGCAGGATCGTCGGGCGCAGGGCGGCGGTGCCGCTCAGCGCTGCCGGGATGCGCACCGAGCCCGCCGTGTCGCTGCCGAGTCCCGCGGGGACGATGCGAGCCGCCAGCGCCGCCGCGGTTCCGCCGCTCGAGCCGCCCGGAACGCGCGTGCGATCGTAGGGATTGCGCACGGGACCGTAGCTCGGGTTGCTGGACGTGGCCCCGCCGGCAAGCTCGTGCATGTTGGCACGCGCAAAGAGAATCGCACCGGCGTCGAGCAACCGCTGCACGACCGGCGCGTGCTGCCTTGCGATGTTGTCCTTGAGCGCGGGCGAGCCTGCCGTGTTCGGCGTGCCGGCGACGTCGATGTTGTCCTTGATGATGACCGGCAGACCGTCCAGCCGCCCGAGGGGCTCGCCCCTGGCACGCCGGGCATCGATGGCGCGCGCCTCATCGCGCACGCGCGCCGCGTCGACCCAGGTTACCGCGTTGAGAGACTCGAGCTCGCGTGCACGCGCGAGGCAACGATCGGCAAGTGCCTCGGCGCGCAGCGTGCCCTGCCGGATCTGCTCGACCACCTCGACCGCGGAGAGCTCGAGCAGGTCATCGGCCGCAGTCATGCCCACGAGGGCTCATTCCTCAGGATCGACCAGCGCCTGGTAGAAGGTGGCGCGCGCGACCTCGATCAGGCTCAGGTCGAACCACGTGTGTGTCATCCCGACGAACACCAGGTCGAATTGCGGATCGATCCAGAACCAGGTGCCCGCGGCACCGGCCCAGTAGAACGTGCCCGTGCCCGACAGGGCTCCCACCAGGAAGGGGTCGGTGTGAACGCCAAAGTCGTAGCCGAACCCGATTCCCGGGCGGACGAGTCGTGGCCCGACGGCAGGCGCGGCGTTGCGGATCGCGTCCGACAGCTGGTCGCTGCGCATGAGGTCGACGGTGCGCGGCGCGAGAATGCGCACGCCGTCGAGCTCACCTCGATTCAACAACATTTGCGCGAAGCGCAAGATGTCGATCGCAGTCGAGTACACGCCGAAGCCGCCGGGTGTCATGGACGGCAAAGCGGCGGGGTCTGGCGGTTGGTCCCGAACCACCAGCGCCTTCTTGACCGCATCGAACTGATAGAGCGTGGCGAGCCTGGACAGCTTGTCTGCCGGCACGAAATAGTCCGTGTCGCGCATGCCGAGGGGGCGAAAAATCCGCTCGCGCAGGAAATCCGGCACCGGCCTTCCGGAAAGTCTCTCGATGATGTAGGCCTGAACGTCGACCGCGAGACTGTACTCCCAGCGCGTGCCCGGTTGATGCAGCAAGGGAATGCGCGCCAGCTTGTCGATCAGCTCCTGCAGGTTCGCCGTCTTGAAGACGAAGTCCTGGCGCGAAAGAATGTCCTTCTCGTATTGCTGATCGACCCAGGTGTCGCCAAAGACACCGTAAGCGAAGCCCGCGGTGTGCGTCATCAGCTCGCCCATCGTGGGTGGATGCCGGGGCGCCTCGAGAATGGGCTTGCCCTTGGCATCGAGACCGGTAAAGACCTTGAGATCGGCAAATTGCGGCACGAACTTGGTCACGGGATCGTCCGGGTGCCACTTGCCTTCCTCGTACAGGATCATCATCGCCACGCCGATGACAGACTTGGTCATCGAATAGATGCGGAAGATCGCGTTCGTCGACATCGGCTTGGCACTGGCGATGTCCTGCTGGCCGTAGGCCTTGGTGTGGATGAGTTTCCCGTGGCGCGCCGCCAGCGTGACGACGCCGGCAAACTGCCCGCGGTCTACAGCCGCTTGCATCGCCGCGTCGAGCCGCTTGAGCCGCTCGAGCGAAAATCCCACCGTTTCGGGACTCGCCAGCTGCAGGTCTGCGCCTGCACGGCGGGTGTCGGCTGCAGCCGACATCACGGCGGCGAGCGCGACCACGAAAATCCAGGACCGGGTGATCTGCAGCATCCGATACGCGCGCATCAGGGCTCCTTTGCAGTCTCGTTGGCGTTCCGGCGCGGTCGATGATTCGGGCGACGCTCGCGCCTTGTCAATAGCCGCTTGCGGCGCGCGGCGTGAGCCGGAGAAAATCGCGTGAGCCGCGCAGGCGGCGAGGTAACGGCCCCTGGAGTGAAATGAAAGTCATCTGCTCGACCGCCGCGGCACTGATGCTCGCGATCGCGGCGTGCCCCGTCAACGCCGCGGAAGGTCTCTGTGCTTACGAGGATCTCATGCCGGACTTCTTCGCGCTCAAGGAGCGGACTGAGTCGCTCGGCGCCAAAGCGCGCGGCCAGGTCTTCGTCCGGGACTTCGTGGCGGCTCACCCCGACTACTATGCGACGGAAGTTTTTGGAGACTTGAGCGCGCTCACGGACGAAGCCGCGCGACTCTTCAATCCCGCCAGCTGGCCGACCGTCCCCGGCTATCCGCCGCTCACCGAAGAACGCATGCTCCAGACCGGCACCTCGGTCGGCGAATTGTTCGCGCGCGCGCAGCGGCGCTTCATGGCCGAGTTCCCGGACTTCAGTTGCGACACGTTCGTTGCGTTCGGCCCGTCGCTGTTCAGTTTCGACGGCCGCACCTACCGCGGCAGCGATGGCCGCGCGCGGCTGTTGTTCGGCATGGACATGATCGCGCTGTTTCACGCGCCGGAGGACATGCCGGGCTTCTTCCAGCATGAACTGTTTCACCTCTACCAGAGCCAGGTGCTCGGCCTCGACGAACCTCCGGAGACGCTGGTCTGGTGGGCGCTCTGGAACGAAGGGCTGGCGACCTACGTGAGCCACGAGCTCAATCCCGAGCTCACGCCCGCACAGATCTTCTGGTATCCGCGCGACCTCGATGTCCAGGTGGAGCGCAACCTCGCCCACTGGGCGGCGCTCCTGCTGGGCGAGCTCGAGGAGACGGGCGGCAAGCCCTATGCGCGCTGGTTCACCGCCGGTGCATCGGGCGACGGGCCACCGCCGCGCGCCGGTTACTACCTCGGTTACCGGCTCGCGCAGGAGCTCGCCCGCGGCCGCTCCCTGGCCGAGCTCGCGCGCCTGCCGCCCGACGAGGTGCGCGTCAGCGCGCAGCGTTTCCTCGAGAGCAAGTCCGTGTCAGCGCGGATGCAGCCAAGTCGGAAGGAATGAGTAGGGATCGACGTTGATGCTCTGATCGTACTGCACGCGCGCGTTCGCCAGCAGATTCTGCACACGCCCCTCTTTCCAGGCATTGAAGAGATCCGTAGAGCCGCCGATCAGCTCGCCGCTAACGAAGATCTGCGGGATGGTCGCCATCGACGTCCGGGCGGTGAGCGCTGCCCGGACTTTTCCACCGAGGTTGTCCTTCTGGTATTCGACCGAATCGAGGTCGACGGAGCGGTACGGAATCCTGTAGCGGCCGAACATCTTGCGCACCGCCCAGCAGAACTCACACCACTCGAGCGCGAACATCACCACCGGCCGCGCCGGATCGTTGATCACCTTGTTGACGAATGCCTCGGCTTCGGCCGCGACCGGTTGCGGGGCCGGCGTGCTCGCGGCCTGCGGTGCCGGAGCGGGCGCCGCACTCACGTCGAAGCGATAGTTGGGAGTTGACCTGGAGATGTCGATCTCCTCTTCGGTCATGTCCGCGGGAATGTCCGCGAACAGCGTCGTGGTGAGGTAGCGCTCGCCCGTGTCGGGCAGCATGCACAGCAACTTGGTGCCCGGCGGCGCCGACTCGGCGATTTTCAGAGCGCCGGCGAAGGTCGCACCGGCCGTGATGCCGACGAAGATGCCTTCCTTCTGCGCGAGCTCGCGCGACATCTTCAGGGCGTCGTTGCCGTTGATGGGGATGATCTGGTCGACGAGCTCCAGCGCGACCGCGTCTTCAGTGAGCTTCGGAATGAAATCGGGGCTCCAACCCTGCATGAGGTGGGGCCGGAAGTTCGGATGGCTGCCCGCGGGCGCGCCGTCGGCGGCGCGCGCCTGGGGAATGCGGCTGCCGAGGACCTGCGAATTATCGGGCTCGCACACCACCACTTTGGTGTCCGGACGCTCCTTGCGCAGCACCCGCCCGACACCCTTGAGCGTACCGCCGGTGCCGTAACCGGTGACGAAATAATCGAGGCGGTCGCCGGCGAAGTCGGCGACGATTTCCTGCGCGGTGGTGCGCGAATGCATGTCGGCGTTGGCCTCGTTCTCGAACTGGCGGCACAGGAACCAGTCATGCGCCTGCGCGAGCTCGACCGCCTTGGCGAGCATGCCGCTGCCCTTGAGCGCCGCGGGTGTGAGCACCACCTTGGCGCCCAGGAAGCGCATGAGCTTGCGGCGTTCCACGCTGAAGTTCTCCGCCATCGTCACGACGAGCGGATAGCCCTTCACCGCGCACACCATCGCGAGCCCGATGCCGGTGTTGCCGCTGGTCGCCTCGATCACGGTTTGGCCGGGCCGCAGTTTCCCGGTGCGTTCTGCGTCCTCGATGACGCCGAGCGCCAACCGGTCCTTCACCGACCCCATGGGGTTGAAGGCTTCCACCTTCACGTAGAGCTCCACGTGCGTGGGGGCCAATTTGTTGATCCGGACGACCGGCGTGCGGCCCACCGTCGCGAGGATGTCTTCATGTCTGGTCATGGGAGTTCCCGTCGTTCGAAGACTGCCGGGCGGCAATCCCTCTATCCGGTGAACGATAGCGTACTCCCGCGGCGCGCTCACCTCACTTTGGTTCGATCGGCGCCCCAGCCTTTGGCCGTTCCTGGCAATCGCCTACCCGCACGGGCGGTTCGAATCAGGGGCTGCAACAGGCATCCGCGCGAACTCAGCCTCCGACCTGGCCGATTCGTCGCGAGACGCGAGCCGCGTGACCGGCTGTTCGATCTCGCCGGAGACCGCGACCAGGGGCGCGTCCTTGAGGGGACCCTTGTTGAGATGCGGCTTGACGAGAAAGTCCATCCGGCCATTGCGCAAGGACAAAGAGCCCGCCGCACGCATCTGCGTCGTCACGGTGTCGATCCGCATGTTGTGGGTCACAGCCTGAACGCCGCGGAGGTCGAACTCGCCCCGCATGCACTTGATCCGCGTGGCCGCGCCTTCGGCTGGTAGTGCGAACACGAACTTGAGAAACCCCTTGGACCACCGCTCGACCTGCTCGATCGGCAGTTCCGCGGGCCCCGCCGCGATCACGGCGCGGCCGCGCAGGTGTTCGCGCCAGCCCTCCACGCTGCTTCCCGACGTCGTGAAGCGCACGTCGACGTTCGCATAACCGCCGGCCGCCTCGCCCTGCGTCGGCGCGTCGACCCAGGGATCGAGATCGAGGTGGTGCGCGACCACGCTTCCGTCAATCGCCCAGCCCGGATCGGAACGCCGGACGTGCACCTCGCCGCGCACGGTCCCGGTGCCCCACTGTCCTTCTTCGATCAGTAGGCGATAGCCACGCGCTTCCTCGGCCAGGTCACCATGGACGCGCAACTTGCCCAGCGCGACCTCGTGCCAGCGACCGAGGTCGGTGCGCGCGTCGAAGTCGAGATTCGCGCCGGCCAACTCGCGCGGGTGCTGGATCACGCCCGCGAAGTCAACTTCGGCGTCGCCCGGGCGCAGGCTCCCACGCACGCGCCACGGGCGATCCGAGCGAAATACGCTCCAGGGCGCGGCCGTGACTTCCAGCACCGGCACATCCTGCTCCTTCTCCTGTTCATAGACGGACAGTTGCATGTCGCGACGTGCTGACAGGTTTGCGCGAATCATGCCGACCTGTCGCTCGAGTGCTTCGCCGCACGCCCCGCCCGTGCAACGGACCCTGACCCGCCGGATCGTGAGGTGGTCGATGTTGGTGATGCGATCGATCGCGGTGAGCGCCTGGCGCCAGTCGCACGCTGACCCGCGGGGCAAAGACACGCATATTCGCGCGTCCGTCAATTCGAGCCGCGTGATCGACCAGCGATCCCGAACGAGCGACCATGGATCGAAGCGCATGCTCACATCGCGCACCACCAGAGCCTCGGCGCCACCCCGGCCATGTGCGTCACGCAAGTGGACATCGCGCAAGGTCAGCACGGGAGGCAGCGACAGCCGAACGTACGCCGGACCGCGGATCGACACGTCGAATCCCAGCAGCCGTGATGCGGGGCGCTCGATGTGTTCGGCAACGTTGCGCAACCGATAGGTGCGGCCCGAAATCGCGAACGCCGCGACGACCACGGCGAGCGCCAGTACTGTCAGGACCGCCAGGCGCCAGCATCGCGGCGCGAACAGTCCGTTGTTCGATGCACCCATCGGGCCCACGTTGGGAAACTGGTTCCGTTGCTTGGACGGAGTCCCCCGCTTGCAGTTCCTGTGCGTGTGCCCGTCGGCGTGGGCCGAGCGATCAGTGCTCGAGAATGCTCACACCCTGCATGAGCGCGCCGAGAGAAGAATTCATCCTGTCCTGGCCCTGCTCGCCCTCGGCCACGTAGGTGACCGAGTAGATCACCGGCTCCGCGACCGCGGCCGGCGCTTCGCCCGACGGCGTGCCGGCGTTGAACAGGCTGTGGATCGCCGTGGTGCCGTCGTCGGCGATGGGCGTGGCGTTGTACGGAAATTGCCGCGCAGCAAGCTTGTCCCAGTCGCTCTTGTCGGAATCGGGCATCGACTGGGCGGGCTTCGGACGACGCGACACGGCGAACATGTTGTCGCCATGGATATCCTCCATGAGCGAAATGCCGCCGACGTCCCAGACCGTGGCGCCGTTTTCGTCGAAGTAGGTGAAGCTCAGGGTCAGGTAGCTGTCCCTGGTGATTTTCTGCAGATCGCGCGTGTACGCGAGCTTCAGGCGCTTCGACTGGTAACGGAAGTGCTGGTCGTACTCGAAGTCGATGTCGATCTTCGCAAACGCGTCCGGCAGGAGCTCCCTTGCCGCCAGGAACTCGCGCCATTGCGCCAGCGAGCCACCGTACGAGGCGTATACGAAATCGGTCAGCACACGCATCTCCGAGAGCGCGCCTTCGACGGCCTGCGTCGACACGGTGCGCAGCATCGCGACGTAGCCCTCGGGCGTCGGTAGCGCGAGCGAGATGGCGGTGGTGTCGTTGTACTCGATCGGCCACGTGCGCAACTGCCACTTGCGCCCGTAACTGTCGGTGTGGATCGATTCCTGACGCGCGCTGCCGAAGGAGATTATCCGCACGCTCTCCGGGCCGACGCGCCTTTGCACCGTGATCGCCTTGAGGAGCCAGTCGGCATACAGCTTCGAGTCGCCGTACAGCGCCTGTGCGGTCACATCGTCGGGCCGGCGCACGCGCGCCCAGACGCAGCTCGCCTGCGTGCCATGCGAGATGTAGCCGTTCTTCGGCAACTCCGCGTCCGCGATGTTGTCGGGATAGAACACGTCCCATGTCCCGTCGGCCTTTTGCGCGATCAGGTGTGGAAATCCCGCCGTATACACGCTGTGCAGCAGCATCGCTGACCCTGCGCCGTGCGGAAACACGCGCTCCGTGTTCTTGCGCAGCAGCTCTTTCTGCAAGCCGTCCGAGAACTGCTCGAAGTAGCCGGTCACGACGCGGTCGAACTCGCCGAAACTGAGCGGCAGCGCGAACTCCTGGCGCATCGGCGCGGTTTCCATGGTCTCCATGATCGGCAAGCGGTAGTGCATCTTGGTGTCGACCGTCGCCACGCCCTCCTTCGCGTTGACCACCTGCGCGATCGAGACCGCGTAGTTGAGATTCTCGTTGGCTGACTTGCGCAACACGACCCCGATGGCGCGCCCCTGCGCGTCGAGCAGCGGTCCGCCGCTGTTGCCCGGCGAAGCGGCCGCGGAGAAGCGCAGCCACTTCCAGCGGCCGTCCTGCTGCTCGGGCGTGTCGGAGGTATACAGGCCGTCGCGCACCACCACGCCCTCGCCGTGCGCGTTGCCCACCGCGTAGACGGTCTCATTGAGCGTCGGCTTGAGATTGATCTCGAATGCCGGGGTGTGCGGATCGTCCTTGAGCGAGAACACCACGAAGTCCTCGTGGAGCGAGGCCTTCAGGATCTGGTCGATCTCGTAGACATGGTTCGCGCCGTCGCGCAGCTTCGGCGCGCCGAACTGGCTGCTCATGCCGCCCGCGAACACGTGCACCGCCGAGACGTAGCGGCCGTCGCCGATCGCGAACGCGGTCCCGACCGGCAGGTAGTCGTCGGTGCGCTGGATGTAGGGAATGAGGTCGAGCGGCAGCGGTTTCTCGTAGGTCAGCGAGTCCGGTTTCGGCTTGCGCAGCACCACCTCGAAGGTGGCGGCGCGAATCGTCGCCTGCACGTCGCCCGACAGCGGCTCGCCCTCCGCGACTGCGGCGGCGGCCAGTGCGGCGATCAGGAACGTGACGACAGGCTTCGGCTCTTTCCGCGGCCGGTTGCGGGTCATCCAGGGCATCATGTGCTGGAGACTAGCTTAGAGAATGACCTCCCGCGCGGCTAGCGCGTCACGCTTATGTCAACGCAGGACCGGTTTCCTCACCTCGATCACCTTGCCTTCTGCAAGCTCGACGCTCCCCGCGAGGAAGGCTTCCGGAGCCACTTCGAGCGCGTAGAAGAAGGTCCTGCGTTCCGCGCTGCTGCCCTCGCGCACCGACGTCGGCGTGCCGAGCACCTGCCGCACGTCGGCTTCCGACATGCCGGTGCGCACCCGCTCCCAGTTCGCGGCGACGAGCCATGCGGGTAGCACGGGCGAGACCACGGGCGCGGTCACCGTTGTCTCCTTGACGCCGCGCACCGTCAGGCGCTCGAGCTCATCGATGCGTCGCGCTTGCGCCATCAGTTCGCGCCGCAGCTGTTGCACGTCGAGTTCGAGTTGCCGCTCACGCGCATCATCCGCGCTCGCAGCCAGCGACCCGAACGTCAGCAGTGTGGCCAGGACAGCCGTGGTAAAGGTCTTCATGTGATCTCTGCCATATGTACGAATGGATTCGTCGCACTGCGGGAAGCAGACGCAATGCTACGCATCCGAGCAGGTGCGAGCCATCCTCGCCCGGGCGAGCGCCGAGTAGAACCTGGGTCTCCTTTTCAGCATCTGGAGGCCAGGATCCCGCCTCGGCGGGGGTCTTTTTTCTCCCGTCTGCGCGTACAGTTCGCGCCCATGGCGTCCCGTTACCGCCTGCTGACCGCGTACTCGCTGCTGCTGGCGGCGCTCGCGGTCGCCTGGCTGGCACACGGCCTCTCGCAGGCCGAGGCACTCCCGCCGGTGGGCGTCCAGGTGCTGTGGATCGCGGCTTGCCTGTTCGTCTGGCAGTTCGGCATCCCGGCACCGCGGGTCGGACTGACTTCCATGGAGCGGCTGCCGCAGATCGGCACGCTGCTCATTTTCAGCCCGCCCGTCGCGGCCGCCATCTGCGCCGCGGCCTCGCTCCTCTGGCCGCTGGTCAGCCGCACGTACAGCCACGGCTCGCTCAAGGTCGCGGCATTGCGCGCGCTTCACAACGCCGCGATGACGGCGCTCATGCTGCTGCTCGCCGCGCAGGTCTACTTCGCCCTCGGCGGCCGTCATCCGCTCGACGGCCTCGGGGCCGCGGACGTATTGCCGCTGGTCGCGCTCGCGCTGACGGCGCAGGTCGTCAATGTCGCGCTGCTCGCGTTGTTCTTCCATCTCGACGGGCGCGACGTGCGCCGGATCATCAAGCCGGTGTACTCGCTCCTCGACCTGCTGTTCGTACCGGCCGGCGTGCTGGCAGCGGTGCTCTACAACGTCGGCACGCCCGCTACGTTCGGCCTCTTTGCCGCGCTGATGGTGATCTTCGTGCTCAGCTTCAACGGCATCGGCCGGACACTGAGCGCCGCGGAGACCGACACCGCGCCACTCGCCAAGCTGTCGGGCACACGCCGGGCATTCCATGGCGCCCGTCGCATCGACGAGCTCGCCGAGCGCATCCTGACCGAGACGCGCGCGCTCTTCCGGTTCGACGAGTTCTGTCTCGCCCTGGTCGACCGCGACCAGCAGGTATTCGATGTGCGCGTACACGAGCGCGGCAACGAGCGGCAACCGGCGCGCTCGCAGGACCTGCGAGCCGGGCTCTACGGCTTCATCGCGGAACGCGCCGAACCGGTGCTGATCGAGAGCTGGCAGCGCGCGCCTGAAGAGTTGCGACAGCGCGCGCAAGCGAGCGAGCGGCAGGCCGGGTCCCTGATCGCCGTGCCGCTGGTCGAGGACGGGGCGGTCATTGGCCTGCTGAGCGTCCAGCACACGCAGACCGAGGTCTACTCCGACGCGGACCTGCACCTCATGCAGCGTCTCGCCGACCAGGTGGCGGCGGCCATCGCCGATGCGCGGGCGTTCGAGGATCTCGAGGACTACCGCCAGCGCCTGGAAGAGCGCGTCGCTGAGCGCACGCAGGAGCTCGACCAGGCGAATCGTGAGAAGGAACGCCTGATTGCGGCGCTCGGCGAGCGCAGCCGCATGTTCGAGCGTGAATCGCAGGAAGATCCGCTCACCGGCATCGCGAACCGGCGCTGCTTCACGCAGCGGCTCGCCGCGGAGATCGAGCTGGCGCGCGCCGTGGGTAATCCGCTGACCCTGGCGGTTGGCGATCTCGATCATTTCAAGATCGTCAACGATCGCCTCGGTCACGCGGTCGGCGACGAGGTGCTGCGTCAGAGCGCCGCGCTGATGCGCCAGCTGTGCCGGCATTCCGACCTCGTGGCACGCATCGGCGGCGAGGAGTTCGCCCTGATTCTGCCGGGCATGCCGCGCGCCGCGGCGATCGATTTCTGCGAGGCGATGCGCGTCGCAGTCGAGACGCACGACTGGCGCCGCGTGCATCCGCACCTGCGCGTAACGCTGAGTATCGGCCTGTCACAGTGGGATGGCCGCGCCGACGTCGCGGAGCTCCTGCAATCCGCCGACACGCACCTCTATCGCGCCAAGCGCGAAGGGCGTAACCGCGTGGCCTGAGCCACCTCTAGAACTCCTGAGCGAACTTCAACCCGACCGTGCGCGAGCTGGTTGGTCACCCGCTCATGGCGCGATGTTGCGAGCTAACGGTCGCGCCACGCGAGGATTGCGCGTGCGAACCGCTCCGCCGACGCGGGCTCCTGCAGCAGAAAGACCGAAGGCTCCGTGAGCTCGAGCTCGAGGACGCGAGGCGCATCGTGGGCGTCGCGAATCAGGTCGACGCGCGCATACAGGAGCGGCCCGAAGGGAA
>DATFEQ010000009.1:0-13544 GCA_035250905.1 Steroidobacteraceae bacterium
GGGCGATTCGGCCGCGTCCGGGTCGGTGCGCGCGAGGCGCTCGAGCCAGCCCGCGAGGGGCCTCAGCGACAGGCCGAGGCGCTCCACCGGCTCGATGGTGCTGAACACGAGCGGATTGAGCGTGATCGACAGCAGCGCGCCCGCCAGGATCAGGCTCTGGCCTTCCGGCGGCAGGAGGCCGAGCGTCACGCCCATCGCCGCCAGGATGAAGGAAAACTCGCCGATCTGCGCCAGGCTCGCGGAAACGGTGAGCGCGGTGCGCAGCGGATAGCGGAACCCGAGCACTATCAGGAGCGCGGCCAGTGACTTGCCCGCGACCACGATGAGGATCACGGCCGCGATCTGCAGCGGCCGCTCGACCACGACGGCGGGATCGAACAGCATCCCGACCGAGACGAAGAACAGCACCGAGAACGCGTTCTCCAGCGGAATGGCCTCCGAGGCGATGCGACTGGTGAGCTTCGATTCGTTGATCACCACGCCGGCAAAGAAGGCGCCGAGCGCGAAGGAGACATCGAACACGATGGCGGAGCCGTAGGCGATGCCGAGCGCCACGCCGATCACGAACAGCGTCACGAGCTCGCGCGAGCCGGTGTGCGCCACTTGCGCAAACAGCCACGGGAACAGCCGCACCCCGACGTAGTGGATGACGACGAAGAACACGGCGATCTTGCCGAGAGCAATGCCGAGCTCACGCGCGAGTTGCGGCCAATCGTCGGGGGCGGACCCCGTCGCCGGGCCGAGCGAGTGGGCGACGGCCGGCATTACCACCAGCGCCACGACCATCGCGAGATCCTCGACCACGAGCCAGCCCACCGCGATCCGCCCATTGACGGAATCGAGGGCGCCATGCTGCTCGAGCGCCTTCAGCAGCACCACCGTGCTCGCGACCGACAACGCGAGGCCAAAGACCAGGCCGCTCACGAGCGGCCAGCCCCACAGCGTCGCCAGCGTGGCGCCCATCGCCGTCGCCACGACAATCTGCGCGATGGCGCCGGGAATGGCGATGCCACGCACCGCCCGCAGGTCGGCGAGCGAGAAATGCATGCCGACGCCGAACATCAGCAGGATGACGCCGATCTCGGCGAGCTGCGCAGCAAGACCCGAATCGGCGACGAATCCGGGAGTGAAGGGACCGACGGCAACGCCGGCGAGCAGATAGCCGATGATCGGCGGCATGCGCAGGCGCGTCGCCGCAAAGCCGAGGATGAACGCCACCGCCAGCCCGACCGCGACCGTAGCGATGAGGGGGACGTGATGGGGCACCGGCGGCTCCGTCGATGTCGTTGGTGAGTGGCGAGGGAATATAGCAGCCAAATGCACCAAGGCCCGCCGAGTGGCGGGCCTTGGTGTGTTTTGGCTGGGGGACTAGGATTCGAACCTAGGTTGGCGGAGTCAGAGTCCGCAGTCCTACCGCTAGACGATCCCCCATCAACCGGCGAACCAGTATTAGCGCGTCAGCGCTTCGAGTACTGCGGGCGGCGGCGGGCCTTGCGGCGCCCGACCTTCTTGCGCTCGACCTCGCGCGCATCGCGCGTGACGAATCCCGCCTGTCGCAGGGGCTTGCGCAGGGCTTCATCGTAAGCGATGAGCGCGCGCGTGATGCCGTGGCGGATGGCGCCCGCCTGCCCCGTGATGCCGCCACCCTCGACCTGCACCGACACGTCGAACTTGGTCGCGACCTGCGCCAGTTCGAGCGGCTGGCGCACGATCATGCGTCCCGTCTCGCGCCCGAAGAACTCATCCAGGGTGCGATCGTTGATGACGATCTTGCCGCTGCCCGGCGCGAGGTGCACCCGTGCGGTGGAGGTCTTGCGTCGCCCGGTGCCGTAGTAACTTGTGGTTGCCATGTGCGCTCTTCGGTGAATCGTGGATTACAGGGCGAGAGTCTTCGGCTGCTGTGCTGCGTGCGGATGCTTGTCGCCCGCGAATACGTGGAGCTTGCGGAACATCTTCCGGCCCAGCGTATTCTTGGGAAGCATGCCCTTCACCGCGAACTCGAGCGCGCGCTCCGGGTGCTTCTGCAGGAGCTTGCCGAGCGCGATCGACTTCAGGTTGCCGAGGTAGCCGGTGTGATGGTGGTAGAACTTCTCTTCGAGCTTGGCGCCCGTCACGTGCACCTTCTCCGCGTTGATCACGATCAGGTGGTCGCCCATGTCGACATGCGGCGAATAATCGGCCTTGTGCTTGCCCCGCAGGCGATGTGCCAGCTGTGAGGCGAGCCGGCCCAGCGTGCGACCGGCGGCGTCGACCACAAACCAGTCGCCGCGGACCGTCCCCGGCTTGGCAAAAACCGTATTCATGATCATCGAGCTCCGTGAGCCAGGGTTTTCCCGGTTTGGGTGTGCGAAAAGGGCGGGAAGTTTACTGAACGGACCCCTCCTTTGCAAAGCAATACAGGAGCTTGCCCGCGACGCGGGAGCGGTCCGCAGGGCGCGCCATATATAATGTGTGCATGCCCCGTAAGTCACTGACCGGACTGGATCTGCTGTGGGCGGCGGCGGACCGTGCCCTGCATACGCTGGCGGCGCCGGCCAGCGCCCAGCGACCCAACCCGGCGCAGGCCGAGGTCTGCGGCGAGCTGCTCGAGGAGCAGCGGCGACATGCGGCGGCCCTGATGCGCATCAACCATGCTGGCGAGATCGCCGCCCAGGCCCTGTACCACGGCCAGGCGTTGACCGCGCGCAATCCCGAGATTCGCGACACGCTGCGCCACGCTGCGGACGAGGAAGGCGATCACCTGGCCTGGTGCGACGAGCGCCTGCGCGAGCTCGGCAGCCGGCCGAGCCTGCTCAATCCAGTGTGGTATGCAGGCTCATTTGCGATCGGCGCGCTGGCCGGTGCGTGTGGCGATCGGGTGAGCCTCGGATTTCTCGTGGAGACCGAGCGCCAGGTCGAAGGCCATCTCGAGGACCATCTCGCGCGACTGCCGCCCGGCGATGCTCGCAGCCGGCGGGTGCTCGAACAGATGAAGCGCGACGAGACGCGCCACGGTGACACGGCGCAGGCCGCCGGCGCAGCGGAGCTGCCCGCGCCGGTGAGGTTACTGATGCGGCTGACATCCAGGGTCATGACGCGCACGGCGTACTGGCTGTAACCGCCCGTCGCTTGCGGTAATGAACACGTTGTAATACAAACGCGGCCTGAGGCGATGAACCGTGGGCCGGGGGGATGATATGGAAGAAGGCGCCAAGCCATTAAGCGACATTCCGGCGATCAATCGCTTCCTGAGTTATTGCCGCATTCGCACCGTTCCTTCGAAGACCGTCGTGATCCACGCCGGCGACCTGCCCGATATCCTCTACTACATCATCAGCGGCTCGGTCGAAGTGATGATCGAGGACGAGGACGGCAACGAGATGGTGCTGGCCTACCTCAACAAGGGACAGTTCTTCGGTGAGATGGGCCTGTTCTACGAGCAGCCGACGCGCAGCGCCTGGGTGCGCACGCGCCAGCAGTGCGAGCTCGCGGAAATGACCTACCCGCGCTTTCGCCAGATCGCGGCCGAGAGCCCCGGCCTGATTTTCGAGTTGGCGACGCAGCTCGCCACCCGCCTCGACCGCACCAACCGCAAGCTCGGTGACCTGGCGTTCGTCGACGTCACCGGACGCGTGGCGCACGCCATCATGGACCTGTGCGGCGAACCCGACGCCATGACGCACCCGGAAGGCATGCAGATCAAGGTGAGCCGCCAGGAGCTGAGTCGCCTGGTGGGCTGCTCGCGCGAGATGGCGGGCCGCGTGCTCAAGGTGCTCGAGGAGCAGGGATTGCTCAAGGCCACGGGCAAGACGATCGTGGTCTACAACGCGCGCCCGAAGACCAAGACACGTCCGGTGGTCGTGCCGACCAAGCCGATGATGCGCGATCGTGTCGGCGGGCCGGTGGACGATGACGACGACGACGTGGACGAGGACGAGTAGCCCGCTCTACCGAGCCGCGACGCCCTTCGCGATTTCCTCACGCATCCTGCCGATCGTCGCGGCGTAGTCGCCGCTGCCGAAAATCGCCGAGCCCGCCACGAACGTGTCGGCGCCAGCGCGCGCGATGGCCGCGATGTTGTCGACTTTCACGCCACCATCGATCTCGAGGCGCACCTCGCGCCCGCTCGCATCGATGCGCGCGCGCGCCGCGGCGAGCTTCGCCAGCGCCGCGGGGATGAACTTCTGCCCGCCGAATCCCGGGTTGACCGACATCAGCAGCACCATGTCGATCTTGTCGAGCACATGGTCGAGCCAGTCGAGCGGCGTCGCCGGATTGAAAACGAGCCCTGGCTTGCAACCATTCTCGCGGATGAGCTCGAGGGTGCGATCGATGTGCTCGCTCGCTTCCGGGTGAAACGTGATGTAGGTGGCGCCGGCGCGCGCGAAGTCGGGGACGATGCGATCCACGGGCTTCACCATCAGGTGCACGTCGATCGGCGCCTTGACTCCGTGCTTGCGCAGGGCCTCGCACACCACCGGGCCGATGGTCAGGTTCGGGACGTAGTGATTGTCCATCACGTCGAAATGGATCAGGTCCGCGCCCGCGGCCAGCACCTGGTCCACTTCCGCGCCCAGGCGCGCGAAGTCGGCCGAGAGAATCGAGGGCGCGATGAGGTGCCGGTTCATGCTGCTACTTTACTTCATGCCGCGGCGATCGCGGATCACTTCATAGGCCTCGCGGATGCGCTGCGTCTTTTCCTTGGCAATCTCCATCATCGAAGGCGGCAGGCCGTTGGCGACCAGCTTGTCCGGATGATTGCGGCTCATCTGGCGCCGGTAAGCTTTTACAACCTCGGCGTCGGTCACCGTCGCCTCGACCTGCAGCACCTGGTATGCGTCCGCGAGCCGTGCGCCCGCCTGGTGAGGCATCTGCGGCCTGCCACCGGCCTGGATGCGCAGCACGGCCTCGAGGTGGGCGATTTCGAGCGCCGAGAGTCCCAGCCACTGCGCAGCGCGCTGCACGAGCGGCCGGCCCGGTCCCTGGAGGTTGCTTCCCTGCAACGCCGCGCTCATCTGGATCTCGACGAAGTAGCGCAACAGGTCGTGACGCCGGCCGCACACCTGCCCGAGCTCGCGCACCGTGCGCTCGAGCTCGAAGTCCGGCTGCTTGCCTTCGTTGAAAAAGCGTATGGCCGCCTGGACCTGGTCCGCGGTCAGGCGCAGGTGGCGCATGATGCCGCGCGCCGCCTGAATTTCGCTCTCGGAAACGCGGCCGTCCGCCTTGGCGACGCAGCCCATCACCGCGAAGGTGCTGCGGAAGAAGACCGCGCTGATGAGCCGCGGGTCGCCGCCCGCGTCGCCCTGTGCGTCATCGGCCTCCTTGAACCGATCGTACTGGTGGCCGAGCAACACCCCGAGCGCGGCCCCGAAGGGGCCGATGATCGAGCCGAAGATGCCGCCGATGACTTTGCCTTTCCACTGCATAACGATGAAGAATATCGCATGGCCCCCGGCACTACCGACACCGTGTTCCACTCGAGCGTCACCGGCCTCGAGATGATTCATCGCGGCAAGGTGCGCGACATCTACGCGATCGACGCAGCGCACATGCTCATCGTCACGACGGACCGGCTGTCGGCGTTCGACGTGGTGCTGCCCGATCCGATACCCGACAAGGGACGCGTGCTCACGCAGATCTCGAATTTCTGGTTTGCGCGCACCGCCCACCTCGTACCCAATCAGCTCGCGACATTGCCGCTCGCCCAGGTGATTCGTGCGCCCGCGGAGCTCGCGGGGTTGCGTGATCGAGCGGTGGTGGTGCGGCGGCTCAAGGCACTGCCGATCGAAGCCGTCGTCAGGGGCTACCTGATCGGCTCGGGTTGGAAGGACTATCAAAGCAGTGGCGCGGTGTGCGGCATCGCCTTGCCGCCAGGCCTGCGCATGGCCGACCGGCTACCGGCACCGATATTCACACCCGCGACCAAGGCACCCAGCGGCCAGCACGACGAGAACGTCAGCTTCGCGGCGACCGCGGAACTGCTCGGCGCAGGCGTGGCCGCGCAGGTGCGCGACACGGCGATCGCGCTCTACCGCTTTGCGGCCGATTACGCACTGACGCGCGGCATCATCATCGCCGACACCAAGTTCGAGTTCGGGCAGGACGCCGCGGGAGGACTGGTGCTGATCGATGAGGTGCTTACTCCCGATTCATCGCGCTTCTGGCCGGCCGCGACCTGGCAGCCGGGCGCGAGCCCGCCGAGCTTCGATAAGCAATTCGTGCGCGACTACCTCGAGACGCTCGACTGGAACAAGCGGGCGCCCGGGCCACACCTGCCACCCGAGATCATCCGCAAGACCAGCGAGAAGTACCGCGAAGCGCTGAGCCGCCTGGCGGAGTGACGAGCGCCGGGCCTTCACGGCCACCGGCTGTGGTTCCCGCGTCCCTGGTTCTTGTCATCCCGGCCTGTTGACGCGTTGGCGCTCAGACCAGGCGCTGACGATCGCGTTGATCGCGTCGACGCCGTCGGTCAGTGCCGCGGGGCCCGGCTGGAGAATGATGGAGGACTTGATCTCGTAGAGATCGCCATGCGCCACCGCCGGCGCGTCCTGCCATCCGGGACGCTCGCGCACGCTGCGGGGCTGGAATTTCTTGCCACACCAGGAGCCGAGAATGAGATCGGGCCGCCGCCGCGGAACCTCGGCGACGTCGGCCACGATCCGGTTCTTCGCCAGCGGCTCGAGGCTCAGCTCGGGAAAGCAATCGTCGCCACCCGCGATGCCGATCAGCTCGGACACCCAGCGAATGCCCGAGATCTGCGGGTCGTCCCATTCCTCGAAATACACCCGCGGTCGCACCGTGAGACGCGCCGCGCGCTCGCGCACGTCGTCCAGGTGGCGGGACAGTTGCTCCACCAGCGCGGCCGTCCGCGCTTCGCGCCCGATCATTCCGCCGAGCGTGCGAATCATGCGAAAGATATCGGCGACGCTGCGGTGATTGAAAACGTGCACCTCGACGCCCGCGCGCACCAGTTGCGCCGCGATGTCCGCCTGCAGGTCGGAGAAGCCCAGCACCAGGTCGGGCTTGAGCGCGAGGATCTTGTCGATCTTGGCGCTCGTGAACGCCGAGACGCGCGGTTTTTCCCTGCGCGCGCGCGGCGGACGCACCGTGAAGCCGGAGATGCCGACAATGCGCCAATCCTCGCCGAGCAGGTAGAGGGTCTCGGTGGTCTCCTCGGTGAGGCAGACGATGCGCTCCGGAAATTCGCTGGACATGGCGCCCTCGACACTAGCTGAAGTCGCGTCGTTCGGCACCGGTGCGCTTTTGCGGTGCGGACCAGACACCCGGACTCGGTTCGAGGCTTGCCAGCATGCGCGCGGCCGTGCAAGGCTCTCGCGCATGTTCCAGCTCGAGGCATGGCTCGAGAAAGTGCTGTTCGAACCTGCGTCGTACAGCAAGTCCGTCATGTGGACGCGGCTCGCGCGCTTCCTGCGCTATCCCTACGCCGTGCTGCGCGACGTCTGGCACGGCGGCCTCACCCTGCGCGCCATGAGCCTCGTGTACACCACGTTGCTGTCGATCGTGCCCCTGCTCGCCTTCGCCTTCGCGGTGTTCAAGGGTATGAACGTGCATCGCGAGCTCGAGCCCCTGATATACGAGTTCTTCAAGCCGATCGGCGGCAATGCCGAAGACCTCACCGCTCGCGTGATGGGATTCGTCGAGAATATCAGCAGCGGCGTGCTCGGCTCGCTCGGCCTCGCGTTCCTGCTGTACTCGGTCATCTCGATGGTGCAGAAGATCGAGGAGAGCCTGAACTTCGTGTGGCACGTCGAGCGCCCGCGCAGCTTCGCGCGTCGCGTGAGCGAATACCTGAGCCTCATGGTGGTCGGCCCGATCGTCATCGTCGCGACGTTCGGCCTGGCGGCGACAGCCTCGCATTCGGCGATCATGCAGAGTCTCGCGCGCCTCGAGCCATTCGGCATGCTGCTGACACTCGCCAGCAAGGTTGCGCCCTACGTGATCGTGTCCGGCTTCTTCACTTTTCTCTACATGTTCATCCCCAACACGCGTGTGCGCTTCGTGCCGGCGCTGATCGGCGGCCTGGTGGCGGGACTGTTGTGGGTCGCCGTCGGCGCGGCGTTCACCGCGTTCGTCACGCACATGTCGAACCTGACGCTGGTGTACGCGAGCTTCGCGATCCTGCTGACGGCGCTCATCTGGATCTACGTGGCCTGGCAGGTGCTGCTGATCGGCGCACAGTTGTCGTTCTACGTGCAGAACCCGCAATACCTGCGCCGCGGCCAGCAGGAGATCCGCATCACCGGCAGCCTCGCCGAGCAGCTCGCGCTCAACGTGATGGTGCTCGTCGGACAGAGCTATCGCGGCGGCGAGCCGGGCTGGACGACGAGCCGGCTCGCGGCGCGCCTCGAAGTGCCGAGCGCGCCACTCGCCACCGTGATTCACTCGCTGGAAGCCGGCGGCCTGCTCGTTGCCACCGAAGACGAGCGGCTACTCCCGGGGCGCGATATGTCGGAAATCGACCTGAGCCAGATCGTCGATTGCGCGCGTCGTCACCGCGCCGGCGAGCCGACACTGCACGTGCGCGGCACACTGGAAGCGGAGAAGCTCACTACGGTGATCGAGCTGGCGCTGCGCGAGCGCCTGGAGGCGCGCACGCTGCGCGACGTGGTGGAAACGTCTTCGTCGGCCTGAGCGGCGAGCAGACATAATCCGGCCGGCCGGCACGGGTGACGGCCTTCCCAGAATCACCGAAATATGACGTGCGGGCCCGCCGCGCGCGTCAGGTGTGATTGCCGTCAATCTGTTCAATCACGAATCCACGGATGCTACGCCGACCGGCGGGGGTCGGAGTGTTGCAAGTGGCTAACTTTGATCCGTTTTCCAACCTGCGTGGCCCCCGTAACGGCTCCTTCTTCGAGCCCTACGCGCGCCTGATCCAGATCCTCTATCCACGCGCCAAGGCGGTTCTCTTCTACGACGGCGCCGGCACCGCGGTCTGGCAGAAAGACGCGGACGTCGAGCGTGGCCTGGCGCCTTGCGTCAAGTCCCTCGTGCAGGATTCGACCGATCCGGAGAAGAGCGGCACACGTGGCACCGAGCGCATGCTGGACGGCGCCGTGCCGGGATACGTGCTGTGGTTGCGCGATGAACGCAACAACCACCTCGGCATGGTCGGTCTCGCCTGCAAGCCGAATGCGAAGGGCATGTCGTCAACGTCGCTCGCGGAGCTCGAGAAGACGCTGCAACCGGTGCTGCAGTGTTTAAGCCGCGAGCTCGCCACGCTGCGACGCGTGCCGGGCGCGGACGCCGATGCGGTCACCGCGCGCCTCGAACAGGCGGAATGGCTGACCGACAAGGCGCTGCCGTTGATCAGCTCGGCCAGTCACGCCGAGCCGCTGCGTCACCTGCTCGCGACCATCGTCGAGCACGCCGATGCGGCACTCGGCGCCATCATCATTCCCGACCTGTCGATTCGCCTGCTCGCGGAGCCATCCGGCTGGAGCGGCGAGCCTGCGCGCGAAGCGCTGCGCCGCGCCCATCGGCAGATCCTCACGTGGATGCAGCTCGAGCGCACCACCTACACCGCGAACAAGGTGCGCGAGCAGGCGTCCGACGCCTCTGCCTACCGCGTGATCGCCACTCCCATCCTGCAACGTCCCGACCAGCCGATCGGCTATGTATCGTTGCTGCGTTCGGCGATCGGATCGGAGTTCGGCAGTCTCGAACAGAAGCTGCTCGAGCGGTTGAGCCCGATGATCCCGACGCTCATCGAGCGTGACTACGATGCGATGACAAACCTGCGATCGGCAGCGGGCCTGGAGCGCGCCTTCCGTGCCCTGCTGGCTGGCCCCGGCGGGAATACCGTCACGGCGAGCGTGATCTTCGTGGACATCGCGGGCTTCAGCGCCGCCAACCGGGAGCTCAGCCCGGCGGTCGCCGACCGTTGCATCCGGCGTGTCGCCAAGTACCTGCGCCCACCGCTGCTGCCCGAAAACGCATACAGTGCGCGCCTCTCCGGCGGCCACTTCGCCTGCTACCTGCCGCGCGTAGGAACGGACGACGCGGAACGCATCGCCGAGCAGATCCGCGTGGCCTCACGCAAGACCGACGACGACGCGCCGAAGTCCAAGGCCGGGATCGAGCTCAAGACGGGTGTCGCCGAAGTGCCGCCGACCGTCGCGGGCTTGAGATACGCACTGGTCGCCGCACGCGCGGCAGCGGGCACGGACGCGGTACCGGTTGTAAAGGCGGCGCCAGTGGTCGCGCTGGCCACGCCCGCACCGGCGCCCGTGGCAGCGCCCGTGCCAGCGCCCGCGCCCACCGTGACTGAGCCAGCCGTCCCGGCTCGCGCCGCTACGGCGTCAGTGTACGAACCGACTCGCTTGATCAAGCCCGTGCGCCTGCCCGAGGCGTTGCGCGACGGGAAGCTGCGGCTTTTCGGCCAGCTCATGCGCCCCGTGCGCGATCCGCAGTTGCCGCTGCGCATCGAGCTGCTGCCGCGCGTGCTGGACGAACGCGGCAACCTGATCGCCCCCGCGCAATTCCTGCTTCCGGGCGCCAACCCGGAGGGCATGTCGGAGCTCGATCGCTGGGTGCTGAGCGCGGCGCTCGACAGCCTGCAGAAGCATTCCGGCAATGCCGCGACGCAGGCGGCCGAGTTCTCGCTCAATGTCTCCGGCCGCTCGCTGCAGGCGACCGAGTTCCACGACTGGGTCACCGAGCAATTGCGGCGCAACGTAGTGCCTCCGGCCAACTGGCTGTTCGAGATCTCCGAGACCACGGCCGCGCAGCAGCGCCGCGACGTCGCGCGGTTTGCGAAGAAGATCCTGCGCGTCGGGGCACGTATCGCGATCGACAACGTCGGCGGCCGCGATGGCGAGGTCGGACGTCTGCAACCGAACGGTGCGAGCTCGATCAAGCTCGACGGCTCGCTGGTTCGTGACGTGGTGAGCGACGCGCGCGCCCAGCGCCTGATCGAAGCGCTGGCTCGCTGGGCTGCCGCCAGCCGCATGGACATCGCGGGCGTACAGGTCGAGAGCGAAGAGGTGCGCGACTGGCTGCAGCGGCTGGGTATCGACTACATCCAGGGCTTCGTGATCTGCAGGCCGGAGCCGATCGAGACCGTGCTCAAGGGCCTGCCACCGGTCGCAGCGCCGGAGGTCAAGTTCGGCTCCTGAGCGGGCTAGTCGCCGGCGATCGTCATTTCCGCGACCAGCACGGAGCCCGTGCGCACACCGCCGCGCAGGTCGACATCGCTGCCGACCGCAACGATCCCGCGGAGCATGTCGCGCAGGTTTCCCGCGATAGTGATCTCGTGCACCGGATAGCGGATCGCGCCGCCCTCGACCCAGAAGCCCGAGGCACCGCGCGAGTAATCGCCGGTCACGATATTGACGCCCTGCCCCATCATCTCGGTGACCAGCAGCCCCGTTCCCATCCGGCGCAGCATTGCCTCCTGGTCCTCGCCGGTCGACGGCACGATGAGATTGTGAGCGCCGCCCGCGTTACCCGTGGTCTGCAACCCGAGCTTGCGAGCCGAGTAGGCACCCAGGAGATAGCCCTGCAGCACACCGTCGCGCACCAGGTCGCGGTCGCGCGTCGCCACGCCTTCGTTGTCGAAGGCGCTGCTCGCCTGGCCCTTCGGGATGTGCGGTCGCTCCAGGATCTGCAGGAACGCGGGGAAGACCTGCTGGCCAGCGGCGCCGAGCAGGAATGACGACTTGCGATACTGGCTGCCGCCGCGAATGGCCGCGAGGAAATGCCCGAACAGCCCGCGTGCCATCTCCGCTGCGAACAGCACGGGCGCGCGACGCGTCGCGAGCTTCTGCGAGCCGAGGCGCGCGGCCGTGCGCTCGGCGCTCCTGCGGCCCACGACAGTCGCTTCCTCGAGGTCGCGCCAGTCGCGCGCCGTCGTGTACCAGTGGTCGCGCTGCATCTCCTCGCCCGCGACACCGATCACGGCGCAACTCACGCTGTGCCCCGTGCTCTCGAAGCCACCGAGAAACCCGTGCGAGTTGCCATACACGCGCACGCCGCGATGCGTGCCGAGCGCTGCACCTTCCGAATTCTTGACGCGCGCATCCGCGGCGAGCGCTGCGGCCTCGCAGGCGCGCGCGATCTCGATCGCCTCCTCCGGCGTCAGCTCCCAGGGATGCGACAACGACAGGTCCGGCACCCCGCGCGCCATGAGCTCGGCATCGGCGAGCCCGGAGCATTCGTCGGCGGCCGTGAAGCTCGCGATGCTGAGCGCCTTGCGCACGGTCTCGAGCACGGCGGCGGTCCCCAGGTCCGCGGTGCTCGCCGAGCCCTTGCGATGATCGACGTAGACGGTGATGCCCAGGCCGCGATCGCGCTGGTATTCGAGGGTCTCCACCTCGCCCAGCCGCACGGTCACGCTCAGGCCCGTATCGACGCTCACGCCGACCTCCGCCTGCGAAGCACCCTGCGCGAGCGCCTCCTCCAGGGCGAGGTTCACGAGGCGGTCGAGGTCGCGTCGCGCGACGGTTGCCGGAGGTTGTGATTCCGCGGACATCAGGGTCGGATCGTGAAGGCGAAGGGGGGATTCTAGCGTGCAGGATTGCCACGACGCACGGTCGCCCGGATACTCGACGCGGATGGTGAGCTCCCAGAGCACGTACTCGCTCGTGGTCGTCAACGTGGCCACGCTGGCTGTCGCTCTCGGCCTCGGCTGGCCCGTGCACGCGCTCCTGTGGCCGTACTGGATCCAGAGCGTCGTCATCGGCTACTACAGCCGCCGCCGGATCCTGGCGCTCGGTCGGTTCTCGACCGAGAACTTCACGATGAACGATCGTCCCGTGAGCCCGACGCCGGCTACGCAGCGTTCGGTCGCAAACTTCTTCGCGCTCCACTACGGGTTCTTTCACTTCGGCTACCTGATGTTCCTCATCAAGCAGTCGCCGGACTGGCGCTGGTGGGATGTGCTGGGGTGGCTCGCGCTCGGCGTCTCGTTCGCGTGGAATCATCGCCTGTCGTTCCAGCACAACGTGACAGCCGACCGGCAGGGCACGCCCAACATCGGCACGCTGATGTTCCTGCCGTACGCGCGCACCCTGCCGATGCACTTCACGATCATGCTGGGCGGCACCGTTGCCGGCAGCGGCCCCGGGGCCGTCCTGGTATTCGGCGCACTCAAGACGGTGGCCGACGTAGTGATGCACCACGTCGAGCATCGCGTCCTGCAACGCTCGCGCAAGGCGGTCCCGGCGTGAATATGGAATCCGACGATTCCGCACGGCCCAGCAAGGGCGCGCTGAAACGCCAGGCCGAGGAGTTGCAGGAGCTCGGCGAGGCCCTGATCGACATGCCGGACGATATGCTCGAGCAGCTGCCGCTTCCCGAGATTCTGCGCGACGCCGTGGTGAACGCGCGCCGCTTCACGAGCCACGGCGCAAGCCTCAGGCAACGACAGTACATCGGCAAGCTGATGCGCAAGGTCGACGCGCAACCGATCCGCGCGGCGATCGAGGCGCGGCGGCGCGCGGAACTGCTCGCGGCGCGTCGCTTGCGGCGCGTCGAGAGCTGGCGCGACCGCTTGCTCGCCGAGCCGGACAGCGCCAGCGCGCAACTCAAGCAGGAGTTGCCCG
>DATFEQ010000030.1:0-12017 GCA_035250905.1 Steroidobacteraceae bacterium
CTGCACACACCGGCATTCGAGGATCTGTCATGCACAAGACCCGCATCGATCTGCCTGAGAAGACCCGCCGCAAGACGGCGGATCTGCTCAACGCCCGCCTGGCGGACGCGATCGATCTGCAGACCCAGGCGAAACAGGCCCACTGGAACGTCAAGGGCCCGAGCTTTATCGCGCTCCACGAGCTCTTCGATGACATCGCCGAGAACATCGAGGGGCACGTCGACACGCTGGCGGAGCGCGTCACGGCGCTGGGCGGTGTCGCCGAGGGAGCGCTCGCCACCGTCGCCAAGCGCACCTCGCTCGATCCTTACCCCGCCGACCTGACCGACGGCCTCGCGCACGTCGATGCACTCGCCAATGCGCTGGCGGACTTTGGACGCAAGGTGCGACGGGCCATCGACGATTGCGCGAAGCTCAAGGACGCCGATACCTCCGACCTGTTCACCGGTGTCTCGCGCGACGTCGACAAGTACCTCTGGTTCCTCGAAGCCCACCTGCAGGATCGCGCCTGATCCGACGGCGCTGGCGTTGGCCGGCAGCGGCAACGGCCGCGTTGCTGCTGACCGCAAGCTGTGCACGCTCGCTGGAACCGGAGCAGGCGCTTGCGACCGCGAACGGGCTGGCTGCCCAGGGCGACCTGGATGGCGCCATCCGGGTGCTGGAGAAGTCCCTGGCGGCGAACACCGAGGACCGGGACCTGCGATTGCAAGCCGCGCGCCTTTACCTGCGCAAGGGCGACTTCGCCACCGGCGAGGCCCTTCTCAGGCGGCTGGTGGATCAGGGCGCTCCGCCGGAGCTCTGGTTCACCGACCTGGGCGAAGCGCAGCTCGCGCAGCAGAAATACTTCGAGGCGCTCGAACTCTCGAAAAGCATCACTCCCGCGACGCCCACCCTGCAGGCGCAGCACGGCCTGCTGGCGCTGCGAGCCCAGTTGGGGCTTCCCAACCGGGATGAGCGCGGCCTGGTGCGTGCGGTCGCCGAGTTCAAGCGCCTGCGCGATACCGCCGCGGCAGGTGAAGGGAGCGAAGCCGCACTCGCGCACATCGATGAGACGCTGGGGGCGCTGCGGCAGTCCGAGCCCCTGGTACGAGGGGGCCTTGAGCATTTCGAATGCGCGCGCGCCCCCACGGCGCAGGCTGCCTCAGCCACGACCGCGGACTTGCCGGCTCCCAAACGCGTGCTGCGAGTCGGGCCCGGTCAGCGTTACCAGACCATTGCCGCCGCAGCCGACGCCGCGCGCGATGGAGACCTGATCGAAATCGCCGCGGGCGACTATGTCGGGGACGTGGCGCACTGGACGCAGACGGACCTGACGCTGCGCGGCGTCGGTGGCCGGCCGCATCTCAAGGCCGCGGGACGGCACAGCCAGGGCAAGGCCATCTGGGTGATCTCCGGCGACAACGTCCTGGTCGAGAACATCGAGTTCTCCGGCGCGCGCGTTCCCAACCAGAACGGCGCCGGCATCCGCTTCGAAGGCCGCCGGCTCACGGTGCGAAACAGCCACTTCCACGACAACGAGAACGGCATCCTGACGAGCAACCGCGGCGACGCCGAGGTCGTGATCGAGTTCTCCGAGTTTGCGCGCAACGGCTTCGGTGACGGCTACACGCACAACATGTACATCGGTCATTCGGCGTCCTTCGTGCTGCGTGGCTCGTATTCGCACGACGTGCGCGTCGGTCACCTGGTGAAGAGCCGCGCCGAGGTCAACCAGATTCTGTACAACCGTCTTACCGACGAGGAGGCCGGGAGCTCGAGCTATAACCTCGACCTGCCGAACGGTGGACGCGCGCTCGTGCTCGGCAACGTCATGCAACAGGGCAGCCGCACCGAGAACCCCGCGATGGTCGCCTTTGCGGCGGAAAGTCCGGGCGGCTCGGCCGACCGGCTCTACATGGCGTTCAACACGCTCTACAACGTGTGGTTCGAGGGCATATTCGTCGACAACAAGAGCGCCGCGCCCGCGCTCCTGGTCGACAACATCTTCGCCGGTGCGCCGGCGCAGATCCTGCGCGGTCCGGGCGAAACGCTGGGTTACGTCGCGGCGTCGCGGGTCGCTCTCGCCGACCCGCGCGTGGCCGGGTTCCAGCTCGGTCCGGACTCCTTCGCCATCGATGCGGCCGTCGATCCGCCGCAAGTCCCGGGCTGGGACCTCGAGCCCGCGTTCGAATACGTTCACCCGGCCAGCGTGCGAGCGCGTCCGGTGATTCACCTGCGCGACGTGGGCGCGCTGGAGTTCTGCGGCTGGTAGAGAGCCTACTGACCGAGCAGCTGCGCGAAGTACACGTTCACCATCCGGTCGTCCGGATCGAGCCGCCGGCGCAGCGCGTTGAAGAGCTTGAGCCGTGCGCCGAACGCGAGCGCGGTCTGTTCCTGCGTGAGCGAGCGTGTCTGATTGAGCAGCGGCACTCCGCCTCGCTGCGAGCAGAACTCGTTGAACTCGATCACGAAGTCCTCCCACCCCTCGTCACCGGTCGAGGACGGATCGAGCGTGATGACGGGTCCGGTCAGGCTCGGCGACAGCACGGAGGACGGGTCCTTGTGCAGGCGATGGCCGAGATGCAGGAGGTTTGCCCGGTAGCGCTGGCGCTTGTAGTAATCGCGGCAGAACCTGAAATACTCGACCAGCAGCTCCGGGTAGCCGGCCTGCGGAAATGCCCAGGTGCTGTAGGTGAAGCGCGTGCGTCCCGCGTCCCGCGGGAGCGTGCGCACCCACTCGATCGGGTACACGGTCACGTTGCGATCGAGGGTCGAGCGCATGACGGTATTGAAATGCTCGATCAGGAAATAGCGCATCGGCGGAAACGACACGACGTTGCTCACCGTCGAGCCGAAGGCCGGCAGCACGTTGGTCATCACCGAATTGCGGATCGACCAGATCCCTGAGCGCGAGGTGAGCGGCTCGTCGTCGTAGGTGCGCATCTCGACGGTGACACGATCGCGGAACGGCAGCAGGTAGAACTTGAGGCCGACCGGCATCTCGCACATGTCGGGGAACTGGCGCGCGAACTCCTCCAGCGTGTAGGTCTCGTAGTCGAGCCGCACCGCGCGCTGCGGCACGACCTTGAAGGTGAGCTCGTGCGCCACGCCGGCGAGGCCGTAGCTCGAGCGCACCAGTTTCAACAAGTCAGGTTGCGACTCGTTGATGGTCATGGGCTTGCCGCTCGGCAGCACCAGCTTCACTTCCTTCAGATAGGAGGAGAGCTGCCCGAAGCCGCCCGGCATGGATGCGTTCTTGGTGCAGGCGACCGCGGCCGCACCCATGGTGAGGTTGCCGAGGTCGGGATTGAGCGGCAACTCGAGCCCGCGCGCCTCGAGTGCCGAGGCCACGTCGCTCAGGCTCGCCCCCGCCTGCACGCGCACCCAGTGGTCGCTGATCTCGAGCACGCGATTCATCGCGGTCATATCGATGATGGTGCCGCCGTCGGCCACTCCGCAGCGTGTCTGCGAGTAGTTGGCGCCGATCGCGCGGACTGGTGACGGGAACGCCTTGGCGTTCTCGAGAATGGTGAGAATGTCCTCAAAGCGCTTGGGTCGCACGATCACGCGCGGCCGCGTGACGACGGTGCCTTCCCAGTTGCGCACGACCGCAACTTTCGGTGCCATCTGGTTCCCCCGGGTTCGCCACCCGCAAATGTTGACAGGCGCGATCAGCGCCAACGGCGAACGATCCGGGCCTGCGAGGGAGGGGAGGCAGACGAGCGGCGGCGGATGCGCTGCTCAACTGGCAACCCCGCTATCGTAGGACCTTGTCGTCCGTTAGACCGGTGGCTTTGCGTCCCCACCTTTCGGTGGGTTTGCCCTGATCAGCGCGAGGACTATGAGGCAGCCGCAGTGCGAGAGTAAAGAGCCGGACGTAAACCACTGGCAATGCGAGCTTTATTGGCCCTCTGGCCGATCAGCCCGCCAGCAGGACCGCTTCGCCGTGCTCGAGCGCCTCGGGCGTGCCGAACAGCACCAATACGTCGCCTTCTTCGAGCACGGTGTCGGGCGAGGGCTCGCGCCCCACGATTCCCGCGCGGCGGATCGCGCTCACAGTCACCTCCGCGCCCTGCTCCTTGACCTGCGCGACGGTTTTTCCCACCGCCCAGGCGCCCGGTGGCAGCACCAGCGTGTAAAGCTGCTCGCGCATGGACTCGAATTCAGGCACCAGCTCGTTGTCCTCGAGCCGGTAGAGGGTCCGCAACAGGTTGTAACGGTTGCCGCGGATGTCGCCGATGATCTTCATGACGCGCGACACTGGCACCTGCAGCAGCAGCAACACGTGCCACACGAGCATCAGCGCCGCCTCGAAGGTCTCCGGGACGACCGATGAAGCACCGGCCTTCTGCAGGGCCGCGAGGTGGGTGTCGTCCTGCGTGCGCACCAGGATGGGCACGTTAGGCCGCGCCTTGCGGATGGCGTCGACGCCGTGCAGCGCGAGCACCGGGTCGGCGAAGCTGATCACCACCACGCTCGAGCGGTCGAGGCCGACGAGCTCGAGCACTTCGGGATTCCCGGCATCACCATAGATGACCGGGTCGCCGGCGAGGCGCGCGGCACGCACGCGCTCCGGGTCCATGTCCACCGCGATGTATTCGAAGCCGAGCTGTTCCAGCACGCGCGCTATGTTCTGGCCCACGCGCCCGAAGCCGCAGATGAGCACGTGCTCCCGGCCCGCGACCGCACGGGTGCTCTGTACTTCGCGCTCGAGCGCGGTCGCTTCGGGCCGGCGCTCGCGCAGGATCCAGCGCGCGATGCTTTTGTTGTGACGGATCAGGAAGGGACTGATGACCATGCTGATCACGATCGCGGTGAGCAATGGCTGCACAAAGGCGGGGTCGATCAGCCGCGCGCCCAGCAGGAGCGTCAGTAACGCGAACCCGAACTCGCCGCCGAGGCTCACGACCAGGCCGGTGCGCAGCGCCTTGAAGAGGCTGGGCCCCGCAAACCGATACGCGAGCATCGTCACGATGAGTGTCTTCCCGACGAGCAGTGTCAGCACCAGGAGCGTGATCAGCAAGCTCTGGCGCGCGAGCAGGTCGATGTCGAAGAGCATCCCGATCGTGATGAAGAAGATGCCGAGCAGGATGTCCCGGAAGGGGCGGATCACCGCCTCCACCTGCAGCCGGTATTCGGTCTCGGCGAGCATCACGCCCGCGAGGAACGCGCCGAGGGCCAGTGACAGCCCGAAGCTCTCGGTGACGTACGCGGAGCCGAGCGCGAGCAGCAGCACTGCCAGCAGGAACAGCTCCGGCGTACGCGCGTGAGCGATCTCGTGAAACAGCGGCCTGATGAGCCAGCGCCCCGCGGCGACCACGATCAGCAGCGCCGCGGCGCCTTCCAGCACCGTGCGCAACAGGCCGGCGGGTGTGGATCCGGCCGTGATGGCCGAGACGATCGCGAGAAAGGGCGCAAAGGCGATGTCCTGGAACAATACGATCGCGACCGCCAGCCGCCCGTGGGTGCGGTTGACCTCGGCCTGATCGCGTAGCTGCCGCACGACGATCGCGGTCGAGGACATCGCCACCGCGCCGCCCATGACGACCGCGACGGCGGGATTCACGCCGAAGTACCAGGCGACCAGCGCCGCGACACCGGCGGTCAGCAGAACCTGTCCGCCGCCCAGGCCGAGCACTTCCCATTTCATCGCGATCAGCCGCGGGAGCGAGAATTCCAGCCCGAGCGTGAACACCAGGAAGATGACGCCGAACTCGGCCAGGGCGCGCGTGACCGCATCGTCGGTCGCGAGGCCGAGCGCGTGCGGCCCTAGCAGCATGCCGACGGCGAGGTAGCCGAGGATCGGCGGCAGCCGCAGGCGGCGCACGCCGTAGAGCACCACGACCGCGGCGGCCAGCAAGACCAGGATCTGCGTCAGTGCGATATGCGCCATCGGGTGGCGGTTGCCGGATTATTTTGGACAACTTAGCATCCTTTGGGCCCAGGTGCTGCAAGCCCGGCCGTACCACGAATACGCAGGAAGTCAGCGCACACCCGCACACGATGTTCCTCGACTCCAATACCGACCGCGGCGCCCTCACGCTGCACGTCCGCGGCCGCTGGCTGATCGAGAATCTGGCTGCCATCGAAGCGGAATTCGCCCAGGTCGACGTCACGCGTGCCCGGACGGTCGCGATAGACGCCTCGCGGCTCGAAGAGCTTGACCTGTCGGGCGGCTGGGCGCTGCATCAGCGGATCGAGCTGTTTCGCGAGCGCGGCATCGCGGTCGACTGGAAGCCGGACCCGCCGGCCCAGGTGCGGTTCATCGAGGGCGCGATCGCGCGGGCACGCGAGCAGGCAGCGCAGGCGCCGGTCGACGAGGCGCTCGATTTCGCGCAGCCGGTGCGCGCGTTGGGACGGTGGACGGTCGGCATGGCCGGAACGCTGCGCGCCGGCCTGGGATTCCTGGGGCGCATCTGCGTCGTGCTCGGCAGCGCGCTGCTGAGCTTCAGGCGACTGCGCCTGACGGCGGTGGCGCGACACGTCTACGACACCGGCGTGAGCGCCATCCCGATCGTGTCGCTGATCGCTTTCCTGATCAGCGTGATCATCGCCTACATGGGCGCGAACGAGCTGCGGCGCTTCGGCGCGGAGATCTTCGTCGTCGACCTGGTGACGATCGGCGTGCTGCGCGAGCTGGGCGTGCTGCTCACCGCGATCATCGTCGCCGGCCGCTCGGGCAGCGCGTTCGCCGCCGAGATCGGTGTCATGAAGCTCGACGATGAGGTCGATGCGCTGGTCGCCATCGGCACCAACCCGATCGAGGTCCTGGTCGTGCCGCGCATCCTCGGCCTGGTGATCTCGCTGCCCCTGCTCACGGTGATCGCCGATGCCGTGGGCCTCACGGGTGGCGGGATACTGTGCTACTACCTGGTGGACATTCCGCCGGCGCAATACATCGAGCGCGTGCAGCAGGCCATCGCGCCCACCACCTTCTGGGTCGGGATCATCAAGGCCCCGGTGTTCGCGTTCCTGATCGGCTTCATCGGCGCCGCGCGCGGCATGCAGGTGCGCGAGTCCTCGCGCGAGCTCGGCAGGCTCACCACCGTCGCCGTGGTGCAGTCGATCTTTCTCGTCATCCTGGCGGATGCGCTGTTCGCGGTGGTGTTCCTGGAGCTCGACATATGAGCGCACCCGTGATCGAGGTGCGCGGCATCGTCAACCGCTTCGGCGCCCAGGTGGTCCACGACGGGCTCGACATGGATGTCAGGGAGGGCGAGGTCTTCGGCATCGTCGGCGGCTCAGGCAGCGGCAAGTCCGTTCTGCTGCGCACGATCCTGGGCCTGCAGCGGCCGGTGAGCGGCAGCGTCAGCATCTACGGGCGCAACATCAATTCGCTCAGCGAGGAGGAGATGCGCGCGGTGAAGCGCGGCTATGGGGTCACGTTTCAGCACGGCGCGCTCTTCACTTCGCTCAACGTGCGGCAGAACGTGCAGTTGCCGATGACGGAGTTCTTCGAGTTCGAAGAGCAGACGCTCGACGGGCTCGCCGACATGAAGCTCACGATGGTGGGTCTCGGGGCGCAGGTGGGCGAGAAGTTCCCGGCACAGCTTTCGGGCGGTATGATCAAGCGGGCCGCGCTGGCGCGCGCGCTGGCGCTCGATCCGAAGCTGCTGTTCCTCGACGAGCCGACGGCGGGACTGGACCCGATCGCGGCGGCGGGCTTCGACGAGCTGCTGATCGACCTGCAGCAAAACCTCGAGCTCACGGTGGTGATGGTCACGCACGATCTCGACACGATCTTCCGCACCTGCAATCGCGTTGGCGTCATCGTCGATCGGCGCATGATCGTCGATACGGTCGAGGGTATCGTCGCCAACCGCCATCCCTGGATTCGCGAGTACTTTCATGGACCACGTGCGCGCGCCGTCGCGCAGGTGAAGGCGGGCCCCCGTGGAACGTGAGGCTAACTACATCACCGTCGGTGCGTTCGTCCTGCTGGTCATCGCGCTCGCCACCTGGTTCGTCGTCTGGTACACGGACGCACAGGACCGGCGCGATTACGAGCGCTACGAGATCTATTTCGAGGGCAGCGTCAGCGGCCTGAGCCGCGGCAGCCCCGTGCGCTATCTCGGCGTGGACGTCGGCCGCGTGGCCGACATGCGCATCGATCCGAGGGCCGCGGATCGCGTGCAGGTGATCGCGGACATCGACGAGGAAGCACCCATCAACGAGCAGACGGTGGCCTCGCTCGGCCTGCAGGGCGTCACCGGGCTCCTCTACATCGACCTCGAGCGCGATCGCGGTGGCAAGCCGGTCATGCCGCGCGTACCGAGCGAGCGCTACCCGGTGATCGGGACGGTGCAGTCGAACTTCGACATCCTGATCAGTGGCCTGCCCGAAGTGATGAGCGCTGGCGCGGATCTCGCGACACGCATGAGCAAGGTCTTCAACGACACCAACATCGAAGCCGTTTCCGCCACGCTCGCCAACGTCAAGCAGGCGAGCGATGATCTGCCGGTCATCCTCGACCAGGTAAAGACGCTCACCGCCGATCTGAAGCAGACCGCTACCGAGATCGAAGCGGCCGCGAGCGCCGTGCGTGACGTGACCGAGGGGGCGGGCCCGGATTTCAAAGCGGCGGTCGCCCGCGTGCACACGGTGATGGACAACCTGGCGACCACCTCGGCGCGGCTCGACAAGTTCGTCGCCGAGAACCAGACCAACATCACGCGCTTCAGCGACCAGGGCCTGGTGGAGTTCCAGCAACTCATCCGGGAGAGCCGCCAGGCAGCCGACGAGTTCCGCAACCTGGCGCGCACCCTGCGGCAGGAACCGTCATCGTTGATCTACGAGCCCCCGGCCTCGGGCGTGGAGATCTCGCGATGAGCCAGCGATCCGGCGTCCTCGTTGTGTGCGGCATCGCGCTTGCGACCGCCGGCTGTGCCTCGGGCGCATTCAACAGCGAGCGCCCGGCCTCGCAGCTCTACACGATCAGCGCGGCGGCACCCGAGTCGCCCGCGGCGACGGTCCTCGCGGTCGACCTGGCGGTGGCGCGGCCGTTGCCGCGACCAGGCCTCGACACCGAGCGCATCGCCGTGCGTTACGCGGATCGCCGCTTCGACTACTACGCCGTCGCGCGCTGGCGCGCGGAAGCGGCCGACGTGGTGCAGGATCTCCTGATCGATTCGCTGCGCGCTTCCGGCGGCCTGCGCAACGTCCATGGCCATCTCTCCGCGTTTGCCTCGCAATACGTGCTCGAGAGCGAATTGCGCGATTTCCAGGCCGAGTACGCGCAGGAAGGAGGCCTTCCGACGGTGCGCGTCACGCTCGTCTGCACCGTGGGCCGCGTGCGGGACCGCGCCGCGCTCATCACGTTCACCAGCAGCGCCGCAGTGCGCGTCGAAGACGACAGCCAGCGCGCCGTGGTGGCGGCCTTCGAAAGCGCCTATCGCGAAGCGGGCGCTCGCGTCGTGAGCGAGACGCTGGCAGCGCTCGCCGCAGTCCCGGTCCCGGCGGCGGGGACTGGCGCGGGGAGCTGAGGGCAGCCGGCGTCTCCCGGCGGTTTCCTTTATTTATGCGCCAGCCAGGGTGGTTGCTCGCCCAGCGCAGCTGGTGCGCGCTTGCGGGTCTCCTGCTCCTGCAATGCGCAGCGGCGCGCGAGGAGCTGGTCGCCACCGCGACGTACGTCTTCGACGGCGACAGCTTCGTCGCCCGGCTGGCCGATGGCTCCGACATCGAGGTCAGGCTCGCCGGGGTCGACGCGCCCGAAAAGGGCCAGCCCCATGCGGACCAGGCGCGTGCGGCCTTGCGCGGCATGATTCTGGGCAAGGCGCTGCGCATCGCTGTGAGCGATACCGACAAGTACCACCGCAAGGTCGCGCAGGTCTATCGAGCTTCGGACGGAACGCACATCAACGCGGAGCTCCTGCGCCGCGGGCATGCGTGGGTGTATCGCCGCGTGCCTCCGGACGATCCGTTCCGCGAGCTCGAGCGAGTAGCACGAGCAAGCGGGCTGGGGCTGTGGGCGTTGCCCGAGATCGAACGCGAACCGCCGTGGCGCTGGCGCCAGGAGCATCCGTCCACTCGCACGACTGCTCCCGTGGCTTCCCCGTAGTCAGGGTGCTGGCTGCACGAGCAGTCGCGCGTTCGGGAGCAGGCGTCGGGTTCGGGAGGTCTTTTCAGGACCGTCGAAAACAGGGATGTTTTCGCCGGAGCCTACAGGGATGTATTCACGGCGTTCCTGAAAAGACCTCCCGAAGCCGGCGACTGCTCTCTCGCACGTCAGAAGGTCGACATGCCTGTCGCCTCCATGAGGCGATAGCGCCAGTAGCGCGCCAAGGACTGGTCCTCGTAGGTCTGGAAGTCCGTGGTGAACTCCGTGGTGGCCACCGGATCGTTCTGCCACAGCGTCTCGAAATAGTTGATGAGCTCCTGTGCGAGCGGAGTGTTCAGGTCGGTTTCGAGGGCGACGTTCGCCTCGAGGTTGTAGTTGCCGAGATTGCGGCGCGTGAAATTCGCCGAGCCGAGCATCGCCCACAGCGAATCCGCGCGCCGCACGAGCGCCAGCTTGGTGTGGAACTGCTCGCCGTGGGTGCGGTACCAGCGGATCTCGATGTTGCCCGCGCTGCGGCGACGCAGCTCCGCCGCCACGGGCCGGTTCGGCACGCCATCCTTCACGCGGCCGAACGCGTCCTTGTTGGGATCGAGAATCAGCCGGATGCGCACCCCGCGCGCGGACGCGCCCACGAGCTCATCTACCACGTCGCGGTCCGACAGGTAGAACACCGCGATCGCGATCGACTCGCCCGCGTTCGCCGTACGGATCTGGCTCAGGAGCGCATCCTCGATCCTGCCCTCGGACAGGAACTTGAGACGTGCCACGGCGGCGGCTGGCTCGGCCGGGCTCGCGGCGGGCGTCGGCCAGTCACCGCTCCAGCCGGAAAAGCGCGCCACCGCGAGCTCGCTCACGAGCGCCGCGTGCGCGGTCAAGCCCGAAAACCGCAGGCCGATGTTGGAGTGCGCGCTGCTCGCATCGTGCGGGTTTGCCGAGCACACGATCGCGATCACCTTGCCGGCACCGTCGTCCGCGACCAGGAGCTTGCGGTGGTTGGCCTTGAAGTTGAGGAGCTCGAGCCACGCGCCCAGGCTGATGCGCGCCGGCCCGGTGTCGAGTGGATTGGCGAGCCGGCCTGTGCCCGGCTCCGCATCCGCCCACCACCTGGCAGTGAGGCGCCACAGCGCCGAGTACAGCGGATTCGAATCGCGCAGGCGATCGAGGTCGGTCACAACCACTTCCACGCCGGCTTCGCGCAGGGTCGCGAGGTCGGCGGACGGCGCACTGCCATAGATATCGTTGATTGGATCGGTGATGAACAGCACGCGCAGATCGGGCTTCGCCAGCCGGCGCGCGAGCAGACGGTCGCGCAGCTCCGCGCTGAGCGCGCGATGCGCCGCGGGTGCTTCCCGTGATGCGGGTCCGCGATGGTCGTTGAACAGAAACCAGTCGAGGACGATGAACTCCTGCGCCGTGTCGATCGCGCGCAGCACTTCATCGAAAATCTGCTGGCGGATGAGCAGTCGCTCGCGCCCGTCGGTCACGGTCACGTCCGTGAGCAGCCGCACTTCGCCGAGCGCGGTGTCCGACCACGCGCTCGCGACATCGCTGCCCGGTGGCATCGGCTTGCTGATCTGCCAGATCGCGATCGAGGCCCAGGCGAGAGCGATGGCGAGCAGTGCGACGCGGAGGTACCAGCCTCGGCGGCGCCGGCGCTGCCGCGCCCGGGCCGGGTCCTGGACTGTCTGCCCTGGGGAGCTGGGGGGCTGCGCCATTGGGGGCCGATTGTAGCGGTGTGCGCCGCGCTCAGCTGCGCTCGGCCTCCTCGAGCGCTTCACAGGCGGCGATCCAGCGGGTTTCGGCTGCCGCCAGCGATTGTGCGAGCTCGGCGCGCCGGGCGAGTTGCCGCATGAGCTCATCGCGTCTGTCCGGGAGATAGAGCGCGGGATCGGCGAGCGCGGCTTCGTTGGCGCCGCGTTCGCTCTCGAGTTGCACGATCTCGGTTTCCAGGTCGCGCACCGCCGCGCGCAACGGGCTCAAC
>DATFEQ010000031.1:0-21695 GCA_035250905.1 Steroidobacteraceae bacterium
TTCCCGTGCTGCCACAGCCGCTCGTGAGCCACGCACCGGTCCGCGCCGAGGATGCCTGGGGCCTGACCTTCTGGGACCGCGGCAAATGCCGCGACCTGATCGGCAAGTACCGTTCCGAGGGCATCTATACGCCGCCCAGCCTCCAGGGAACGATCCTGTACCCGGGTTACGGCGGCGGCACGAACTGGGGGAGCTTCGCCTTTGACAGCGAACGGCAATGGGCGATCGTGCCAACGACGCAGTTGCCCATGGTGGTGACGCTGCTGCCAACCGAGTCCGTACGCCCGCTGGCGCGTTCCGGTGACTACCCGGATTCGGAGTTCGCGTTGCAAACCGGCGCGCCTTACGGCATGCGACGCGAAGCGCTGCTCTCGCCGCTCGGCCTGCCCTGCACGCCACCGCCGTGGGGAACGCTCTCCGCGGTCGATCTGCGCAGCGGCGAACTCAAGTGGCAGGTGCCGCTCGGCTCGACGCGCGACCTGGCACCGTTCTTCGTCCCGTCGCGCACGCTCGGTACGCCCAATCTCGGCGGCCCGATCGTCACCGCGGGTGGCCTGGTCTTCATTGGCGCGGCCATGGACAACTATCTGCGCGCTTTCGACGTCGAGACCGGCAAGGAGCTGTGGAAAGGCCGCCTTCCGGCCGGCGGCCAGGCGACACCCATGACCTATCGCGCCGGCGCCGGCAACCGGCAGTTTGTCGTGATCGCCGCAGGTGGGCACGGCAACCTCGGCACCGAGCAGGGTGATTACGTCGTCGCCTTCGCGTTGCCGCGCACCGACGCGGAGGACGCGCCGTGATCTTCCTGATCCTCTCCATTGCCGTCCAGGTGGTGCTGATCGTGCACGTGATCCGCACCGGGCGAAATTCGCTGTGGATCTGGGCGATCGCGTTACTGCCGCTCGCAGGCCCGATCGCCTACCTGCTGGTCGAGGTCCTGCCGGGCCTGTGGCACGGCCGCACGGCGCGGCGCGCGAGTACCGCCGTGCGCAATACGCTCGATCCCGATCGGAACCTGCGCCAGTACGCGAGCGAAGTCAGGATCTCCGGCAACGTCGACAGCCGGCGGCGCCTGGCGGAGGAACTCCTCAGCAAAGATCAGTTTCGCGAGGCCATCGAGACGTATCGCTCCGCCCTCACCGGCCTCTACGAGCAGGATCCGCAGCTGCTGCTCGGTCTCGCCCGTGCGCAGTTCGCCAACGCGGAGTTCTCCGCGGCGCGCGCCACGCTCGATCAGCTGATCGCGCACAACGCGGATTTCAAGTCAGCGGACGGTCATCTCCTGTATGCGCGGGCGCTCGAAGGCGAAGGCAACCTCGAGAAGGCGGCTTCGGAATTTCGGGTATTGAGCGACTACTATCCCGGCGCCGAGGCCAAGGTCAGGTACGGGCAGCTGCTCAAGCGCCAGGGACAGCACGACGCCGCACGACAGGTGCTGCAGGAGCTCCTCGACGGCGCGCAGCTCGCGCCGGCGCATTATCGAAGAGTGCAACGCGAGTGGCTGGATTTGGCACGCCGGGAGCTTTAGCGAGGGACGTCGGGTCCGGGAGGTCTTTTCAGGAACGCCGTGAATCCGTCCCTGGAGGCTCCGGCGAAAACATCCCTGTTTTCGACGGTCCTGAAAAGACCTCCCGGACCCGACGTCCCGAAGACTATTCCGCTCCGGCGTTCCTGCCAGGTGCGCTGGCGGCGAGCAGGCGATAGCCAACACCCGGCAGTGTCTCGATCCAGCGCGGCGTCTCCGAATCGTCACCGATCCGCTGGCGCAAGCGGTGCACGAGCTGCTTGAGCAATTGTCGGTCGCCGCCGCCCTTGTGACCCCACACGTGCTGCAGCAGGCGATCGGTCGCCACGGGTCGCCCGGCCTGTGCGAGCAACAGTTGCAGCAGCCGCGTCTCGAGGGGCGTGAGGCGCACCTCGACGTCGGTACCGATCCGCAGCAGCATGGTTCCGGCGTCGAGCTCGAGGTCCCCGACGCGGCTGCTGCCGCCCGTTTCCATTCCGGCGCGGCGCAGTAGCGCTTTCACGCGCGCGAGCAGGGTCCGCGGACTGAAGGGCTTGGTCAGGTAGTCGTCCGCGCCCAGCTCGAGTGCGCGCACCAGGTCCTCTTCCTCGCCGCGCACCGTCAGCATCATGATCGGCAGTCGCGAGGTGCGGCGAAACGCCGCGCACAGGTCGAAACCGGAGCCGCCGGGCAGGTTGATGTCGAGGATCGCGAGATCGGGCTGCTCGCTTTCGAAGGTTCTCAGCGCCGCGGGGCAGGAATCTGCTTTCACGACCAGGTAGCCCGCCTGTTGAAGCGCGAAGCTCGTCACCGTGAGCAGGTCCGGATCGTCATCGACCAGCAACAGCTTCATGCCGGTCCTTCGACGGGCAGCCGGATGATGAACCGCGTGTGCTCGTCCGGAGTGCGCTCCACGCGCACCGTGCCACCGTGCCGCTCGATCACCGAGCGCACGATCCACAGGCCGAGCCCCAGCCCCGGCGCCTCGGGCTCGCGATCGTCCGCGCGCCGGAACTGCTCGAACAGCATCGCGGGATCGGTCACACCCAGTCCCGGGCCCTCGTCCTCGACCCAGGACAGGATCGAGCCCTCCTCGACCTGGGCGCCGATCCCCACGGTCGACCCGGTCGGTGCGAACTTGCTCGCGTTCGATAGCAGGTTGACGAACACCTGCACCAGGCGCTGCTCGTCACCGACCAGCTCCGGGAGCGATTCCGGCAGCTCGATTGCGATCTGCTGGCGGCGCTGCGCCAGTATCGGGCGCACGAACTCCACCGCATCGTCCACCACGGACTGCAGCGCGAGCGTCTGCCGCCGGATACCGAGCTGGCCCGCCTCGATGCGCACGCTCTCGAGCAGGTTGTCGATGAGCCGCATCAGCCGCAGCGACCCGCGTTCGAGGTTCTCGAAGAGCTCCCGCTGCTCGGCGCCGGTCATCTCGTTGACGCCGTCGTGCAGCAGCTCGATGGAGGCGAGTTGCGCCGCGAGCGGCGTGCGGAACTCATGCGAAATGTTGGCGAGCACTGAATCGCGCGCGCGCCGCACCGCTTCGAGCTCGGTCTCGTCGCGAATCACCTGCACCTGCCGCCCCTCCACCGGCGCGGCGCTCGTGATCACGACCGAGCGACGCGTGCCGTCGGTACGACAGATCTTTTCCGCCGAGCGCGCCTGGCCGGTGCCACGCGCCGCCACGATCGGGCAATCGCGCTCGCACGGCCGCACGCCGTTCTGCTCCTCAGGCTGCAGCACGTCGCCACAGAACTGGCCCAGGATCTGCTCGGGTTCGCGCCCCAGAAGCCGCGCCGCCTGCGGATTCACATAACTGATGCGCCGCTCCTGGTCGACCGCGTACACGCCCTCGACGATGCCCGAGAGCACCGCCTGGGCCTCGGCTTCGCGGCGCCGCATGGTCGAGGTGAGCTCGACCAGGTTGCGGCGCATGTCTTCCATGGTCGCGGCGAGCGAGCCGATCTCCTTCAGGCCGGCCGCGGCCGGCACCGCCGGCGTGAAGTCGCCCTGGCCGATGCGCAAGGCGGCATCGCGCAGCGCGCTCACCGGTCGCGCAATCCAGCGCCCATACAGCACGCCCGCGAGCCCGGCGAGCGCGGCCACGATGGCCGCGATCCACCACACGCGGCGCCTGAAGTCGGCTACGGCCTGGTCGAACTCCTGCGCCGGAATCTCGATGTCGAGCAGTGCAATGACTTCGCCGGTGGGCGCGGAAATGACCTGGCTCGCGGCATAGACGTCCGGCTCGTCGATGCGGCGTGCGCTCACCTGCCCGTCCGACAGGGCCGCCGAGTGCAGCGGCGTGAACGGGTCTTCCTGGGGCGCGGTATAGCTCGCGTAGTTGACGATGCGTACCTTCGAACCCACCTGGTCGGCCATCTCGCGCAGCAGGCGGTCATTCGCGACGCGCATCACGATGACCTTGAACAGGTCCGCGCCCGCCACGTCCGCGACCGCACCCCACATCGGCGGACTGCCGTCGGCCGGCGAGAGCACGAAGCGCTCGCCCTGCTCCTCCATGGCGATGCGCACCTGTTCCCAGGGAACGATCGGGCCGGTCTGTACGATCGGGGCGTTGCCACTCGTGATGGCGCACACGTCGAGGTTGCCCGCCTCGCAAAAGCGCTTGAGCACGGGCTCGATGCCGCGGTCGGGCCGCTGGTTGAGCAGCCGCGACAGTGTCGGCCGTTCAGCGAGCACCCGCGCCGAGCCGAGCACGTCCTCGCTCATGCGCCTGAGGTAATCGCGCGCGAATCCGCCGGCGAGCTGCACGCGCGTGAGCGCCTGGCGCTCGGACAGGTCAGCGACGAGGCGAACCGAGCCGATCGCGACGGCTCCGACGGCGAGCAGCACGAGCAGCACGCTGCCGGCCGCAAGCCAGGTCGCCAGGCCAAGCGAGCGCAGCAGGTTCACGAATCAGCGGGCGACATCGGGCACGTCCGGGGAGCGTTCGGCGCCTCGTCCCTCGATCGCGGTCTTGAGGATGAGGGTGATGATCGCCAGCACGCTCAGGAGCGAGGCGACGGCGAAGGCACCGACCAGGTCGTACTCGTTGTAGAGGATTTCCACGTGCAGCGGCATGGTCGTCGTGACCCCCCTGATGTGGCCCGAGACCACGGATACCGCGCCGAATTCGCCCATGGCGCGCGCGTTGCACAGGATGACACCGTAGATCACGCCCCATTGTATCTTCGGCAGGGTCACACGCAGAAACGTCCTCCACGGACCCGCGCCCAGGGAGATCGCCGCCTCCTCTTCTTCCGTCCCCAGCATCTGCAGGAGGGGGATAAGCTCGCGCGCGACATAGGGGAAGGTCACGAACAGCGTCGCGAGCACGATTCCGGGGAAGGCGAATACGATCGAGAGGTCGTGCGCGTTGAGCCAGGCGCCAAACCAGCCCTGCGCGCCGAACAGCAGCACATAAATGAGGCCCGAGATGACGGGCGAGACCGCGAACGGCAGCTCGATCAGCGTCGTGAGCAGGCTCTTGCCACGGAACTCGAAGCGCGCGATGGCATACGCCGCCGCGATGCCGAAGATGGTGTTGAGCGGCACCACGATGAGCGCCGTGACCAGCGTCAGGCGGATCGCGGCGTGCGTGTCGGAATCGCCGAAGGCGTGCAGGTAGGCCTGGACGCCCTGGGACAAGGCCTCGGCGAATACGACTCCGAGTGGCACGAGGAGCAGCAGCGCGGCGAACGTGATCGATACCGTGATGACCGCGGTGCGCACCAACCGCGCCGACCACGCCCGATGGCCCGGACGATCCAGCTCCCGCCTGCGGCCAACCGCGCCAGCCACTGCCGGTACCTACCCGTGGCCCGTGGCGCGTCGGCGCTGCCACGCCTGCAACAGGTTGATCACGAACAACATCGCAAAAGAGATCACGAGCATCAGGAAGCCGAGCAGCGCCGCCCCCTGGTAGTTGTACTGCTCGAGCTGGATGATGATGAGGAGCGGGGTGATTTCAGTCTTGAGCGGCAGATTCCCGGCGATGAAGATCACCGAACCGTACTCACCCACGCCGCGCGCCATCGCGAGCGCGAAGCCGGTCGCGAGCGCCGGCAGGATCGTCGGCAGCACCACGCGCCGGAAGCCGTAGAACGGCGAGGCGCCGAGCGATTCCGCCGCATCCTCCACTTCCGCATCGATCGCGAGCAACGCGGGCTGGACTGTGCGCACGACGAACGGCAGGCCGATCAGCGTGAGCGCGACGGTGACCCCGATCCAGGTGTAGGCGACCTGGATGCCCAGCGGCTCGAGCCAGCGGCCCAGCCACCCGGTCGGGGCGAACAGCGTGACCAGCGCGATACCGGACACGGCGGTCGGCATGGCGAAGGGAAGGTCGACGAGCGCGTCGAGCAGGCGCCGACCCGGAAACTCGTAACGCGTGAGGCTCCAGGCGAGCGCGAGGCCGAGACAGGCATTGATGGCCGCGGCCAGGAAGGAAGCACCGAAAGACAGCCTGAGGGATGCCAGCACGCGCGGATCGGTCACCATCTGCAGCATCTGCTCGAAGGGCACGCCGAGCGCCCGCACCAGGAGGGCGCCCAGCGGAATCAGCACGATGAACGACAGGTAGCTCATCGTGAAGCCGAACGTCAGCCCGAACCCGGGCAGGATCGATGGCTCCCGGAATCGCCAGCCGCTCAGCGCGACGGTGCCCCCCACCGCCGCCATCAGTTGCGTCCTCCGGCCGGCGAGTAGATCTGGTCGAAGAGCCCGCCATCATCGAAATGCTCGCGCTGCGCCTTGCTCCAGCCACCGAACACTTCGTCGATGGTGAACAGGGGCACCGCGGGGAATTGCTCGGCGTACCGGGCCGCGACCTGCGGGTCGCGCGGCCGGTAAAAATGTTTCGCGGCAAGATCCTGCCCCACGGGGGTATAGAGGAATTCGAGATAGGCCTTCGCCACTTCGCGGGTGCCCTTCTTGTCCACGACTGTATCGACGATTGCGACGGGAGGCTCCGCCAGGATGCTCGCTGACGGCACGACGACGTCGACCTTGCCCGGTCCCAGCTCGTTGATGGCGAGCAACGCCTCGTTTTCCCACGCGATGAAGACATCGCCGATCCCGCGTTGCACGAACGTGTTGGTGGAACCGCGCGCGGCGCGGTCGAGGATCGGAACGTTGCGATACAGCCGGGTTACGAATTCGCGCGCCGCGGCCTGCGCGCCCTTGACTTCGGGCGCCGCCGGATTGCTGAGCTTGCCCAGGTCTCCACCGAGCTGGCGCTCGAGCTCGTAACCCCACGCCGCGAGATAGTTCCAGCGTGCGCCGCCGGAGGTCTTTGGATTCGGCGTGATCACGGCGATGCCGGGACGCACGAGGTCGGACCAGTCACGGATGTTCTTCGGGTTGCCCTTGCGCACCAGGAAGACGATGGTCGAGGTATAGGGCGCGCTGTTGTTCGGCAGGTGTTTCTGCCAGTCGGCCGCCAGACGCTTGCCCTTGAGCTGGATGGCGTCGATATCGTAGGCGAGCGCGAGTGTCACGACGTCGGCGTCCAGTCCATCGATCACCGCGCGCGCCTGGCTCCCAGAGCCGCCGTGCGACTGGCGAATGCTTACAGTCTGACCCGTCTCCTTCTTCCACTCCGCCAGGAAGTGCTCGTTGACGTCGCGATAGAGCTCGCGCGTCGGGTCATACGAGACGTTCAGAAGCTCGAGCGAGCGCACGCCCGGATCCTGGCACGACGCAACCAACGCGAGCGGCGCCGCGGCCAGTGCGCAGATCATCAGGCGCGCGGCGCCTGCACCGAAAGATTCGCGACTCATCAGGATTCCTTGGTTCAAAAGGCGCCGGAAGCCGAGCCCGCGGCGCGCAGGTTGCGACCCCGGGCCGGGGCGTAAGCGATCATCAGCGGGCAGCGGCTCGCCTCGGTGGTGAGCAGCCGCGCTTGCTCGGCGAGCTCCGCCTGCAGCTGATCGGGCGTGCCTTCGACGCCCATGATCAGCATGGCGGGCTCGTCGCTCGTCGCGAGTTGCTGCGTGAGCGTCGCCAGCTCGCCGATGTGCACCTCGGTGCGCACATCGAGGGCGTGCGAGGCGCGCAGTTCCGCGCGCGCGTCGAGCAGCCGGCGGAAGGCCGTGGCCCGTTCGGCGCGCGAAGCCGCGCGGCCGTGGATGCTCAGGAGTGTCGCTTCGGCCGGCAGGTGGCGCAGCAAGCTGGCCACCACGCCGAAAGTGACGCCGCGAGCTTCCTCGCTCGGGCAGTGCACCAGCACGCGACGCGGGATCGGTGCGCCGGCGGGCACGCACAGCATGCGCGTAGCGCCGAGGCTCGCGAGGCGCGTGAGGTCGGCAATGGCATTGACCCCCGCCTCCACCACGATGACGCCCGGCTGGCGCACCGCGCTCGCGAGTGTTCCCGGCGCGGTCGACGTGTCCTCGATGCTGCCGGCGAGCACGCGCGCGTTCATGCTGCGCACGAGCTGCGTGAGCAGGGGCAGCGCGCGCAGCCGCTCGAGTGCGGTATCGGAGCGCGCGAGCACCAGGAAGCTCGCGATCGGCGTTGGCAGCGCGTGGATGCGCCGGATGCCGAGCGCCACCGACTGTCCCGATTCGACCGGTTGCTCGGCGCTCTGCGAAGCCGTGCGTGTGAGCTCCAGCAGCACCGTGCTCTCGTCGGACGCTTCGGTGTCCGCGGTGGCCGGCCGGATGCTGGCCGAGCGAGGCACCTGCACCAGGATGCGCTCGTGACCGCCCGCAAAAGTCTTGTCGCGTACCACGCCCTGGCTGAGGAGCGGGCTGGTGAGCGCATCGCGCTCGGTGGCGAGCTCGAGATCCTCGGGGCGGATGACCGTGACCACGTCACTGCCGCTCGCTGCACCGCCCGGAGTCGTCAGCGTCTTGCGCACCACGGCGGCACCGACACGCACACCGCCGGGGGTCAGTTCGCCCAGCAGCAGGTTGGCAGCGCCGAGGAACGTCGCGACGAAACGCGCCGCGGGCCGGCGATAGAGCTGCTCGGGTCGTCCCACTTCGAGCAAGCGGCCCACGTTCATGATGCCGATGCGATCGGCGAGCGCGAAGGCCTCTTCCTGGTCGTGCGTCACGAGGATGGTGGTGGTGCCGAGGTTGCGCTGCACGTCCTTCACCACGCGACGCAGCTCCACGCGGATCTTGGCGTCGAGCGCCCCGAAGGGCTCATCGAGCAGCAGCACGGAAGGCTCGTGCGCCAGCGCGCGAGCGACGGCGACGCGCTGCTGCTGGCCGCCCGAGAGTTGTCCCGGCAAGCGCTCATCGAATCCCTCGAGCGCCACCAGGCGCAGGAGCTCGCGGCGGCGTTCGCGACGCGCGGCCGCCTTCATGTGCCGGATGCGCAGCGCGAACTCGACGTTCTCCGCCACCGTCATGTGGCGGAAGAGCGCGTAGTGCTGAAAGACGAAGCCCACGCCGCGTTCGCGCGGCGGCAGGTGCGTGACATCGCGACCGTGCAGCGAGATGCGTCCGCGGTCGATGCCGGTGAGCCCCGCGACCGCGCGCAGGATGGTGCTCTTGCCGCTGCCGCTCGGCCCGAGCAGCACGAAGAACTCGCCCGCGGCGACTTCCAAGGTGACGTCGCTGACGACGGGAACGCCTTGATAGCGCTTGGTGATTTGTTCGAATTGAATCGACATGTGATCCCCAGCGGCATGCTAGGTACGCGGGGGTCACTAAATCAGTCGCCGACCGGTGACGAAGTGGTGACATTGAAAAGAATCCCGACCTGGATCGCATATTCCAGGGCCTAGTAGCTCACCTGGAAGCGGCCCAGCAGCACCTTTTCGTCCTCCCGGTCCAGGCCGCCCGCCGACCCGCCCTCGAACTCGGTCTGGAAGTAGTTCAGCATGACCTTGGCGTTCGAGTTGATGTACCAGTTGATGCCGGCGCCGTAGGAACGCGCTTTGCTCACCGAAGTCGCCGGATTGGCGAAGGTCGGAAAAGCGTCATCGTCCAGGTCGATCTCCATCGCGCGCAGCACGATTTCCCATGCGCCAATGCCCGGCGCGCCCCGCACGAACGTGGACCTGGGTTTCGACACGGCGCGGAACGTCTGGTCTTCCGCGGTCAGCACGTACGCGGCCGACACCTGCCACGCCGAATGCGTGAGCTCGGTCGATGCGGCGCCGGGCGCGGCCACCTCCTGGCTCGATTCGATGTATTCGCTCATCAGGCCGAACGAGTGCCGGTAGAAATAGCCGCTGGCCGCGAGGCGCTCGTGCTTGCCCGCCGCGGCCGCACCGGTGACGTATTGAAAGAGATTGGCGATCGCTGGCGTCCGGTACTGCGGCAGGACGCCGCCGGTGCCTACGGTCGTCCCCGACTTCTCGCCCGTAGTGCCGGCGACGCCGAAGCCGAGCCCCTGGAGGAATCCCGGCGAATTGCGGAAGGGCTCGAAGAACACGCGGCCCTCGAGCTCCTTCTCATCGTCGACGTCCGTGGCCGCGGCGTCGCGGCCGTCGGCCACACCGTTGAAGATGCCGAGCGTGTAGCTGAAGACGCCGCCGTCGTAATCGCCGGTGAGCATCACGCCGATGTCGCGGTTGGGCGCGAGCTCCGTGGGATAGGCGCGCTCGATGAACATCGTGGCGCCGCCCGATTGCAGGCGCTCGAGGCTCACCGGCCCCTTGGTCTTGCCGACGCGCACGGTGTAGAGCGGCGACAGCTTGAAGTCGATATAGGCGTCGACGATGGTCGCGTTCGGGCCCGCAAACTCCGGCGTGAGCCGCACCGCGATCAGCTTGCCGAGCGAGGCCTCGAAAATGGGCCGCAGGCGGCGCATCGCGAAGGTGTCATTGAGCGGCGGATCGGTTTCTTCCACCAGGAAGCGGGCGTCGCCCTGCGCCAGCAGGCGCAGCTTCAACTCGTAGGAGTTGTCGGCGGAGCGCAGCGCGAACCCGCGCTCGTCGGCAACCGGCACCGCGGTGCTCTTCGCCTTGGCGGCGGCCTCCTCCTCCGCGATCTCGAGCTGCCGCTCGAGAATGCGCACACGCTGCTCCAGATCGTCGAGCGACGCTTCCGCTTCCTGGGCGCTCGCCGGTGCGCTCGCCAACGCGAGCACCACTGTCACGACGAGATTCGCCGCCGCGGCGGCGAACGGGTCCTGCTTGAACACTGGGCTGCTCCTCGGGAGGAATGACCGAGGCGCATCGTAGGAAGCGCGCTATAACAAAGTCAGTCGCGCCAGAGTGACGCGCGAGTCACATGACCTTCGAGTGCGTCGTTTGTGACCGGCATGTCACGGCGACGCGACCGAATGAGTCACTCCGGGTCGGCGACGGCTTCCGTGCGACCGGGCGCGCTCAGCCGGCGCGGCGCTTGCGTGACTGGGGTACCTGCTGCGTGATGCAGTGGATGTTGCCGCCGCCGAGCAGGATTTCGCGACTGGGGACGCCGACGATCTCGCGCTCGGGAAACACCTTCTTGAGGAGCGCGAGCGCCTGACGGTCGCGCTTGGGGTCGAGCAGCGGCGCGACGATGCCGCCGTTGGCGATGTGGAAATTAACGTACGAACCCGCCAGCCGATGACCGGCCGCGCGCGGGCGCGTGCCTTCGACGTGATCGACGCCCCCCGCCTCCTCCGCGGTCATGTGGAGCGGGCCCGGCTGATAGAGCTTGTGAATCTTGAACTGGCGTCCACGCGCGTCGCGCGCGTCGCGCAGCCGCTCCAGCGCATCGCGCGAAATCGCGTGCTGGGGATCGCGGCGATCGTCCGTCCACGTGAGCAACAGCTCACCGGGGCGCGCAAAGCAGCACAGATTGTCGACGTGCCCGTCGGTCTCGTCGGTATACACGCCCTTGCCGAGCCAGATGACGGTCTCGACGCCGAGCCAGGTCTTCAGGTTCGCCTCGATCTGCTCGCGCGTGAGCTCGGGATTGCGGTTGGGATTGAGCAGGCATTCCTCGGTCGTGATGCAGGTGCCCTCGCCGTCGACGTGAATCGCGCCGCCTTCGAGCACGAAGGGCGCGCGGTAGCGATCGTCGCCCTCGATTTCGAGCACCTTCGGCGCGACGCAATCGTCCAGATCCCAGGGAAAGTAGAGGCCGCCACGCAAGCCGCCCCAGGCGTTGAAGCGCCAGTCGACGCCGCGCCGCCGGCCACGCTCGTCCAGCAGGAAGGTGGGGCCGACGTCGCGCATCCAGGCGTCGTTGCTCGAGATCTCGATCACGCGCACGCCCGGGGGCAGCTGCCGGCGCGCGTTGACGTACTGCGTGCGCGACGCACCCACGGTGACCGGTTCGAAGCGCGCGATCGCGCTCGCCACCGCGGCGAACGCGGCTTGCGCGGGCTTTGCTCCGAGTCGCCAATTGTCGGTTCGCTCCGGCCAGAGCATCCAGCAACCGGAGTGACGTTCGAATTCGCCCGGCATGCGAAAGCCGTGACGCGCGGGTGTGCCCCTGATCGTTCTGCCCACTATGTCGAGCCTGCAACAGGAAAACCGGCGCGATTGTAGCAAGGCGGCGCAGCCGCCTTTCGGCCTGCGTACCGCGAGCCGGGAGAGAGGCGTTGGGGACTGAAAGGCTAGCTAGCCGCCGACGATCTGCAGGCTGGCACTTGCGAGACCGAAACCGAGCGCGGCACCCGCGAGCACGTCGGTCGGATAGTGCAGGCCGAGGATCACGCGCGAGGCCGCGACCAGGAGTGCGAACGGCACCAGCACCACGCCGAGCTCGGGGAAGTAGCTCGTCAACAGGGTGGTGAACGACACGGCGTGCAGCGTGTGGCCCGACGGGAAGCTGTAGCGATCGAGCGGCGCGGTGCCGAGCCAGATGCGATCGCACTGGATGAACGGCCGCTCACGCACCAGCGTGTGCTTGAGCGCCTTGTAGAGACCGACGCCGATCAGGCCGGTCACCGCCATCTGCAGCGCGGGCACGCGACCGCTTTCGCCGTAGAGCAGCGGCAGCGCCAGGATCAGCAGGTACCAGAGCGCGCCGTCTCCGAGGCGGCTCACGGCGCCGAAGAACTTGCGCAAGGGCCGGCTCGTGCACCCGCGGTTGAGCAGCAGGCACAGCGACAACTCGGCGGCGTCGAAGCGCCGCATCACTTCAGTTGCTCGCATCGTGGCCATATGTCCTCGCCCGTTGCACCGTTCAGCCGGCATCGGGCCTGGTTGCAGTGTCGGACGCTGACGAGGGTCGTCGGAAGGCGCTACAGCGCGATTACCGCAGCGTTAAATTTTTATGACATTCAGCTGGTTATGACTTATTCTTGAGACCTATAACACGAACCTAGGGCGCGCCCCTACATTCGCGGCGCGGCCGGATCTGACACACTTCTGTCATGAAGCTTTTGCTCATCGAAGATCATCTCGATATCGCCGAGAACATTTGCGAATACGTGGCCGGCAACGGTCACCAGATCGACCACGTCGCCACAGGCGAAGAAGGTCTGGCACGCGCGCGCGACGGCCATTACGACGTCATCGTGCTCGACCTGATGCTGCCGGGAATGGATGGGCTCGAGGTGTGCCGCAACCTGCGCGGCGAGAGCCGCTCGACTGCGCCGGTGCTGATGCTCACCGCGAAGGACCTGGTGGTCGACAAGGTTGCCGGCTTCGAGGCGGGCGCGGACGACTACCTGGTCAAACCGTTCTCACTGCTCGAGCTCGAGGCACGCCTCGGTGCGCTCGCGCGGCGCGGCGCTCCACGGCCGTCCGAGGGCGTCATGCGCATCGCGGGGCTCACCTACGATCCCAACACGCTCACGGCCGAGCGTGACGGCGTGGCGATCAAGCTCAATCCGAGCACCCGCCGCCTGCTGGTGCTGCTGATGCAGAACACGCATCGCGTGGTCACGCGTCGCGAGCTCGAGCGCGAGCTCTGGGGCGAGCAGCCGCCGGACGGCGACGTCCTGCGCGCGCACATGTACGCTCTCAGGAACGCGGTCGACAAGCCCTTCGCGCGCAAGCTCCTGCATACTCACCACGGCGAGGGTTACCGCTTGGCGGCGGTCGATAATGAAGCAGCTTAGTCTTCGCGCCCGGTTCCTGCTGGGCATCGTCTTCTGCGTCGGTCTCACGCTGCTGCTGCTGACCGGCTGGCACGTGTGGGCCGGTCAACGCACCGAACAGGCGCTCCTGAACGAGGTGATGCGCACGCACCTGGCGCTGTACGAGTCGCACTTCGCCACCTCGGGCGGCACCGAGGAAACGTCCGGCAAGATCGCCGCGTATCGCGCAGGCAGCCCGGGCCTGCCGGCCGAGCTCGCCGCGCTCGCGCCCGGTTGTCACCTGCAAGTCGACTACGCCGGACGCCCGCACCAGGTGCTGGTCGCCAAGATGGCGAGCGGTCTCGTCTATATCAGCTATGACCTGAGCGATCACGAGCGGCGCATCGGCATGGCGTGGGCGTGGCTCACACTGATCCTCGGCGTGACGCTGATCATCGTGGCGGTGACCGCCGTGTGGGTCTCACGCAGTATCATCGCGCCCGTCACCGCCCTCGCGGGGCGGCTGAGCAACATCGATCCGAAGCAGCGCAACGAACGCCTCGGCCCGGACTTCACGCGCCACGAGCTCGCGCCGATCGCCGCGTCGGTGGACCGCTTCCTCGAGCGCCTGGACGGGTTCGTGGAGCGCGAGCAGTCGTTCACCTCGACCGCGAGTCACGAATTGCGCACGCCCCTGGCGGTCATCCAGGGGGCCACCGAGATCCTGAGCGAGCAGACGCGCGAGCGTCCCGTGGCCAGCAAGGCGCTGGCGCGCATTCAGCGTGCCGCCGGCGAGATGTCGGAGTTCATCCACGCACTGCTGATGCTGTCGCGCGAGTCGCAACCCGACACCGAGCCCGGCGAGGCCTGCGACCTGGGCGAGATCCTGCCGCGCGTCGCCGAGGAACAGCGCGAGCTTCTCAACGGGCGCACGGTCAACATCGAGTGCAAGTGTTGCGATTCGCTGCGCGTTCAGGCGCCGCGCAGTCTCGTCACCATCGTGGTCGGGAACCTGTTCCGCAACGCCCTCGCTCACACTGAGCGCGGCGCGGTGACCTGCGAGATCAAGGAGCGCACGCTCTCCATTCGCGATAGCGGCCCGGGGATCGCGGCCGAGCACATGCGGCAGGTGTTCGACCGCAACTTCACCACGCGGCCCGGCGGTTATGGCATGGGCCTGTATCTCAGCAAGCGTATCTGCGACCGCTATGGCTGGCAGCTCGCGCTGCAAAGCAGCCCGAACGGTACCACGGCTTCCGTGACGTTCTGATCGTCCGGCCGCTCAGGCGGCGGCCGCACCGCCCGCGCGGTGCCGCGCGAACGCGGCGAGCGCGAGGCTCCCCATCCCCACGAGCAGCACCAGCAGGGCCACGAGACCGCCCACGAAGGGCACGCTCGTGATCACGAACAGGACGACCAGCACGCCGAGCAGCATGAAGACCCGGTGCCGGGTCGCGATCTCGGCGCCGCGACGCAGGCGCGCGAGCAGCCAGTCACCGATCGCGGCCGCCGCCGCTAGGTATCCGAGCGGCAGCAGGAGCAGATAGACGCATAGCAGGAGCAACGCGAGCGGCAAGCCGATCAGCGAGCTCGCCAGCGCCACCAGCAAGATGGGCACGCCGATGAGCAGCGCGAGACCCGTGAGGATCGAGGCTGCCAGACGATTGCGCGCCGTCTCGACCACGGTGCGCGCGAAGCCTGGCCAGAGGGCGAGCACGATCCAGGCGACAATCAGCCAACCCACCAGCCACAGCAGCGCGAACACGCCGACGAAGGCCTTGATGCCCGAGTGCTTGCGCTCCTCGATGTGTTTCACTCCGCCACGCACCGTGGCGCCTGCCGCCACCTGCGGTGCCTTCGGACCGCGAAAGGTCAGGGAGCCGGCGATCACGGCGCCGGGGCCGACACTCAACTCGCCGCCGGCGACTTCGACGTCACCCCCGATTTCACCGTTGATGTTGGTTATGCCTGCCGCCACTTGCAGGTACTGGCCGATCCGGCCGTCGACCGTCACCTCGCCGCCCGCGAGCGACACCGCACCGTCGATGATGGAATCGCGATCGAGTTCGATCGCCCCGCCCGCGATGCGAGCGCTGCCCGCAACGTGGCCCGTGACCTCGACTTCACCGCCGGCCGCATACAGGTCTTCGTCGACCGAGCCGCCCAGCTCGACCTCGCCGCCGGCGAGCAGGGCATCACCGCGCACGATGGAGTCGATGTTCACCTCGCCTCCCGCGGCAATACCGTCGCCGTAGATCTCCTCGCTCAGGCGGACACTGCCACCCGTGGCAAAAATGTCGTTGCCCAGTTGCCGGCTGAGCATCACATCGCCGTCTTCCTTCGCCGCAGCATTGCTCATCCACAGCACCGCCAGGAACATGGAGCCGATTGCAGACCAGCCAGATCGCGTAGCAGTCATGGAATGGACCTCGATTGCGCGCGTGCCGCAGGCGTGTCGACCAGGAGGAAAGTGCAATTGTCTTGTCACGCGGCGCTCCGACGCAAGCCGCCTACTGCTCGCCTGCCGGGCGCGACGACCAGTGCACGTGCACGACTTTCCAGCTGCCCGAGGTTCGCTGCAACACCAGCGTCTCAGTACTCAGCAGGTCAACCGGCCGGTTGCTCGTCGTACCCGTCAGCCGCGATTCGCTCGCGACCCAGGCGAGATCTCCAACGGTGTTGACGGACTGACGCTGCAGCTTGGACCTCACGGTGCGCAGGAATTGCAGGTCGGCTCCCAGATGGTGCGCGGCATACTCCGCCAGCGAGCGTTCGGCGCCGCCGCTTTCCAGCACCAGCACTTTCGGATCGAGCAACGCCTGAACCTTGTCGCGATCGCCCGCAGCCAGGGCCTGATGGAACAGCCTGGCGGTGTCGACCGGTGTGGCGGGAGCGGTCGCATGGACGTGTTGCTTGCCATCCGCATGAGTGTGCCCGGCCGGCTCGGCACGCGCTTCGTGCCCCGCGCCTTCGTGCTCGTGCTCGGGCATCGCTGCAGCGGTGCTGCCGCTTTCGCCGCCGCCGTGCGAATGACCTCCGCTCGCGGCCACGGCCGCCGCGTAGTCCTTGACGTCCAGGTCGGGCAGCTGACGCAGGAAGGCGACCATGCCCCAGATATAGTCGTCCCCCATGCTCTTGCCCCAGGCCGGCATGCCTGAAGCCTTAATCCCGTGCTTGATCGCCCAGAACGCCTCGGCAGGGTTGTCGATGACCGTCTGACTGAGGTTCGGCGGCCGTGGATAGAGGCCCCTGCTCAACTCAGTCTCCTCGATTCCCGGCGCCAGATGACAACCCGCGCACATCGCATCGTAGTTGCCCGCGCCCGAGCTGATCAGCTGCTCGTTCGCGAGATCGGGTGGCGCAATCCCGGCGCTGTGCGTCCCGATCGACCGCTCGCGCATCGATTCGAGCACCGCGTGCACCGCGCGGGAGTGTGGCGCGTCGGCCCCGACATCATAGGTGCCCGACCACACGTAACCCGCCGCCAGCACGACCAGCGCGAGCAGTGTCACTGCAACCGTGAGAAGTGTCTTCATGTCAGTGTCCTGCCTAGAACCAGATGCGCAGGCCCGCCAGCCAGCGCGTGTCTTCGACGGCCTCTCCATTCAGACGGGCGAGGTCCGCGGTATCGCCCGACTTGTGTTCCCACGCCACGCCGATGTACGGGGCAAGTTCCCGTCGGATCTCGTAGCGCAGGCGCAAACCGAGTTCCGTCGTGCTGAGGCCCGAGCCTATCCCGCGCTCGAAATCGTCCTTGCCGTGGAAGCGGAGCTCGACGCGCGGCTGCAGGATCAGACGATTGGTGAGCAGCACCTCGTATTCACCCTCGAGCTCGGCAGCCGTCTGACCGGCTTCTCCGAGGTAGGCCGTCGCCTGCACTTCGAACTTGTAAGGCGCGACCCCCTGCACACCGAACGCGGCCCACGTTTGTGAGGGGCCTGGCTCGAAGTCGTGGCGTGCGCCCGCCACGAACTCCCACCAGCGCGCGAAGGCGTGGCCCCACAGCACTTCGAGATCCAGCGACTCCGTTGTTCCATCCGCGCGCTCGCCCTCTGTTCGCAGCCACAGCTTGTCGAGGTCGCGACCCACCCAAGCCGCCGCGTCCCAGCTGATCAGGTTGCCTTCCTCCGCATCCTGCCAGTCGAGCTGGTCGAACAGCACCAGGTAGTGGATGCCGTCATCGTGGGCGGCGTGCCCGTGCACAGCGGGGAACGCCGCGGCGCGATCGGCATCCGTGATTGGAGGTACGGTTGGCGGCCCGGCTTGCTGATGCGTGGTGTGATCGTGCGACTGTGCGTGCACGCCGAAACTCGCTCCGCCCAGTACGAGGAGTACCGGAAGAGCCCACGTGGCCCGGAGCGCGGACGCCCCGCTCATTCCTGGACCCTCACTTCGCGCATCATGCCGGCTTCCATATGAAAGAGCAGATGACAGTGATACGCCCACCGGCCGAGTGCGTCGGCCGTCACGCGGTAGCTGCGTCTCGTGCCCGGAGGCATGTCGACGGTGTGCTTGCGCAGGTGGAATTCGCCGTGCTCGTCCTCGAGGTCGCTCCACATGCCGTGCAGGTGGATGGGGTGCGTCATCATGGTGTCGTTGACCAGCACGATGCGCAGCCGTTCGCCGTACCTGAGCTCGAGTGGCCCGGCGTCCGAGAACTTGACGCCGTCGAATGACCACGCGAAGCGCATCATGTGACCGGTGAGATGCAGCTCGATCGTCCTGCCCGGCTCGCGGCCGTCGGGATCTGCGAAGAGATTCCTGAGGTCCGCGTAGGTGAGCACTCGCCGGCCGTTGCCCCGCAGTCCGATGCCGGGATCGTCGAGGCGCGGGGCAGGCATCAGGGTCTGCATATCGAGCAGTGGATTGCCGCTTTCGCTCGCAGGATGCGCCTGCACTCCGCCTGGGTGAACCTGCGCGGCCGAATCATGACCGGCATGTTCGCCGGCACCGGTCGCCGTGGTGTCACGCGGCGGGTTTGCAGGGCTCATGTCGTGGCCGCCGTGATCCATCGCGCCATGCCCCATGTCGGCCATCGACAGCAGCACGCGAGCATCCGGCTCAGGCACCGGCGCGCTCAGCCCCTCGCGCACCGCCAGCGTCCCGCGCGCATAGCCCGTGCGATCCATCGACTGCGCGAAGATCGCGAAGGCCTCCGCCCCGGCAGGCTCCACGAGCACATCGAGCGTCTCGGCGACCGCGATGCGAAACTCATCGACGGTCACGGGATGCACATATTGCCCGTCTGCGGCGACGACGGTCAGCTTGAGACCCGGAATGCGCACGTCGAAGTACGTCATCGCCGAGCCGTTGATGAAGCGCAACCGGATACGCTCCCCGGGCCGGAACACACCGGTCCAATTGCCGGCCGGGGTGCGGCCGTTGCACAGATACGTGTAGGTATGGCCACTCACGTCGGCCAGATCGGTGGGGCTCATGCGCATCTCACCCCACGCCAGCCGATCCCGCACCGTCGCCCCCCAGCCCATCCGCTCGAGGTCGCGCGCGAAGTCGCCGACGGTGCGCCGGTGATAGTTGTAGTAGTCGGACTGCTTCTTGAGCTTGGCAAACAGCCGCCGCGGTGCCTCGTCGGTCCAGTCGGAGAGCATCACCACGTACTCGCGCTGATAGTCGAAGGGCTCGGGTGAGCGCGGCTCGATGACGAGCGGGCCGTACAGGCCACGCTGTTCCTGGAAGCCGGAGTGGCTGTGGTACCAGTAAGTGCCGGCCTGCCGGACCTGGAAGTGATAGCGATAGGTCTCACCCGGTCGAATGCCGTGGAAGCTCAGGCCCGGAACGCCATCCATGTTGGCGGGCAGGAGGATGCCATGCCAGTGAATGGAGGCGTCTTCGCTCAGGCGATTGCTCACGTTCAGTGTCACGCGGTCACCTTCGCGCCAGCGCAGGAGCGGAGCCGGGAGCGAATCGTTCACCGTCACCGCGAAACGCGGCGTCCCCGTGAAATTGAGCGGCGTCTCGCCTATCGCAAGATCGAACTCGGTACCGGTGAGCGCGCTCGCCTGCGTACCGCCGTAGCCCGCCCACGCCGAGCGCCGCCACAGGCCGAGCCCCGCGGCGACGCCGCCGGCGACCAGGCCCTGCACGAACGTGCGACGCGCCAGCAAGCTCACTGCAGAGGCACCCTGCGCAATCGCAGCGCATTGGCGATGACGGAGACCGAGCTCAGGCTCATGGCTGCGGCCGCGAGAATCGGGCTCATCAGCAGGCCCGTGAACGGGTAGAGCACGCCGGCCGCGACCGGCACTCCAAGCGCGTTGTAGATGAACGCCGCGAACAGGTTCTGATGGATGTTGCGCACGGTCGCACGACTCAGGCGTCGCGCCCGCACGATGCCAGTCAGGTCGCCCTTGACGAGCGTGACGCCGGCACTCTCGATCGCGACGTCGGTGCCGGTGCCCATCGCGATGCCCACATCCGCGGCTGCGAGCGCGGGCGCATCGTTCACGCCATCGCCGGCCATCGCCACGCGATGCCCCGCCGACTGCAGGCGGCGCACGACGTCGGATTTCTGTTCCGGCAGAACATCGGCGTGCACTTCATCGATGTCCAGCCGCCGCGCCACGGCTTCGGCCGTGCGACGGTTGTCGCCGGTGAGCATGACGACGCGCAGCTTTTCGGCATGCAGGGCCCGGATAGCCTCGGGCGTGGTGTCCTTGATCGCGTCCGCCACGCTCACGAGCCCCGCGGCGCGCCCATCCACCGCCACGAACATGACCGTCTGCCCTTCGGCCCGCAGCTCGTCCGCATGCGACTGCAGGAACGACATGTCGATGTCCGCGGCCGCCATGAGCGTGCGGTTACCGAGCGCCACGCGCTTGCCGCCGATGTGACCGCGTACTCCCTGGCCCGTGACGGATTCGAATGCCTCCACCGGCGATAACCGAAGCCCGCGGGACTGCGCGCCGGCGACAATGGCGGCGGCCAGGGGATGCTCGCTGGCCCGCTCGAGCCCCGCGGCCAGCGCCAGAACCTCATTCTCCGCATTCGAGCCGGCGGCGATCACCCGTTGCAGCACGGGCTTGCCGGCCGTGAGCGTGCCGGTCTTGTCCACCACCAGGACATCGATCTCCCGCAGCCGCTCGATCGCCTCGGCATCCTTGAACAACACTCCGAGCTGCGCGCCGCGGCCCATCGCCACCATGATGGACATCGGCGTCGCGAGACCGAGAGCGCACGGGCAGGCGATGATCAGCACGGCGACTGCGTTGATCACCGCGTGCGCGAGTTGCGGCGACGGACCGATCCAGAGCCAGGCGATGAACGTCAGCAGCGCCACGACGATCACCGCCGGCACGAACCACGCCGAGACGCGGTCGGCGAGGTTCTGGATGGGCGCGCGGCTGCGCTGCGCTTCCGCGACGAGACTCACGATGCGCGCGAGCAGCGTCTCGCTGCCGATGCGCTCGGCGCGGACCAGGAGCGTACCGGTACCGTTGACGGTCGCGCCGATCACGCGGCTGCCCGGCGTCTTTTCCACCGGGATCGACTCGCCCGTGAGCATCGACTCGTCGACCGATGAAGCACCCTCCAGCACGACGCCGTCGACCGGGATCTTCTCTCCGGGTCGCGCGCGCAGCCGGTCGCCGATCTGCACCTGCTCCAGCGGCACGTCCGCTTCCGAACCGTCGGCAGCGACGCGTCGCGCGACCTGCGGCGCGAGATCGAGCAGCGCGCGAATCGCCGCGCTGGTATTGCGCCGCGCGCGCAGCTCCAGCACCTGCCCCAGCAGCACCAGCGTGACGATGGCCGCGGCCGCCTCGAAATACACCCCGACGTTGCCATGCGCGTCGCGCAGGCTCGCCGGGAACGCTGCCGGGGCCAGCGCCGCGACGACGCTGTAAGCCCACGCGACCCCGACACCGAGCGCGATCAGGGTGAACATGTTGAGGCTGCGATTGAGGAGCGATTGCCAGCCGCGCACGAAGAACGGCCACCCGCCCCAGAGCACCACGGGCGTTGCGAGCGCCAGCTCGAGCAGCGGCCGCAGGCGCGGGCCGATCAGCGCGTCGAGGGGCTGGCCGGGAATCATGTGGCTCATCGCGAGGAGCAGCACGGCTCCCGCAAGCAGCGCGCTGACCCAGAAGCGGCGCGTCATGTCGCGCAGCTCCGTGTCCTCCTCGACAGCGGCGGTCGGCAGCAAAGGCTCGAGCGCCATGCCACAGATCGGGCAGTTTCCCGGTCGATCGCGCACGATCTGCGGGTGCATCGGGCAGGTGTAGCGACCGACGGAAACGTCCCTGCG
>DATFEQ010000032.1:0-14218 GCA_035250905.1 Steroidobacteraceae bacterium
TGGCGATAACGTCGTGCACGGCAGTGCGGCGATGGCCTGGTACACGGGCGCACCGCTCCTCGAGATCCTCAACACCATCGACGTGCGGCGCGCGCACGAGCTCGAGGACCTGCGCTTGCCGGTGCAGTACGTGAATCGGCCCGATGCGTCCTTTCGTGGCTACTCCGGCACCCTCGTCGCCGGCCGAACGCGCAAGGGCGATGCCGTGATGGCACTGCCGTCGCGCCGGACCAGCCGCGTGCGTTCCATCAGCACCTATGACGGCGAGCTCGACGAAGCGCATATCGGGCAGGCCGTGACCGTGACGCTCGAGGACGAGATCGACATCAGCCGCGGCGATGTCCTGGTGCACAGCGAGCGCAGCCCGAGCGTCGGTGACCGCTTCGATGCGCATCTCATCTGGATGGCCGATGCGCCGCTTCTGCCCGGCAAGCAATACGAGTTCAAGCTCGGTCCACGCTATGTCAACGGCACGGTGGAGATGATCCATCACCGCATCGACGTCAACGACGCGAGCGAGCACACCGCCCGCGAGCTCAAGCTCAACGAGATTGCGCTGTGCCGCGTGGCGCTCAACGAGCAGGTGGCCTTCGACGCCTATGACACGTGTCGCGGCACCGGCGGGTTCGTGGTTGTCGATCGTCTGCAGCACGGCACGGTCGGGGCCGGCATGATCCGGCGCGCGGCGAGCCACGCGATGGCGGAGCGCGCGGGGAATCTCTTCTGGCAGCCGACGCGCGTTACGCGCGACCAGCGCGCCAACCAGAAAGGCCAGCAACCCTGCATCCTCTGGCTCACCGGCCTCAGCGGGGCGGGCAAGTCGACGGTCGCCAATGCGCTCGAGCAGATGCTCCACCTGCGCGGACACCACAGCTATCTGCTCGACGGCGACAACGTGCGCCACGGGCTCAACAAGGACCTCGACTTCACCGACGCCGGGCGCGTCGAGAACATCCGCCGAATCGGCGAGGTGGCCAAGCTCTTCGTCGATGCCGGCCTGATCGTCGTGACCGCTTTCATCTCGCCGTTCCGCAGCGACCGGGAACTGGTGCGCAAGCTCGTGAACGAGGGCGAGTTCGTCGAGATTCACGTGAGCACGCCGCTCGAGGTGTGCGAACAGCGCGATCCGAAGGGCCTGTACGCCAAGGCCCGCACGGGCAGCATCAAGAACTTCACCGGCGTGAGCTCCCCGTACGAGGCCCCCGATAATCCGGAGCTCAATCTCGATACCTCGCGCCTTTCCGTCCAGGAAAGCGTCGCGACGATCATCCGCTACCTCGAAGCCACCGGCCGGCTGAAAAACTAGCCCTCACCCTGACCCTCTCCCGCAAGCGGGAGAGGGAATAGCTCCGCTCTTCACCCTCGCCCCTCTGGGGAGAGGGTTGGGGTGAGGGGTCTTGCCCGATCTCGTACAATGCACGTCTTTTACCCTTGGGTCTGCCCAGCTGATGGCTGTCCGCACACGCTTTGCCCCGAGTCCGACGGGGTTGCTTCACATCGGCGGTGTCCGCACCGCGCTCTTCTGCTGGCTGTACGCCCGCCGGCACAGTGGTACGTTCATCCTGCGCGTCGAGGACACCGACCGCGAGCGCTCCACGGACGAGGCCGTCAAAGTCATTCTCGACGGCATGGATTGGCTTGGCCTCAAGCCCGATGAGGGCCCGTTCTTCCAGACGCAGCGCATGGATCGCTATCGCGCGGTCATCGAGCAGATGCTGCGCGAAGGCAAGGCGTATCGATGCTATTGCACCAAGGAGGAGCTCGAGGCGCTGCGCACCGAGCAGCTCGCACGCAAGGAAAAGCCGCGCTACGACGGCCGCTGGCGCGATCGCACTGACGCGCGACCGGGCGTCGACCCGGTGATCCGCTTCAAGAATCCGCTCGACGGCGCGGTGGTGGTCGAGGATGTGATTCACGGACCGGTCACTTTCGACAACCGCGAGCTCGACGACCTCATCATCGCGCGCGCTGACGGCTCGCCGACCTACAACTTCTGCGTGGTCGTCGATGACATGGACATGAACGTCACGCACGTTATCCGCGGTGACGATCATCTCAACAACACGCCGCGCCAGATGAATATGCTGCGCGCGCTCGGCGTGACACCGCCTGTGTACGCGCATGTCCCGATGATCCTCGGACCCGACGGCGCCAAGCTCTCCAAGCGTCATGGCGCCGTGAGCGTGCTCGAGTACCGGGAGGAAGGCTTCCTCCCCGAGGCGCTGCTCAACTACCTGGTGCGCCTCGGCTGGTCGCACGGCGACCAGGAGATCTTCACGCTCGCGGAGATGGAGCAGCTCTTCGACATCAATGACGTGAACAAGTCGGCCTCGGCGTTCAACCCGGAGAAGCTCCAGTGGCTCAACCAGCAGCACATGATGCGTGCGTCGCTGCGCGATCTCGCCGTGCAGCTGCAATGGCAGCTCGCGCGCCTGGGCGTCGACGCAGAGAACCTGGAGCAGCTCGAGGGTATTGCAGCCGCCCAGCGCGAGCGCTCGAAGACGCTCAGGGAAATGGCTCAGGCGAGCTTGTTCTTCTTCCGCGATTTCGACCGCTATGACGAGAAAGCGGCGCGCAAGAACCTGACCGCGGAGGCGAAGCCAGGCCTCGCCGCCGTGCGGGCGGAGATCGAAAAGTTGACGCCTTGGAATGCAGCGAGCATCCACGCGACGCTCGAAGCGGTTTGTGCGCGGCTGGGCGTTGGTCTCGGCAAAGTGGCACAACCGCTGCGTGTGGCCGTCTCGGGTGGCGCGGTGTCGCCGCCGATCGACGCCACGGTCGCGCTGCTCGGGCGTGACCTGACGCTCGCGCGCATCGAGCGCGCGCTCGCCTACATCGGCCAGGCGCAGTGATGAGTGCGGGTGGGATTCCTCGAGAGGTGATGAAGTGAGAGCAATACTGGCGATCGCGACGCTGCTCGCAGGCTCGGTGGCATGGGCAGACCAGACGACTCGTTACGCGATCATCTTCTCGGGCGAGACCCGGGGCGAGCAGGTCACGACGGTCGGTGCGGACGGACGCATCAAGGTCGACTACCACTATTCGCAGAACGGCCGGGGTCCAACGCTCAAGGAAGAAATCCAGGTGGCCGCGGATGGCACGCTGGCGCGCTACAAGGTGACCGGGAAGTCCACGTTTGGCGCACCCGTAGGCGAGTCCTTCTCCCGCCGCGGCGACCAGGTGAAGTGGACGTCGCATTCCGACCAGGGCACGAAGACCGTTTCGGGTCCGGTGATTTACGTTCCCGTTGAGTCCTCCGCAGAGCCCGACGCCATCCTGGTCCGGGCATTGACGCGACAAGCGGGCGGCCGGCTCCCGGCGCTGCCGGGCGGCGAGCTCAGCGTGACAAAGGTCGCGAGCCAGAAGGTCGAATCGCAGGGCCGCAGCATCGAGGTGGCGCTCTTTGCCGTGACCGGGTTGTCGACGGAGCCGACGTGGCTCTGGCTCACCGACGACGCCGAGCAGCGCTTCTTCTGCTACGTGTATCCGGGCTGGATGCGCATCATCGAGAAGGGCTGGGAAGCGAGCGCGGATACGCTCGAGGCGCGCCAGGTTGCGGCCGAGCAGGAGTGGCTCGGAAAACTAGCCGAGCGCCTGGCGCATCGTTTCGACGACCCGATCGTGTTTCGCAACGTACGGGTCTTCGATGCGCGCAACGCACGCCTGCTCGATCCCTCGGACGTCTACGTGCAGGGCGGGCGCATCGCGGCGCTCTACGAGGTCGGGTCTACCGCCCGCGAGAACGTCGTCGAGATCGACGGCAACGGCCGCGTACTGAGCCCGGCGCTCTTCGACATGCACACGCACGAGGGACCGTGGAATGCGGTGTTGCAGATCGCAGGCGGCGTCACGACCAGCCGCGACATGGGTAGCGACAACGCCACGCTCGCGGCACTCGCGGCGCGCATCGATCGCGGTGAAGTCGTCGGCCCCCGGATCGCGCCCGCAGGCTTCATCGAAGGCAAGAGCGAGTTCTTCTCGCCCGGTGGATTCGTCGCCACGAGCCTCCAGGATGCGAAGGACGCGATCGACTGGTACGCGCAACACGGATACCGGCAGATCAAGATCTACAACTCGTTCCGCCCCGAGTGGGTCGAGCCGACCGCGGCGTATGCGCACCAGCGCGGCCTGCGCGTGAGCGGGCACATTCCGGCATTCATGCGCGCCGAGGAAGCGGTGCGTGCGGGCTACGACGAGATCCAGCACATCAACCAGGTGATGCTGAACTTCCTCGTCAAGCCCACGGACGATACGCGCACGCTGACGCGTTTCTACCTGATGACCGAGCATGCGCGCGATATCGACGTCGATTCGGCGCCGGTGCAGGACTTCCTCAAGCTGCTGAAGGAACGCGGCACGACGATCGACACGACCGTCGCCGTGTTCGAGGCGCTATTCCTGCAACGGCAGGGCCAGACGGACCCCGGGTACGTCGCCGTGGCGGCGAACCTGCCGGTCGGTTTGCAGCGCAGCTTGCGAACGAACTCGATGGACGTCACCGACAAGAACGCCGCCCAATACCGCGAGTCGTGGGAGAGGGTGCTGCAGTTTGTCGGTCGCATGCATGATGCGGGCATAGAGTTTGTCGCCGGCACCGATTCGATTGCGGGCTTCACCTTGCATCGCGAGCTCGAGCTCTACGTACAAGCGGGTCTCACACCCGGCGAAGCGCTGCAGATCGCGACGTGGAACGGTGCGAAGTACACGGGCCTGATCGATCAGCTGGGGTCGATCGAGCGCAACAAGCTCGCGGACCTGATCCTGATCGACGGCGATCCGACGCAGGACATCTCGGCGATCCGCCGGATCAGCCTGGTCATGAAGGATGGCGTCGTGTTCTATCCCGCGGAGCTATACGAAGCGGTGGGTGTGAAGCGCTTTGCCGACCCGCCAAAAGTGGCAGCGAAATCGCGCTAAGTGCCTGTGCCGCCGTTGTTTGTTGACACTACGGAGGTGCTCACTTAGAGTCGCGCCCCTCGCGTGGGGCTGTAGCTCAGCTGGGAGAGCGCCTGAATGGCATTCAGGAGGTCGTCGGTTCGATCCCGATCAGCTCCACCACCGCTTCCTTGATCGATCCGGCTGTCCCCATCGTCTAGAGGCCCAGGACACCGCCCTTTCACGGCGGCAACGGGGGTTCGAATCCCCCTGGGGACGCCATCCACCAACGAGGTCGCACCTGGCGGACGAGAACGTTCGCACTCAGCGGCCGACCCCCGAAGACGCAGGTGTACGATCAAGGCAATGCACGATCCGGCTCGCGTCTACAGGTCGAAAGCCCCGCTGCGCCTGTTCGCTGTAGTCGCGCTGATCTTCGTTGGATGTGGCGGTGGGTCAGGCGATTCCAGCGCCGGCAACCCGCGCTTCGGAACTCCGGCCGGAACCGACGCTGACATCAGTCTGCTCTTCATGGGCAACAGCCATGCTTCGGTGAACAACCTGCAGGGCCTGGTCGTGGCGATGGTGCAGGCCGCGCGTCCGGCCAAGAGCGTGGCGGCCGTCGAAGCACCAGGCTGGATGTTCCTCGAGGAGCGGCTGGACGACGCGCCCTCGGTCAACCTGCTGCGCAGCCAGGACTGGAGCTTCGTGATTCTGCAAGCGCAGAAGTACAGCAGCAGCGGCCAGTTCGAGTACTCGACCGCGGAGGCGGAAGAATTCATCCGCATGGCCCGCCAGCAGGACGCGATCCCGATCATGTTTCCCGAGTGGCCACGATTGGGTGTCGACGAAACCATGCGGATCTATGACCTGCACGTGTCGATCGCGCAGCGCGAGGTGGCTTGCGTAGCCCCGATTGGTCAGGCCTGGGGCCTGTCGCTGGCTCGTGATCCCGCACTCGTCCTGCATGCGTCCGACGGCAATCACTCCAATCCGGCCGGCGCCTTCCTCGCGGCGCTCATTCTCTATGCGACGGTCACGGGCGAGTCGCCGCTCGCTATACCGCCGCTGCCGCAATTCCCGGTCGACGTCGCGACACAGGCGCAGCTGCGTGCGGTTGCGGACGAGACTGTGCAAGTGTGGCCATCGCGCGCGTGGTGTCCTTCCGATCCGTTTCCCTAGCAAGCAGCGGAGGAAAAGCGACTAAGCGCCGAGAGCAGCAAGCGTTTCGCGCCGCAGCGTGCGCTCTGGCGTGAGGTCCAGCAGAGCATCAAGGCGTGTGCCGCCCAGGTGCCGCAGTGATTCGTGTCGTTGGCTGACTCAGTACCTCCAGCCTGACGGCTGGAGTGGAAAACCAGGGCTCCCGGCTTGACCGCCGGGGGCCCTTTCATTTGCGAGCCAGGGTCCGATTGGCCTGCGCTCGATTCCGGCCGGCCTAGATTCGCTCCACCGCGCATGCGCTAAGCCCATGAATATGCGGCGTTTGTGAATCTCCTCACGCGCGGCGTAACGTGCCTCCACTAGACTCCCCTGTCGCTGAACCGCGACGCGCCTGATCGGGCCTGGGCGAACGCGGGGGATTTCGGAGAAGAATCAAGCGCGTGCGGATCTTTCGACACTTTGTTCACCTGCCGATGCTGGTGCTGGCGCTCTTCGAAACGCTGGCGCTGCTCTGTATTCCGTTCCTGGCCGGGCATTTGCGGTTCTCCCAGCCAGACGACGCGCTAATCCTCGCCAACTACCTCGCCGAGGTGTGGCCGCGCGCGTTGATTTTCACCGCCGTCATGCTGACCTGCCTCGTAGCGACGGGCCTCTACAACATCCGCCTGCGGGCCTCTTTTCTTGGAACGCTCTTGCGTGTCGGCGCGAGCATCAGCGCAGGCGCTGCAGCGCTGGTGCTGATCTTCTATGGGCTCAGCCTGCTCGAATTCCTCGGTCGCGGCATCCTCGCGCTCATGACTGGGCTCGCGTTCGTGCTCGTGGCCGTAATCCGCTACCTGTTCATGCGGATCGTGGATGAGGATCTGTTCAAGCGGCGCGTGCTGGTGTTCGGTTGCGGTTGGCAGGCGAAGAGCATCGCGCAATTGCGGCGCCGCTCGGATCAGCGCGGCTTCGTGATCGTGGGGTATATGGCGACCAACGGCGAAAAGTGCGTGGTGCCCCCCGAGCGCGTGGTGAAGCCGGCGGGCTCATTGCTCGACTTCGGTCGCGCTCACCGCATCGACGAGATCGTGGTCGCGATGGATGACCGCCGGCTCGCGTTCCCGGTGCAGGATCTCCTCGAGTGCCGCCTGAGCGGCATCGAGGTGGTGGACCTGGTGAGCTTTCTCGAACGCGAAACCGGCAAGGTGCGGCTCGACGTCCTCAATCCGAGTTGGATGATTTTTGGCGAGGGCTTTCGCCGCGATCCGGTGCGGCTCGCTTCCGAGCGCGCCTTCGATGTCCTGGCAGGTGCCTGCCTGTTGGCGGTGAGCTGGCCACTGATGCTGCTGACGGCATTGGCCATCAAGCTCGAGGACGGATGGTCGGCACCGGTCCTCTATCGCCAGACTCGCGTCGGCTTCGAAGGGCGCCACTTCAACGTTCTCAAGTTCCGTAGCATGAGCATCGATGCGGAACAGGATGGGCAGGCGCGCTGGGCACAGCAACGCGATCCGCGCGCGACGCGCGTGGGCGCGGTGATCCGCAAGATTCGCTTCGACGAGCTGCCGCAAGTCATCAATGTCCTGCGCGGCGACATGAGCTTCGTCGGCCCGCGTCCGGAGCGCCCCGAGTTCGTGGACGAGCTCAACGAGCAGATCCCGTACTACCGGGAGCGGCACTACGTGAAGCCGGGGATCACCGGCTGGGCGCAGCTCTGCTACCCCTACGGCTCGTCCACGCACGATGCGGCGGAGAAGCTCCAATACGATCTCTACTACGTGAAGAACCACAGCCTGCTGTTCGACCTGATGATCCTGCTGCAGACCGCCGAGGTCGTGCTGTGGGGGAAGGGCGGACGCTGACGAGCGCTCACTTGGCACCGGCGCAACGCACATGATCACACCCGGTACGGTGAGCTACGGCCTGGCTGCGGCGGCTTTCCTCGCGCTTTCGGTGATGTTGCTGACGCGCTGGCGGTTGCAATTTCACGGCTCCATGTTGCTGCCGGCGAGCCTCATGAGTTTTGTCTGGAGCACAGCGCTTGCCTGGCAGGCGGCGAGCGCCGTGCCCTCTGTCGGCGGGCTGTACTTCTTCTTCGAAATGAGCCGCAACTTCCTCTGGCTCGTGGTTCTGATGCGCGTGCTGAGCGGCCTGTCGTCGCAGCACGAGCTCACGTGGACGCGGCGCGCGGTCTACGGTTGTACGGGCGTGGTACTCGTCGTGGCACTGGTGTTCGGGGTGCTTCACGACCTGGGTATCACCTTCGCGATCACCGCCAACGTGCTGATCCCGGGGATGCTGCTCAGTGCGTTGGCGGGCTTTGTGCTGGTCGAGCAGGTTTACCGCAACACCAGCGCAAGCCGCGAATGGTCGGTCAAGTTCCTGTGGATCGGCACGGGCGCGCTCTTTGTCTACGACTTCTGCCTCTACTCCGTGGCATTACTGTTCCGCGCCATGCCGTTCGCCATGTGGGAAGCTCGCGGAGCCGCGAATGCCCTTGCGGTGCCCTTGCTGGCCATAGGCATCGCGCGCACCGCGCAGTGGACTCCGCAGGTCTTCATGTCGCGGCGCCCGGCGTTTTACACGACGAGCATCATTGCGGCCGGCCTCTACCTGCTTGCGATGGCGATCGCGGGCTTCTACATCCGCGCGTTCGGCGGCTCCTGGGGCGGCGCGGCGCAGATTGTGTTCCTGTTCGGTGCGGCCTTGCTGCTGGTGCTGGTGTTCTTCTCCGGGCAGGCGCGCGCCTGGCTGCGCGTCTTCCTGACCAAGCATTTCGCCCCCTACAAGTACGACTACCGCGTGGAATGGTTGCGCCTGACACGTACGCTGTCGAGCGGCGATGCCGGGCTCGAGCAGAACACGCTCACGGCGCTGGCGCAGGTCGTCAACAGCAACGCGGGCGGCATCTGGACCGTCACCGATGACGGCAGCTTCGCACCGAGCGGCGGCGATCTCGCCGGTCCCGACTCGCCGTCGTTTGCCGCCGACAGCGAGTTTCTGCGCTTCATCGCCGAGCGTGAATGGATCGTCGATCTCGATGTCCACCGCAACCGCAGGGGCACGTCCGGTCCTGAGCCCGCGGCACCCGAGTGGCTGCTCAATCTCGAGCGTGCGTGGCTGGTCGTCCCGCTGCTGCAGGATGAGCGCCTGGTCGCGGTGGTAGTCGTGTCGCGCTCGCTCACGCCGCTGGCGCTCTCATGGGAGGACCTCGATCTGCTGCGCACCGCCGGTCGCCAGGCGGCGAGCTACATCGCGCATGATCAGGCGGCGGCGCAGCTCGCGCAGGCGCGGCAATTCGAGGCCTATAATCGCTTCGCCGCCTTCATGATGCATGACCTCAAGAACCTGATCGCCCAGCAGACACTCGTGGTGCAAAACGCCGCCCGGCATCGTGGCAATCCGCAGTTCTTCGACGACGCGATCTCCACGATCGACAATTCCGTCAAGCGCATGCATCGGCTGCTCGAACAATTGCGCCGCGGCGACACGCTCGGCTCGGCGCGACGGGTACAGCTCTCGGAGGTGTGCGCCGACACCGTCCACCGTTGCTCGGATCGGCAGCCCGTCCCGATATTCGGGACGAATGGGCTGGCAAGCGGCGAAGAGACCGGGCTGGAAGTCCTCGTGAGCGCGGAACGCCTGGGCCTGGTGCTCGAGCACGTTATCCGCAACGCACAGGATGCGACGGCGCCCGACGGGCGCGTCGATGTGGAACTGCGACGCGCGGCCCAGCACGCAATCATCGAGGTGCGCGATACCGGCCGGGGAATGGACGCTGTCTTCATCCGCGAACGGCTGTTTCGCCCGTTCGACACCACCAAGGGCAGCCAGGGCATGGGAATCGGTGCTTTCCAGACGCGTGAATTCGTGCGGATGGCTGGCGGCGATATACGCGTCGAAAGCGACGTGGGCAGGGGAACGCGCTTTTTCATTTCACTACCACTGGCGTCGATGACCTAGTCGCGGTCGCAACAGGAATCCCGTGTCAACACCTACCGAAGCATCGCCCGCCAGGCTCCCCGGAAAACTCCTGATCGTCGAGGACGATCCGGGACTGCAGCGCCAGTTGCGCTGGTGCTTCGAACCCTACGAAGTGCTGCAGGCGACCACGCGCCTGGAGGCGATCAATGAGCTGCGCAAGCACGAACCACACGTCGTGCTGCAGGATCTGGGATTGCCGCCCGATCCCGAGGGTGTGCGCGAGGGTCTGGAGACGCTGAAGGAGATCGTGGCCCTCGCTCCGCACACCAAGGTCGTCGTCATCACGGGCAACGATGATCGCGAGAACGCAGTGCGGGCCGTGGCATTGGGTGCCTACGACTTCTATCAGAAGCCGATCGACATCGACGTCCTGCGGCTGATCGTGCAGCGCGCCTTCACCATGTTCGCCCTCGAGGAGGAGAACCGCGCGCTGCAGCGGCGGCAGAGCATCTCGCCGCTCGACGGGATCATCGCCGTCGGCGATCCGATGCGCCGCGTGTGCCGCATGATCGAGAAGGTCGCCCCCACTCAGGTGACCACGCTGCTGCTGGGTGAGAGCGGCACCGGCAAGGAGCTGCTGGCGAACGCGTTGCACGCCTTGAGCAGCCGCGCGCAAAAGCCGTTCGTCGCCATCAACTGCGCCGCCATACCGGAATCGCTGCTCGAGAGCGAGCTGTTCGGGCACGAGAAGGGCGCCTTTACCGGCGCTATCAAGCAGACGCCCGGGAAGTTCGAGACCGCCAACGGCGGCACACTGTTCCTCGACGAAATCGGCGACATGCCGCTGGCGCTTCAGGCCAAGCTGCTGCGATTCCTGCAGGAGCGCAAGGTCGAACGGGTCGGCGGGCGCGAGTCCATTCCGGTCGACGTGCGCATCGTCTGTGCGACCAATCGCGACCTCGCCGCGAGCATCGCGGCGGGACAGTTTCGCCAGGACCTGTTCTATCGCATCAGCGAGGTGAGCGTGCAGATTCCGCCGTTGCGGGCGCGCGAAGGTGACTGCGTGGTGATCGCGCACCAGCTGCTCGAGGAAAGCGCGCGCCGTCATGCGCGCGCGCTGCGCGGCTTTACGCCCGGCGCGATCCGGGCGCTGCAGGAATATTCCTGGCCGGGCAACGTCCGCGAGCTCGAGAACAAGATCAAGGGAGCGGTGATCATGGCGGAGGGCAAGCAGTTAAGCGCCGCCGATCTGGGCCTGGATGACTCGGCAGGCGACACCGAGTTCCTGAACCTGCGCATCGCACGGCAGCGTGCCGAGAGCCAGGCGATTCGCCGGGCGCTGGCGATCGCCGGCGGCAATCTGTCGCGCACCGCCGAGCTCCTCGGCATCACGCGCCCCACGCTCTACGACCTGCTGGAGAGGAACAGTATCGAGGTGGACGGCGATCGGCAGGTGAGCGGATGAGGCTGCGACTCGGCATCGGTTTGCTGTGTCTCGCTCTGGCCGCGTGTAATACCGCGCCCGAGGAGCTTTTGAAGCGCGCGCAGCGCAACCTGGACGCCGGCGATTTCCGGGCAGCGAGCATCGACCTGAAGAAGCTCCTGCAGGGTGAGCCGAACAATGCAGAGGCGCGTTACTCACTCGGCCTCGCCATGCTCGAGGCGGGTGACGCACCGGGAGCAGTGCGGGAGTTCGAGCTCGCGCGTGGCCTGGGCGTGACCGAGCAGCGCCTCGCCGTTGCGTATGCGCGCGCGCTGCTCGCGAGTCGGCGGTACGAGGACGCGCTGCAGTTCATCGAACCGGCCAAGGCCAGGGATGACGCCGAGCGTCGTCAACTCCTGATCATGCGGGGCGACGCGCATCTCGGGGCGGGTCGAGCTGCCGACGCGCGCGCCGAGTTCGAGCGCGCATTGGCCATCGATTCGAACGATGTCTCCGCGCGGCTCGGTCTCGCTTCGGCACGGCTCGAAACCGAGGGGTTTGCCGCTGCAAAACGCGAGGCGGATCTTGCGCTCGCGCTGGCGCCGCAGGATCCGCGCGTGCACCTGGTCGTGGCGACGCTCTATCTGCGGGACCGACAGTTCGAAGCGGCTGCGAAGGCATTCGACGACACCGTACGGCTCGCCGACAAGAGTGATGCCGGCACCAACCTGATCGTCGCGCTCGCCGGCCTGTGCGAGGCGCAACTCGCCCTGGGGCGTGCGGAAGAGGCGGATGCGACCGTGGCGCGTCTCGAACAACTCGCGCCCGAAAGCGCGGTTACGCTCTACCTGCGCGCGCGTGCCGAATTCATCAAGGGCCAATATGATCCCGCGCGCACTGATCTCGAGCGCATCCTGGCGCGCGATCCGGACAACCGGCCGGCACAACTGTTGCTCGGCGCGGTGAACTACGCGAGCGGCAATCTGGGCCAGGCGGACATGCACCTCGCAGCGGTGCTGGCCGCGGACCCGGACAACAATTTCGCGCGCCAGCTGCTGGCCGAATCGCGACTGCGCCAGCGCAAGCCTCGCGAAGCCCTGTCGGTGCTCGAGCCGGGCGGGGCCGGTCAACCGGATTCGGCGCTGGCACTGGCGCTCGCGGGCACCGCCCGGGTGCAGGCCGGCGATCTCGATGCAGGTTTGCAGTACCTGGAGCGTGGCGCCGCGACCGGGAGCGCGGATCCGAGCACCGTGATCCAGCTGGCTGCGGGCTACATCGCGGCAGGCCGAACCGAGACAGCGATCCGCATTCTCGATGCGCTCAAGGCGGAAGGTTCTGCCGGCTACCGCCGCGACCTGGTGCTCATCACTGCGCAGTTGCGCTCGGGCGATCGTGCCGGTGCCATCGAGCGCGCGCTCGAGCTCGCGCGCGACAATCCCAACGCGGCGGAGGTCCAGGCGCTCGCCGGTGGCCTGCTCGTCAGTGCCGGCGATCAGCGCCAGGCACGTGCGCGTTTCGAGAGGGCGTTGCAGCTCGAGCCCAAGAGCGCGGCGGCGCACCTCAATCTCGGCAAGCTGGATTTGCTCGAAGGTCACCCGGACCAGGCGGAAAAGCGCTTTCACGAGGCGCTGCGCCTGAAGCCCGGTGAGCCCGCAGCGCTGGTGGCGCTCGCGCAAGCTGCTCTCGCGAAGGGCAATCGCGAGGCCGCTGTGAAGTGGCTGGAGACCGCCCGACAGGACAATCCCACGGCGGTAGAGCCGCGCGTGTTGCTCGCCCAGTACTTTCTCAGCCAACGCGACCTGCAGCGTGCAGAATCACTCGCCAGCGAGGCGATACGACTCGCGCCGGACAACGCCGCCGCCTTGAACGTGCTCGGCGTCACCCTGGCTTCGGCCGGTCGCACGCGCGACAGCGTCGATGCGCTCAACCGCGCCGTTGCCGCCAGCCCCAATTCCGCGCGCGCACACATCAGCCTGGCGAGCGCCTACCTGGCCGCTGGTGAGGCGGAGCAGGCATTGAGTGCGGCGCGCAAGGCACTCGAGCTCGCCCCGAACCACGTCCCGTCGATGGCCCTGGTCGCGGCGCTCGAGTCAGCCCGCGGGAACGTCAACGAAGCACGCCGGCTGATCGATCAAGTTCGCAAGGCCGATCCCGAGTATCCGCCGCTCGCGATGCTCGAAGCGGAGCTCGCGATGCGCAGCGGCAACGCGCCAGCCGCCGTGAAGATCTACGACGCCGCGCTCGCGAAGTCTCCGACGGCGAATATCGCGGTGCGGTCCTATGCCGCCCGCCGGACTGCGCGCGCCGCCAAGCCGCTCGCACCGCTCGAGCAGTGGCTCGAGATGCATCCGGGAGACACGCGCGTACGGTTGGTATACGCCGACGGGCTCGCGGGGACGGGCGACAGGGAGGGGGCGGCGACCAACCTCGAGATGGTGCTGCGTGCAGAGCCCGACAATGTCGCAGCGCTCAACAATCTCTCGTGGCTCTATCAGCAACGCGGCGATGAGCGCGCCCTAGCGCTCGCGCAGAGGGCTCACGAACTGCAGCCGAAGAGCGCGCAGATCATGGATACGCTGGGCTGGATTCTGCTGGCGGAGGGTAAGGTTCCGGAGGCGGTGAGCAAGCTGGGGGAGGCGACCGCGCTCGCGCCCAGAGACCCCGACATCGCCTACCACTACGCGGCCGCTCTCGCTCGCAGCGGCGCCCGTCCCGAGGCACAACACAAGATCAGGAGCCTGTTGGCGGACTACAACGACTTCAGCGAGCGAAAGGCCGCCCAGGAGCTGCTGGCGCAGCTTGACCGGTGAGTTACTAACATACTGTATAAACTGCTGCTAACATGTTGCAATT
>DATFEQ010000034.1:0-30816 GCA_035250905.1 Steroidobacteraceae bacterium
CCCACGTACTTCCAGTTGAGGTACGTGCTGTTGGCATCACCCACACGCGCGAGCGCAATCCAGTCATTCGATACGCCACTGCCATTGTTCAGCGTGACCGTGACTGGAGCGCCGGTATTCGCGGTGGTCCGGTCGACGCTCAGGCTCGGCTGCGTCAGGACGAGTGGCACGGTTGCCGACGTGCCGCCGCCGGGCGGCGGCGTGAACACCGAGACGGCGATCGATGTTGCTTGCGTCCGCAGATCCGCGGCGGTCACCTGGACTCGAAGTTCCGTATCGCTGACGAAGGTCGTCGGGCGGGACGCGCCGTTCAGGTTGACCACCGAAGCCCGCACGAACCCGGAACCGGATGCAGTCACCAGGGCGCCGGTTGTCCCGGACACAAGCGATCCTGGCGACAGCGAGAGCAGCACCGGCAGGGGCGCCTCGATGCCGAGCGCTGCGCCCAATCGAATCCGCGGCCTGGTCTCCGTACCTCCGCTGCGCCCGTCGAATATCGGTTTCCCGGTGTCGACGAACTCGCTCAGCACGTCGTCCACTGAGGCGAGGGGGTTCGCCTGGCGCATCACTGCCCAGGCGCCGGCGACATGCGGCGTCGCCATGGAGGTACCGCTGACACTCTGGAAGGCACCGCCCGGCACGGAGGACAGGATGCCTACCCCGGGCGCGAAGAGATCGAGGCCTGACCCGACGTTCGAGAAGGAGGCGACATTGTCGTCGTCGTCCACCGCGCCGACCGCAATCGCGGCGCCGATACAGGCTGGGATGCTGATCGCTGATCTCTGGGAGCCATTCCCCGAGGCAATGACGGTCGCGATGCCGGCCGCCTGCAGGTCATTGATGACGGCTGCCAAGGCGGGCACGATCGCATCGCACGCGGCAGCCACGGGGCTGCCGCCGAGGCTCATGTTCACGGCGGCGAGGTTGTGCAGGCCGCGCCGCTCGTAGACATACTCGAGGGCGGCGGTGACGTCGCTGGTGAACGCTCGCGCGCAGGGCGGTGCCTCGAAGCCGCACGCCGTCGATCGATGAAACACCTGCAGGGCGAACAGGTTGGCCGCCGGCGCAACGCCGGGCGCGGTCCCGGAGCCCGCAGCGATGCCTGCGACATGCGTGCCGTGGTAGCACGTGTTCGGCGCAAACCCGCAGGGAATGGCCGCGCCGATACCGAGTTGCTGATTGCTGCCATCTGGGCAGCTGCCGGGATCGTCCGGGTCCTCGCGATCGGCGAAACACGCCTCGTCGACAACTTTTCCGGCCAGGAACGGGTGCGTGTTGTCGACGCCCGTATCCACAATTGCGATCACTGAGCCGCTGCCATTGAATCCCTGCGCGTGCGCGAGGTCGGCCTCGATCTGGGGAATGCTGTTGGCAAGCGTGGGTTCGAGGAGGACATCCACGTCGATCTCCGCAACATCGCCGGTTGCGCTCTGCAACCGCGCCAGCCCCGCGGCATCGATTTCAACGACGACATAGGGCAGCGAGCGGAATTCGCGCCGAATGCTGTGCTTCGTGCCGCGCAGATACTCCCGGATCCGTTGCTGCCGCGTTGCGATGTCGAGTCGCTGTTCCTGCTCGCGCTCCGCGCTGGTCGCGCGACCCGTTGCGGGCGTCTCGGTAGTGCGCAGGCGAACGATCACGCGCGCGCCCCCGTCCGCTGCGATGCTTTTCTCGACCGCCTGCAGGCTGACGTCGGCGGTCTCGTTGCCGCCGTAGGCACTCGGGCACGGACCGATCAGCGCGATGCTGATCAGGAAGGCGCTTCGCAGGCCACTGAGTAACCGGCTCCGTTCCATGGCCACTCACCTCGCGCATGTGGGCGTCGGTTTATCGGCCGGCGGGCACGGGGAGCACGCGCAGATCGCGGTCTATTCCCCAGTCGGTCGAATTGCTTTTGTCTGGGCCGCCCGCCTGTTCTTTTCAGCCGAGCATACGCCAGCAATTCCGGGGGCTCAACGCGCTCAGCAAAACCCTCAACGTTGCCGCTTGCGTCTGGCGCGCGGGTGCGAGGAGTCGTATACGCGAGCGAGGTGCTGGAAATCGAGATGCGTGTAGACCTGCGTCGTACTGATATTGGCGTGACCGAGCAGCTCCTGCACGCCGCGCAGATCGCCACTCGATTCAAGCAGATGCGTGGCAAAGGAATGCCGGAAGAGGTGGGGGTGCGCTTTGATGCCGAGCCCCGAGCGGCGCGCCCAATGATCGACCCTGAGCTGGACCGCGCGCACCCCGAGACGGTTGCCGTTCTGGCCCACGAACAGCGCCGGTTGGTCCGCGGCGGCGAGGGCGCCGCGCTCCTTGAGCCAGGTCCTGAGCGCATCGAGGGCGCAGCGCCCGACCGGGAGAATGCGCACTTTGTTGCCCTTGCCCGTGACACGCACCGTATGGTCCGCGAGGTCGAGGTGGGTCTTGTCGAGCGCCACCAGCTCCTGCAGGCGCAGCCCCGACGAATACAGGAGCTCGAGCATCGCCTTGTCGCGCACGCCGAGGCTCTCGTCGCTGCGGAACTCGAGTAAGCGCTGCATCTGGTCCGCATCCAGGGTGTGCGGCAGGTGCTTGCCCGCCTTGGGCGCGCGCACGTCGAGCGCCGGGTTGACGCTCAGCTCGCCTTCGCGGATCAGATAACCGAAGAACGTGCGGATCGCCGACAGTTGCCGCTGGATGCTTCGCGGTGACAAGCCCCGCGCGTGCTGGCGCGCCGCGAAGACGCGCACGTGCTGGCTGTCGACGTTCTTCCATGCAGCCAGCTTTTGCGTCTCGCAGAACGCGCTGAGCGCCAGGAGATCGCGGTGATAGCTGCCCGAAGTGAGGCTCGAGAGGCGCCGCTCGGTGCGCAGATGACGCAGGAACCGATCGATCAGCGCGCGGGCCTCGGCGTTCATCCGAAGCGTGCGATGGCCTCGCGCAGATGATCGCCCACCCGCGCCAGGAAGTCGGTGCTCATGGTCGGATCGAAGCGGTCGGAGTCGCTGCTGCCGATGGCGAGGAAGCCGAGCGCGGCATTCTGGCCGATGGGCGCGAGCGCCACGGACCCGATCTCGATGTTGCCGGAGCCGAACAGGTAGTCACGCTGGGCGTCGCGGACCTGGCCGCAGCGCGGTTTGGCCGCGCTCAAGAAGGTCTCGAACATCTTGAGATCGGTGGTCTCACGGCTTGCCAGCCGCAGAAAGGGTCCGGCGAACGGCTTGAGCTCGTCCGTTTCAGGCCGGAAGAGCACCAGCACGGTATGCATCGCCTCGAAATCCTCGCGCAGCGAGGCCTCGATCGCCGCCACGGTCTCCGGCAGCGTGCGCGCCCTGATCAGGCGCCGGGCAAACCGATGGATCTTCTCCGTCAGGAGCTCGTTGGCGCGCGCGACGTCGATCAACTCCTTGAGCTTGCGCTCGAGGCCCTGGTTGCGCTCGCGCAGCACGTCCACCTGTCGCTCGACCAGCGACACCGTCTGGCCAGTGTTGCGCAGGTGTGGCAGGCGCAGGCGGGTGAGCAGACTCGAGTGACGTTCGAAAAAGTCCGGATAGGTCTGCAGGTATTGCACCACCGTGTCGTCGGTCAACCCCTCCGTCTTCAACCCCCGCGCCTGCTGCGTCGTCATTGGCTTCTGCCCCCTGCTGTTCGAATGTCAGATGTCGACTCGGCCTTCGAAAGACGTCTCCGTCGGGCCCTTGAGCCAGATGTGCTCGCCATCGCCCGGCCAGGTCACCGTCAGGCGCCCGCCGCGGAGGTCGACCGCAACCTCGCGCTCGAGCAGTCCATGGCGCCGGCCCACGGCTACCGCTGCGCATGCACCCGTTCCACACGCAAGCGTCTCACCCGTGCCGCGCTCGTGCACGCGCAGGCGGATGTGACCCGGTGCGACGACCTCCATGAACTCGACGTTGGTCCGCTTTGGAAAGCGCGTGTGATTCTCTACGGCAGGCCCCAGCCTGTCCACGGGCGCGGCAGCCACCGAGGCCACGCGAATGACCGCGTGTGGATTGCCGATCGAGACGGCACCGATCTCGATCTCGCTGCCGCCGGCCTGCAGCGGATAGATGTACGCCTCGCCGCTCGCCTCGAATGGCAGTGCGCGTGGGTCGAAGTTGGGCACGCCCATGTCGACCGACACCAGGCCATCGACGTGCACGCGCGCGCGCACCAGTCCGCCAGGGCTGTCCATCACCAGCTCGCCGGGACCGGATCCCGCGCGCCTGGTGATGAGGGCGGCGATGCAGCGTGCTCCGTTTCCGCACTGTTCGACCTCGATCCCGTCGGCGTTGAAGATGCGATAGAAGACGCGCGTGTCGGGCCGACGCGCGGGCTCGAGCACGAGCGCCTGGTCGAAGCCGATGCCGGTGTGGCGGTCGGCGAGCTTGCGGAAGGTTTCCGGATCGGGAAGAGAGGCCTTGGGCGGGGCGTCGAAGACGATGAAATCGTTTCCGGTTCCATGCATCTTCACGAACTCAACCCGCATGGCGCGAGGATACCCGAAGTGATACCTCAGTGGCGTACATCGACGAGCCCGCGACACCGGGGCCCGCTTGCGAGACATCGCGGCGATCAAATCCGCAGATGCATGCCGCGCGAGCGCGCCGACGACACGCGCCCTGGAATGAATCGAGCGTGTCGGCGCCACGCGACGCTCGGACGGACATGGGGCTGAAACGCGCATTCTGAGCCGTTTGGAAGCCGTGCAGGGCGCAGGATCGGCGGCAGTGGGCGCCAATCTGTGCGTGGCTCGACAGTAATGGCGGCCTGCCTCCTTGAAGATTGCGCCCGGTCCCGGGTCCTTGGACGAGCGCACTTTCAGCGTGCCCTCATATAGGGAGTTGTCCCAATGATGCGAATCCTGCTGGCTTGCGTCCTGACATTCATGGTTGCCGCCGTCCCCGGCGAGGAGCCGGGTCCGCAGGTCGAGGCCACTGCGCCCGAAGGCACCCAGCCCGCTGCCGCGCCGGAGGAGCCATCGTGGCCGGAACTCAACTTCCAGAGCGGCCAGATCGTGCTGCCGAACAAGGTCGCGACTCTCGCGCTCACCGACAAGTATTACTACCTGAGCCCCGAGGACACGGAGAAACTGCTCGTGGCCTGGGGCAATCCGCCGGGGTGGGAAACGCTCGGCTCGGTCATTCCCTCCGCCGTCGGGCCGTTCACAGAGGAAGGCTGGGCGGTGATCGTGACGTACATCGATGACGGACACGTCAGCGACGAGGATGCGCACCAGATCGACTACCAAGAGTTGCTCGCGGATATGCAGGAAGGGACGCGCGACGAGAGCGAGCTGCGCGTGAAGGACGGCTACGAGGGCCTCGAGCTGCTGGGCTGGGCCGCTCCGCCGCACTACGAGCAAGCCACGCGCAAGCTCTACTGGGCCAAGGAGCTCAAGTTCGGCGAGGGCGAGGTTCACACGCTCAACTACGATGTGCGCGTGCTCGGTCGCGAAGGCGTGCTGTCAATGAACGCCGTGGCCAGCATGCCGCAGCTTGCGAGCATCGAGACTGACATGCACGAGCTGCTCAAGGTCGCAGCCTTCAACGAGGGCTATCGCTACGAGGATTTCAATGAAGACACCGATCGAATGGCGGCGTATGGACTCGGCGCCCTGGTCGCCGGCGGCATCGCCGCCAAGGCGGGGTTCTTCGCCAAGCTCGGTGCGCTCCTGCTCGCGTTCAAGAAGTTCATTATCATCGGCCTGGCGGCGCTCGGCGGGTTGCTGGTGAAGCTCTTCCGCGGTCGCAAGGCTGAGGGCGTCGGCGGCTGAGCCGCGGCACCTGGGCGTTCGCGCTGGAACACCGGCGCGCCCTGCTGCAAGCTTGGCTCGCATGAGCGAGCCGATCGACGCGCTTCACCACGTCACCTTGCTGCCAGAGGGACGCACCTTCAGCGTGCGGCCCGACGAATCGATCCTCGACGCGGCCCTGCATCTCGGAATCAATCTGCCGCATAGCTGCAAGGGTGGCAGCTGCTCCGCCTGCCGCGCGCGCATCGTCTCGGGGCGCATCCACTATCCGTTCGGCCGCCCCGCCGGTCTCACCGCAGACGAGGAAGCCCAGGGCTTTGCACTGCTGTGCGAGGCGCAGCCCGCCAGCGACGTCAGTGTCGATGTGCACGAGATCCGGCTTGCCGACAACGTCGAGATCAAGGACCTGCCTTGTCGCATCGCGCGCAAGCAATTGCTGGGGCCGGACGTGATGGCGCTCTTTCTGCAGTTGCCCGCGATCGAGGCGTTCCATTTTCTTCCTGGCCAGTACCTCGACATCATGCTGCCCGGCGAACGCAGGCGATCCTTCTCGATCGCCAGCCCTCCTCACGACAGCGGGCTCATCGAGCTGCATGTGCGGCGCGCGCCGGGGGGAGAGTTCACGCAACGAGTGTTCACGGAGCTGAAGGAGAAATCGCTGCTTCGGATCGAGGGTCCACTCGGTCAGTTCTGCTACCACCATGACGCGGCCACGCCGGCGCTCCTCATCGGTGGCGGCACCGGCTTCGCGCCGCTCAAGGCGATCGTCCGCCACGTCCTGGAGAAGGGCCTGAAGCGCGAGCTGCACCTTTATTGGGGTGCGCGCACGCGGCCGGATCTCTACGAGGATCAGCTGGCACGCGCGTGGGCCGCGCGGCACCGCAATTTTCACTACACGCCGGTCCTGTCGGACGCGGCGGCCGATGAGTCGTGGTCGGGACAGCACGGCCTCGTGCACGAAGTCGCGTTCACGGACTTTGCGGACTTGAGTGCAGTGGATGTCTATGCCAGCGGCCCACCGGCGCTCATTGAAGCCATCCGTCGCGAGGGACCGGCGCGCGGACTCGCAGTCGAGCGGCTGCACTTCGATTCGTTCGAATATGCGCCGGATGCGCTCGCCAAGATGCGCCGCCTAGGACAGGCCAAGTAGCCATCCAAGCCGAGCTCGAGCCTCAGCGCCGCGCGCTATCGCTGTCCGCGCGCGCCTGAAAGCGTCGCGGCTTGATCTTCGGCATGTCCGTGCCGTGCCCGATCGCCAGCGCCAGGCCTTCGCGCAGCACCTGCGCGGCGCGTTCCTTCTCGCCCAGCTGCTCGAGGAGTTGTCCGAGTATCTGGTAGGTCTCGGGATGGCGGCGGATTGCGAGGCTGGTTTCCAGATAGCTGCGCGCCTTGCCGTACAGCTCCGCGCGAATCGAGAGCCGCGCGCAGGTGACCAGCAGCACCGGGTCTTCGCGGCGCGATCGCAACCACTTTTCTGCGACGCCCAGGGGTTCCAGCGACTCTGGCAGCTCGAGCTCGCCGTAGGCGGCGGCCAGTTGCTCGCTCCACGCGTGGTCGAGGGATTCGCGCAGCACTTGCTCGGCGGTCTCGTGATCACGGCATTTCATCGCGCCTTGCGCGTAGGCGAGCACGATATCCGGGCGGCGGGTCGCGGGCTTCGAGGCGTCGTTCCAGGCGCGCTCGAGACGCGCAGGATCACCGCTCTCGGCAGCCACGCGGAGCATCTCCAGGTACGCCTGGTCCATGAGCTCATCCACCGCCGCCGGGCGAATGCGGCGCGCGCCGCGCAACTTGGGCTCGAGCGCGCGCAGCTTCTCGAACTGCCCGAGATGCCGGTACAGGCGCGCGAGCAGCAGCAGGCCGCGAGGATTCTGGTGGCCCGAGGTATCGAGCTCCTGCAGGGTGTCGCGTGCCGCATCGAGTTGCTTGTACTTGAGCTGGATCTCGGCCTGCGTGACCAGGACGGGCGCCACTTCTTCCGGCGCGGCTTCGCGCGCCATGCGCAACCAACCGGCGCGTCGCTCATGCGCGCCCTGGAGGTCGGCGGCGCGCGCCGCGATCAGGTAGTTCACCGCTGGCTGCGCGTTCTCGCGGGCACTGCGGGTCAACGTGATCTCTGCCGTCGGCCAATTGCCCTCGGCGAGCTCGAACACACCGCGCGCCAGGTCGTTGCGCGCGCGTTGCTGGCGACGCGCGGCCTGCGCCTCGCGGCGCAGCTTTCGCGCCCGAAACAATCGGACCAGCAGCCACAAGGCGAAGTACGCCGCCAGTATGAGCAGCACCAGGGTGATGACCGACATCTCGATCAGCACGCCGAGGAAGCTGATGGCCACGTAACCCGCATCGAGGCGCAGCGCCGAGGCGATCAGAGCTCCCGCGAGCAACGCCAGGATCAGGTAGACACCGCGTCTCACGAGCCACCCGAGAGGCGTGGGGTCACGCGATCGAGCAGTTGCAGGGAGCGCGAGATGTCGGGCAGCGCGGGTGCGATGTTCAGCTGCTCGAGCATCTGCAGGTCCTTCTGCAGGCTCGCCACGCTCACGTCACGCAGATCGAACATCTCCTCCAGCCAGCGCCGTGCCGCGCCCACGTTCGCGCGATAGTCGGCCGCATCACCGCGCAGCGCGGCCATCCGGGCACCGTACAGCAGCAGTTGCAGGTGATGTCTGCGCAGGCCCTGCTCCTCGAGCGATACCAGCTCGACCGCGTCCTCGCCGATGCGGCGGATGCTCACCATGCCGACGAAGGAGCTCTTGACGATCTGCCACGCGCGAGCGAAGCCCGGGGTCGTGCCGGATGTGGGTTCATCGGGCCGATAGTGCTCGGCGATCGCTCCCAGCACCGGCAGGCGGGCGGCGAGCTCCTCGCCACTCGCGAGGCGCGCGACGATGCCCGCGATATCGGGATGTGGGGTCGCGCGCAGCGTCTGTATCTCCTGCGCCAGGGCGCGACGCACACCGTTCAACGCAGGATCGCGCAATGACTGTAGACGGGCATCCGCGGCGAGCAGCGCAGCCAGCGCCGAGGCGTCGTCGCGCTCGAGTGTCAGGCGCCGATTGGCAATCTCCATGAGGTAGCGCGCCTCTGCCACGACCCACGCACGCTCACCGGCCTCGGTCCGCGCGCGCAATTCCTCGAGCGTCCTGGCGAGCTCCGTCACCTGCTGGGACAGGCCGCCGAGCTCGTTCAGGCGCCCCTCGTCGGAGCGGGAGCGCGCCGTCAGCTCTCCTATCTGCACCCGCAGTTGAGCGGAGGAATCCGTGAGCTTCTGCTGCTCGGCGCGTACCGCGTCGAGTCCGCGCCGCACTTCGGATTGTTGCCACCAGCCGAGCGCCGCGAACAGCACGGCGACGGCCGCGAACAACACCGCGAGCAGCGCGCGAACCGAGGCTCGTTCCGTCTTGCGGCGATCCTCGGTGCGACGTTCAGCTTGGCGGCGTTCGGTATCGACGGGCCTGGCAGGCTCGCCGGCAGCAGGAGCGGGCAGTTGATCCATCGCGAACGGCTGAGCGGACGAGGGCGCTAGTATGCCGCCGCGCGCGTGCGATTGTCAGCCGCGAAAGCGGCGCAGGACCTCTGTCGCCAGTCGGCGGCTGACCGGCAGCTCCCCATCATGTCCGCGCAATCGCACCGCATACTGGCCGTCACCCGAACGCTCGATCGAGGCGATATGCCGGGCCGCGACCAGCGAGTTGCGATGAATGCGCACAAAGTCAGGGGCGAACTCTTCCTCCAGCGAGCGCAAGGATTCCTCGATGAGCTCCTGGCCGCCGATGTGACGCACCGTGACGTACTTCTGGTCAGCCAGGAAGTAGAGCACTTCCTCCAGCGGGATCAGTCGCAGCTCGCCCCGCAGGCGCACCGAAAGGTGTGTGCGCCTTTGCGCCGGTGCTGCATGCCTGGCGAGTGCCATGAGTTGCGGCCTGGTGAGTCGCGCCGCGCGTTGCAAGGTGTCGGCGAGCTTTTCCTTGCGCACGGGCTTCAGCAGGTAGCCGACCGCCTGGGCATCGAACGCGCGCAAGGCGTACTCGTCATACGCGGTGACGAAGATGACCGCTGGCGGTTCCTCGAGCCGGCTCAGGTGCTGAGCGGCTTCGACGCCGTCCATTCCCGGCATGCGGATGTCCAGCAGGACCACATCAGGAGCCAGTCGACTGACCAGCGAGATCGCCTCGGTGCCGTTGGCCGCCTCGCCGGCACACTCGCAGCCATCGAGCTCCTCGATCAACCGCTTGAGTCGATCGCGCGCCGGCGGCTCATCGTCGACGATCAGGATCCTCATGCGGGCACGTCGACCAGCGGGAAGGTGAGCGTCACCTGGTACTCGGCGCCAGTGTTGGCCACGTCCACGCGTGCACGGCCCGGATACGCGAGCTCCAGGCGCTCGCGGATGTTCTCGAGCGCGATGCGATGGCCCGTCCGTCCCGGCCCCGCCGTCGAAGTAGGAACCGGGTTGGAAACGCGCAGCTCGATGACGTCGCCCTTGCGCTCGCCACTGACCACCACAGTGCCACCCTCGGGCAGGGGTTCGATACCGTGGTAAATGGCGTTCTCGAGGAGCGGCTGCACGACCAAGCTGGGCACGAGCGTTGCCATCGGCAGTGCGTCGATGTGCCAGGTGACCCTGAGACGGCTGCCGAGCCGGAGCTCCTCGATGCGCTGGTACAGGCGCGCCACCTCGAGCTCTTCCTTCAACGGAATGCGACCGCGCGTCTCCTTGAGATTGGCGCGGAACAGGTCTGCCAGGTCCTCGACCGCTTCCTCGGCCTGAGCGGGGTTGGAGCGCGTCAGGGCTGCGATCGTATTCATGCTGTTGAACAGGAAATGCGGCCGGATGCGCGCCTGCAGGGCGTCGATGCGCGACTTCGCCTTCATCTCGACGTTGCGGCGCCACTCGTGCGCGACGAAGAAATAGCGCAACGCGAGCGCGCTCACGATGAAGGCAATGAATAGATTGCGCAGCAGGAAGTCCGCATGATCGGCGGGGAAGAGGCTACCCACTCCGCTCTCGAGACCCTCGAACCAGATCCGGCCGAGCAAGTAGGTGACTTCCGAGATGATCAGCGTGACTGCGACGAGGAGCGCCAACGAGATGAGGGAAGCGCGCGCCACGCCCAGCCGCGCCAGAGCAGGCCGCGAATAACACAACACCGTGGCGCTGCTCAGACCGATCCACAGGAGGAACAGCGACGTGCGCGCCAGATCGATCCAGAAGCCGTGCTCGAGCTCCTGGCGTGCCAGCGTCAGCACGATGGCAACCAGCTCGGAGATGAGCACGACCGCGAGCACGGTCTGCGTGGCGCAGAAGTCCGGCAGGTAGAAAGCCGGTGCAGGCGTCGGAGCCGAGTCATTGGACTGGCTGTTCATGGATCAGGACGTGGTCGCGCCGCCCGCGGCCGCCGCACTCTCGAACATCGCCGCCTTGAGGCGAAACAGGCTCGAAATGTCCTCGTCACCGAAGCCCTGCTCGATGAGACGCCGGTAGTGCAGCAGCGTCATCTCGATGACCGGCAGCTGCACGCCGTGCTTTGCCGCCATGTCGTGACAGATATGGAGATCTTTCTCATGCAGGCGAACACGGAATCCCGCCGGGAAAGTGCCGCGCACCATGTTGGGTGCACGATTCACGAAGTACCAGCTCGACCCTGCGCCTTTACCCAGGGTATCGATGACCTTGTCGAGTGGCAGACCCTCGGCCCGCGCGAAAGCCATAGCCTCCGCTACCGCCTGGATGATCCCCGCACACATGATCTGATTGGTAGCCTTCGTGGCCTGGCCCGCGCCGCTCGGACCGAGGTGCGTGACCGTGCGGCCCATGGCGCGTAGCACCGGTGTGGCACGTTCGAAGGCCGCGGCGTCGCCCCCAACCATGATGGCGAGCGTCGCGTCGCGCGCACCCTCGACACCACCACTCACGGGGCAGTCGAGGAAATGGACGGCTTTCGATCCCAGGCGTTGCGCAGCGGTTCTCGCTGTCGTGGCGCTCACGGTGGAACAGTCGAGCACGAGTGCCCCACGTGGCAATACTGCGGCGAGCCGTTCCACGATCTCGAGGACGTCGGCATCCGCGGAGACGCAGATCACGACGCTGTCTGAACGCGCGACCAGGTCTTCGACGTCGCGCGCTACAGCAGCGCCGGTTTCGGCCGCAAAGGTGATGGCCTTGTCGGGCGTCCGATTCCAGACCGCTGACAGGAGACCATTCTTGTGGAGATTGCGAGCCATGTGCCGGCCCATGGCACCGAGCCCGATGAAGCCTGCGCGCATGGTGGTCGCTCCGGTGCCTTCAGAGGGTCTGTGATGAGCGCAACGCCAAGAGGCGCGCGCGGGCGCCCGACACTCTAGCAGGACAGACGGTTAAGGGGAGATGGAGCCGATCAGCCGCTCGGCCCGCAGATCTCATCCATGGCGCGACGTGCATTCATGCGCGCCTCGTCGATTTCGGCCGAGGTCAGGTACTGCCGCTCGCCGTCCTTGCCGACGCGATAGAGCTTCTGCGATTCGATGGCGACGCGATACTGTTCCTTTGCGTCCTTGCACTGTGTCTCGCGAGTCTTGGCGACGTCCTTCTGCACCGCCTGGTTCGTCGTCTGCTCGCGACGTTGCTCCGACGCCTGCGCATCGACCTGGGCCCGCTGCGCGGCTTCAGAGTCCGTGCGCTCAGCCACCGCTTCCGGATTCGCACGACGTGACAACACCGCGACGCGTTCGGCGCCTTCAGCGTCCGGGCGGTCGCTGTAATGAACACGGCCCTGGGGATCGACCCACTTGTAAACGTCGGCCGATGCCCCGAGTGACGCGGCCATCAGACCCAGTAGCGCAACAACTCGCATCACCATGCTCATCCTCCACCCGTCCGGCGCGCGCTGCGGTTTCTATAGCGCGTTTGCGTCCGTCTCGCCGGTGCGGATCCGTACCGCTTGACCCAAATCCTGGACGAAGATCTTGCCGTCTCCAATCTTGCCCGTGCGCGCGACCGTCGTGATCGCCTCGAGCACCTGGTCGACCCGATCGTCGGGCACTGCCAGCTCGAGCTTCACCTTGGGCAGGAAATCAACGACGTACTCGGCCCCCCGGTAGAGCTCAGTGTGGCCTTTCTGCCGCCCGAAACCCTTGACCTCGGTCACAGTGATCCCCTGAATGCCGATTTCTGCGAGCGCCTGCCGCACGTCGTCGAGCTTGAAGGGCTTGATGATGGCCGTAACGAATTTCATGCGATTTGGGGCCTCCCCGGCCCGGCGTGAGGCAGTTTAACAGAATGCTTCCGGCGCCCGGGGACGCTCCCCGGAACGTGCGGCATGCCACGAAATCCCTGCAAATTCAGGCAGGGCCTCAGGTGTAGGCGCGCTCGCCGTGCTCGTTCGTATCGAGACCTTCGCGCTCCACTTCCTCGGTCACGCGCAGCCCGACGAGCAGCTTCACGATCCAGAAGGCTACGAACGCCACCACGGCTGTCCAAATGACCACGAGCCCCACAGCCTTGGCCTGTATGAGGAGCTGGGCTCCGATACCAGGATAACCCATGGCCACTGTCACCCAGTCGGTGACGAGACCGGGGCCGCCGAGCGCGGGTGAATTGAAGACGCCCGTCAGCAAGGCGCCGAGAATGCCGCCGACAGCGTGCACACCGAAGACATCGAGCGAGTCGTCTGCCTTGATGAGCCGCTTCAGGCCGGTGACTCCCCACAGGCAGAGGATGCCGGCAACGAGCCCGATCACGAATGCGCCCGGAATTCCGACATTGCCCGCGGCGGGCGTGATGGCCACCAGTCCGGCGACCGCGCCCGATGCTGCGCCGAGCATCGACGGCTTACCTTTGACCAACCACTCTGCAAACGTCCATGACAAGACGGCGCAGGCGGTCGCGAGATACGTATTGATGAACGCGAGCGAGGCGAATGCGTTGGCCTCGAGCGCGGATCCCGCGTTGAAGCCGAACCAGCCAAACCACAGCAGCGCCGCGCCGATCATGGTCAGTGTCAGGTTGTGCGGCGTCATGGCTTCGCGGCCGAAGCCGATGCGCTTACCCAGCACGAAGGCGCCGACCAGGCCCGCGACGCCGGCGTTGATGTGCACGACCGTACCGCCCGCAAAGTCGAGCGCCCCCCACTGCCAGATCAGACCGGCGGTGGCCGTGGCGTCTGCGGCAACTTCCGCGGATGTGTAGGCATCCGGGCCGGCCCAGAACCAGACCATGTGCGCGACCGGGCAATAAGAGAAGGTGAACCAGATCACCACGAACAGCAGCGAGGCCGAGAATTTCAGGCGCTCGACCAGCGAGCCCAGGATCAGGCAACAAGTGATGCCCGCGAAGGTCGCCTGGAAAGCGACGAAGACGATCTCGTACATGGGTGTGGCCTTGCTGAAGGTCGCGCCCAGTGAGAAAGCGCCCGTCGCCGGATCGAACGTGCCGCTGAGGAACAGGCGATCGAGGCCGCCGAAGAAAGCATTGCCGGTCGTGAACGCCAACGAGTACCCGTACACGCACCACAGCACGGTGATCAGCGAGAACCCGACGAAGACCTGCATCAGCACCGACAGCATGTTCTTGCTGCGCACCATGCCACCATAAAAAATGGCCAGCGCCGGCACCGACATCAGCAATACGAAAGCCGTGGACGTGAGCATCCACGCCGTGTCGCCCTTGTCGGGCACGGGTGGCGCGGAGTCCTGCGCGAAGCCCAGCGCCGGTGCGAGCAGTGTTGCCAGCGCGAGCCAGTGAAAGACGGTTCGCGCCGGCGCCGGTGTGAAGGAAACCCCATGGATGGTTGCGGATTCGTTTTGCACGTTGGTTCCTCGCTGAAAGTCTCCCCAAATCAGATCGCGGCCGCGCCCATCTCGCCGGTCCGTATGCGGATCACGTCGGCGAGATCGAGCACGAAAATCTTCCCGTCCCCGCTCTGCCCCGTGCGCGCCACGTTGCCGATCGCTTCCACGACCGGCTCCAGGATCGCGTCGTCGACGGCGATCTCGATCCGCGTACGCGGGGCCGAATCAAACGCGTAGTCGGCGCTGCGGTAATGCTCGCGCTGGACTTGCTGCCCGAAGCCGAGCACTTCCGTCACCGTGAGACCCTTCAATCCGAGATCGGCGACCGCGCGGCGCACCTCGTCGAGCTTGAACGGCCGGATGATCGCCGTGACCAGCTTCATGGCTGCGCGCTCGAACGGGACGGCCTGCACGCGCGGGAAAAATGCAGCTTCCGTGCCACGGATGGTGCGGGCGTGGAATCAGTCAGTTAGAGGCGTGAGGGCGCGGCGCCGAACGCGCGCGCACCGTTTTGGCGCGTACGGCATTACTGCGTGCATGGATCAGGAGCGCGCTCTTGACGCACTGGCGCAACGCTTCGATGCTGCCCTTCGGGCCACTTACGCCAGGACCGCCATGGATCCCAAAGTCATCGATGAGCTCGCACGGCGCCTCGCCGCCGCCGTGCCCGAAAGCGTCTCCGCGCTTGGCCGCGACCTCGAGCAGAATTTCAGGTCCGTGCTGCAGGCAGGCCTCTCCAAGCTCGACCTGGTCACGCGCACGGAGTTCGACGTGCAGGCCGGTGTCCTCAAGCGCACCCGCGAGATGCTGGAGGCGATGGATAGGCGCCTGCGCGACCTCGAAGCGGAGCTCGCCAAGAAGACGAAGAAGCGTTGACGGTCGCGGCCAGGGAGGGCCAGGACAGTGCTCGCCACGGTGCTCAGCCGTGCGCAGTTCGGCATGGAAGCGCCGCAAGTGTGCGTTGAAGTACACGTGGGCGCCGGGTTGCCCGTGTTCTCGATCGTAGGTCTGCCGGAAGCCGTGGTGAAGGAGAGCAAGGAGCGCGTCCGCTCCGCGCTCGCGACCACTCGGTTCGAGTTCCCGGCCGGGCGGATCATCGTCAACCTGGCGCCGGCCGACCTGCCGAAAGAGGGCGGCCGTTTCGATCTGCCGATCGCCCTCGGGGTTCTCGCCGCCTCCGAACAGCTGCCACCGGCCGCGCTTGCAGGCTGCGAGTTCTACGGAGAGCTCTCGTTGAGTGGTGGATTACGCGCGGTGCGCGGCATGTTGCCCGCGGTGTGCCAGGCGAACCGGGCGGGTCATCGCGTCGTGCTGCCATCGGCAAACCTGGCGGAGGCCGCGCTCGTGCGAGGCGTCGAAGTTGCGGCTACCGCGCATTTGCTCGAGGTCTGTGCTCACGTGAACGGCACGACGCCGTTGGCGTTCGGTAATGTCGCCGCCAGTGCGCCCGTCGACGTCGGTTATCCGGACCTGAGCGACGTGCGCGGCCAAAGCCACGCCAAGAGGGCACTCGAAATCGCGGCCGCGGGTGCCCACAGCCTGTTGATGATCGGCCCTCCGGGTTCGGGCAAGAGCATGCTCGCTCATCGCCTTCCCGGCATCCTGCCGCCCATGACCGAGGAGGAGGCGCTCGAAACCGCCACCGTCGCATCGATCAGCACGCAGGGCTTTCGTCTGCAGGATTGGGCGCGGCGGCCGTTCCGCGCGCCGCACCACACGGCCTCAGGGATCGCGTTGGTGGGCGGCGGCTCGCATCCACGGCCGGGCGAGATTTCGCTCGCTCACCATGGCGTGCTGTTCCTCGACGAGCTGCCGGAGTTCCCCCGCCATGTGCTCGAAGTCCTGCGCGAGCCGCTCGAGACCGGAACGATCACGATCTCGCGCGCCGCGCGACAGGCGGATTTTCCTGCGCGTTTCCAGTTCGTGGCTGCCATGAACCCGTGTCCCTGCGGCTATCTCGGCGATCCGGACGGGCGCTGTCATTGCGGCTCGGCGCAGGTCGAGAACTATCGCGCGCGCGTCTCGGGTCCATTGCTCGACCGCATCGACCTGCACGTCGAGGTTTCGAGGGCGGACTCGACACGACTCCAGTTGAACGCGGCCGTAGAAAGCAGCGTGTCCGTCGCGGCCCGCGTCGCTCGCGCCCGAGCCGTCCAGATGGAACGTGGCAACTCTCCGAACGCCTACCTCAGCAACAGGGAGATCGAACGCGTGTGCCGTGTCGAGCGGTGCGCAGCCAGCATGCTGGCGCGCGCGCTGGACCAGTTGGGACTTTCAGCGCGCGCCTACCATCGAATCCTCAAGACGGCGCGCACCGTTGCGGATCTCGACGGGTGCGCTTCGATCTCTGCGCTGCACGTCGCCGAAGCGATTCAGTTCAAGCGGTTCCAGGCGATTCAGCGCGTGGCGTGAGGCGTGAACGACGGAATCAGCGCGAGTGCTCGACCATGTAGTCGACACCCTGCCGGATGAGATCGTCCGGCAGATCGACTCGTCCACCCTTCGGAGGCATGAGGCCGGTCTGTCCCTGGAAGCCCTCGACCGCGTGCTTGTGCAGCGTATCGCCACCCTGCGCGATGCGCGGTGCCCACGCCGCCTTGTCACCAAGGCGCGGCGCGCCGCCGATCCCTTGCGCGTGGCATGTGGAGCACGCGCTGTTGTAAAGCTCCTCGGCGGTCTGAGGTATCGGCAATCCGGGCGCCGACTCGGTGGTCGCTGCTGCTTTCTCCACGATCGCGAGGGCCGTGTTGTCTTCGCCGGCGACCGCCACGCGGGCAAATGGCCGAGTGCGCTCGTTGACGCTGGCGAGTTGCAGCGCCTCCGCCTTGACCTGGAGCCCTTGCGTGGTGCTGCCCACCACTTTGGCCAGCGCGAATAGCAGGATCGCGATCGCGATCAGGATCCCCAGGACGAGGCTGAAGTAGTTGGCGAAATGGCTGTCGTGCTTGCTCACAGCTACACCGCTGGCGAGGCGTGGAAGGCGCGCAGTATAGCCAATCCCGGTGGCGCTGCGTGGTTGGACGCTGGCGGGCAGCGGCGGTTATGATGCGCGCCCGCCGATTTCCCGGCGACCACAGCCACACCAAGCGCGCTCGTAGCTCAGCTGGATAGAGTACTGCCCTCCGAAGGCAGGGGTCGTGGGTTCGAATCCCGCCGAGCGCGCCACTCCGCACAGCTGATTGCGGTCACGAGCTAGCGCAAGCGGGGCGAGCGGAAACGGGAATGAGATTCCCGTCCCCGCTCAACACCGCGCTGATGACTTACTGACTGTGGGCCTGGTGATTGCCGCAGTCGACTTCGCCTGAGACGCTGATGAGGACGTTGCCGTTGTTGTCTTCGACATTGACGATGGCGGTGTCCCTGATGCAGCCACCTCTCTCGCCACCGTCGGTGAACACAAACTGCACCGTGCAGCTACGAGCTTCGCCGCCGACGTTGCGGCAGATGCCCGTCCCCTCACCGATGAACGTGTCGAAGGTCGCATCGGGTGGGTTCGGAGTGATTGCCGGGTCGTCGATGCAGATGGCACTCGTCAGGTCGTCCAGGTGAAAGTGCCAGCCGGTGCCGTGATCGTTGACCTCCAGGTTATCGCTGTTGCGCGGACTGCAGTGAACGACGAAGCCGTGCGTGATGCGTTGTGTGCCGCCGTACTCCACCGCGAAGATGCTTCCACCACCCGTCATCCAGCAGTTCGACCGTCCGCCTGGGCCGGCGAGCGCGTAGGTTGCGACGACCAAGCCTGCCGGGATCGCGAGAACCGCAAGACGTAACATTCTCTTTCTATCGTGTTTCATGGTAATCCCCGATGACCGACCTCCGGTGCCAATAACCCAAAGAGCCAGACTCACTAATGCCTGAATCGGCAAGAGCGCGAATGACCTTGGAGGATTGCGTTCGGGGCGGCCGTGATTTGAGTTTTTGAACGCGCAAGACAATACAGCCGGGCCGCCCTACGGAAAGTGTATTGTTGACATAAGCTGGAGCCGCTGGTCGGATGAGAAGGGTTCTAAAAGGTCACGCCAAGTAAGCGCCGCGCGCCATTGCGCCTTTCCGAGAAAGCCATGGGGGAACAAGACACTCGGCCGAGCGACCGCTTTCGCCTCGACGGCAAGGTTGCACTCGTCACGGGCTCGTCGCGCGGCATAGGTCGGGCGATCGCGGAACAGATGGCGCGCGCGGGTGCGCGCGTCGTGATCTCGAGCCGCAAGCTCGACGCTTGTGAAGCGGTGCGCGACCAGCTCAAAGCGCAAGGCCATGAAGCGATCGCGATCGCGTGCAACGTCGGGCGACGCGAGGAGCTCGGCAATCTGGTGACCCGCGCGCTCGAGGAATGGGGGCGCATCGACGTCCTGGTCGCCAACGCCGCTACCAATCCCCACTTTGGCCCTCTCTCCTCGGTCACCGAGGATGCCTGGAACAAGATACTGGGCACGAACCTGAGCGCTTCGCTCTGGCTCGCGAACCTGGTGCTGCCGGGTATGGCAGAACGCGGCGGCGGCGCGCTGATCCTGCTGTCCTCGGTCAGTGCGCTGATGGGCACGGCGCTGGTCGGTGCCTATGCAGTGTCCAAGGCGGCGGAAATTCAGCTCGCCCGAAACCTCGCCATGGAGTGGGGCCGCAAGGGCATTCGCGTCAACGCGATCGCGCCCGGCGTGATCCAGACGGATTTTGCGCGCGCCTTGTGGGAAGACCCCAAGGCGCGCAAGAGAATCGAGGCGCTCAACTGCGTTGGGCGACTGGGCGTGCCCGAAGACATCGCCGGGGCCGCGTTGTTTCTCGCCAGTGACGCCAGCCGCTTCATCACCGGCCAGACACTCGTCATCGACGGCGGCGCCGGCATCTTCAACCCGCTCGAGCGGATGTGAGCTCACCTTTCGTGCGCTTGGGGCTGCTGGTCCTCCAGGTGTCCGCTGTTACGAGCGCTCACGCGGCCTCGCTGGCTCTCGTCAACGGCAACGTTCACACGGGAAGTGAGCGCCAACCGCACGCGGAAGCGATCCTTGCGACCGATGGGCGCATCGTCTTCATAGGCAACACGGCCGAGGCACGCCAGCGCGCGCCGCGCGATGTGCAGCTGATCGATCTGCACGGCGCCACCGTGCTGCCAGGTCTCACCGATGCGCATGCACATCTGTCCGGCATCGGGCTGCGCGAACTGGAGTTCGACCTGGAAGGAACGACGAGCCTCGTCGATCTGCAGGCGAGACTGCGGCAGCGGGCGGCGACAGCCAAGCCCGGCGAGTGGATTTTCGGACGCGGGTGGATCGAATCGCGCTGGTCACCGCCCGCATTTCCGTCACGCGCCGATCTCGACGCCGTCGTCGCCGATCGCCCCGTGGTGCTCGAACGCGCCGACGGCCATGCGGTGATTGCGAACAGCCGCGCCCTCAGGCTCGCCGGCATCGACGCGAAGACCGCCGATCCTGCCGGTGGCCAGATTCTGAAGGACACCCGCGGTGAGCCCACGGGCATGCTGATCGATCGCGCCGCCGACCTTGTGACGAGCCTGATTCCACCTCGCAGCGAGGCCGAGCAGCTGCGCGCGCTGGAAGTGGGCGCAGACCGCAGTGTGCGGGTGGGCTGGACTCAGCTGCAGATCGCAGGCAACAGCCTCGCGGAGGTCGAACAGCTGTGCGACCTGTACGCGGGTGGCAGGCTGAAGCTCCGCATTTACGATGCCGTGGGCGGACCGGGAACGGATGCGGAGCAGCTGATCATGCGGGGACCTTCGGGTATCCAGTGCAGTGAGCGCCTGGTGGTACGCAGCATCAAGCTCTACATCGACGGTGCGCTGGGTTCACGCGGCGCGGCGCTGCTTGCACCCTACAGTGACGCACCGGCCAGCTCCGGCTTGCTGGTCAACCGCGAAGAGGAGCTCTATCCACTCCTGACCAGCGCGCTGCGCAAAGGCATCCAGATCGAGACGCATGCCATCGGCGACCGCGGCAATCGCCTGATGCTCGATCTGTACGAGCGCGCGTTCGCCGCGGTACCGGTGCGACACCGGGCCGTGGCCGATCCGCGTTGGCGCATCGAGCACGCGCAGGTGCTGCATGCCGAAGATGTCCCCCGCTTCGGGAAGCTCGGCGTGATTGCCTCGATGCAGCCCTCGCACGCGATCAGCGATCTCTATTTCGCACCCAGCCGCCTTGGGCCCGGGCGTGTTGCCGGGGCCTATGCGTGGCGCAGCGTGCTCGACGCCGGTGCGATCATCGCGGGCGGAAGCGATGCACCGGTGGAGCGCGGCGAGCCGATGATCGAGTTCTACGCGGCGATCGAACGCCGCTCGCTCGACGGCTTCGCCAGCGACGACTGGCACCGCGAACAGCGTGTCTCGCGCGCCGAGGCGCTCAAGATGTTCACGATCTGGCCCGCTCATGCGGCGTTCCAGGAGAAGGATCGCGGCAGCATCGAGGTCGGCAAGCTCGCGGACTTCACCGTGCTTTCCGCCGACGTCATGCAAATCCCCGCCGCGGAGATTCTCGAGACACGCGTCCTGATGACGATCATCGGCGGCGAGGTGGCGTACCGGGAGAAACCCCCGTCCCAGCCCTCTCCGGGGGGAGCGGGCGGAATGCGCTAGAGCCAGCCGCGACGCTTGAAGTAGAGATACGGCAGGATCGCCGAGACCACCATCAGGCCGATGGCGAATGGATAGCCCAGCAGCCAGCGCAGCTCCGGCATCAGCTGGAAATTCATGCCGTAGATGCTGGCGATGAGCGTCGGCGGCAGGAACACGACCGCGGCCACCGAGAAGATCTTGATGATGTTGTTCTGCTCGATGTTGAGCATCCCCAGGGTCGCTTCGAGCAGGAAGTTGGCCTTGTTGCCGAGGAAAGAGGCGTGATCGGAGAGTGCGAGCACGTCGCGGCCCAGGGTGCGGAAGCGCGCACGCACATCATTGGCGAGTGACACCGACGCGGACTGCTGCACGAACGTGAGCAGGCGGTTGAGGCTCACCAGGCTCTCGCGCGCCTTCGAGGTCAGGTCCCCGTTCTGGCCGACGCGCGTAAGAATCGTGCGCGAGTCGCGCGCTACGGTCTTGGCGGAGCGCCGCCGTTTCTTGGGCTGCGAGAACACCTCGCTCGAAAGCGAATCGAGATCGGAGCCGACGCGCTCCAGCACATCCGCCATGCGATTCACGATGGCCTCGATCAGGCCGGCGAGCAGCGCCGCCGCGGAGCTGCACACCACGGGATGCTTTTCCGCATAGGCGATGAAGCGCTGGAAGGGCAGTGGGTCCGAATAGCGGTTGGTGACCAGCCGTTCCTTGGCGAGGATGAAGGTGATCTGGGAGCTCTCAGGGAGATCGGAGTCGAGGCGCGTGACGATCGTGATCGTCAGGTACAGCACGCCGTTCTCTTCGTAGAGGCGGCTCGACGCCTCGATCTCCTTCATCTCTTCGCGCGTCGGCACGTCGATGCCGAACGTCGACTCGACTAGTTGCTCCTGCTCCTGCGTGGGCTCGATGAGATCGAGCCAGAGCGCCTCGGCCGGGATCGAGCCGGCCGCGGCCTCGACGCGAGTGAGGCCCTGGGGTTGCGCGACGAACACATTGAGCATGGCGACCTCGCGCGCGTCGCGTCTGCGGCGCTACTGCTTCTTGTGTTCCTGCGCGGCGAGATCGTTGATCAGCGCCACGAGCTGGTTCTGGCCGCCGGCCATCCCTACGTCGGTCGTGTACTTGCCGTTGATCACGATGAACGGTACTCCCGCGACCCGGTAACGCTTGATCAGCTGGTCGGCGCGTTGCAAAGCGGTCTCGACAGCGAAGGAATCGTAGGTCTTGCGAAACTCATCCTCGCTGACGCCGTGGCGGCGCGCGAAATCAAGCTGCATCTTCTCGGTCTCGATGGGATCGTTGCTCACCAGGAAGTTCTTGTTGACCTGGATCTCCTTGAAGACCGCCGAGTGCAGCTCTTCGAGCTTGCCGAGCGCCGCGAGGGTATAGAAGAGTCGAGCGTGCGCTTGGTGCGCGGGACCCCACATCACCGGCAGGCGTGTGTACTCGATGTATGGCGCTTTCTTCTCTTTCCAGCTCTGCAGGAACGGGTCGAGCGCGTAACAGTGGTTGCACGCGTACCAGAAAATATAGACCACCTCGACCTTGTCGGGCGGGGCGGTGGTCGGCTGCGCCGGCACCAGCGTCTTGTAGTTCACGCCCTGCTGCCAGCGCGTCGCGGTTTCCGGCGGCGTCTGCATCACAGCCGCGGCCAGCAACGTGTCGGCGCGGGTGGAGGAGGATTGCTCTCCCGTGTCGACGGCTTCGCCCGCGTCGATGCCTTCGCCGGTGCTCGCCGACGGCTCCGCGGTGGACGGTGAATCGGTCTTGGTGGGCTCCGGTTGAGTAGTGCTCGCTGCCGGCGGCGTTGCGCTCGGCTGGCTGGCCGCCGGCATGGGCTCGGAGTTCGAAGTCTCCTGTCCGCAGCCCACGGCGATGAACAGCAGGCAAGCGAGCGCGACAACAATCTTCATCCGTAGGCTCCCTTGAGAGGATGGTAGGTCGGTTCGACCAGCGTCGCGACGGTCAGTTGCGCGCTCAGCGCATGCCCTGCACGTAGGACGCAACGTTGCGAATGTCCTCCTGTGACATGCGCTTGGCGATGGTCTGCATCACCTCGGCATTCGCGCCCATGCGTGCCCCGGAAGCGTAATCGTGCAGCTGCTTCTGCGTGTACTGCGCGTGTTGGGCACGCAGCGCGGGGTAAGCGGCCGGAGAGTTGCCGCGACCAACCGGGCCGTGGCACGCGATGCACGCAGGAATCGAGCGCGCGCCGTCGCCGCCGCGATAGAGTTTTTCGCCCGCCTTCCAGTACGACGGATCCGCCTCCAGACCGCTTGGTGTCTGTGCGGCGAAGTGGGCCGCGATATCGGCGATGTCCTCATCCGACAGGCCGCTCGCCATCGGCGCCATCACCGGGTTGTTGCGCTTGCCGTCGCGAAAGGCCTTGGTCTGCTCGATGAGATAGCGCTCACCCTGGCCGGCGAGGTTGGGCCATTCCGGATTGACGTTGGATGGCCCGTGGCAAGCCTGGCAGACGGCCGCCTTGGCGGCGCCCTCTTCGGCAGATTCCTGCGCAACGGCATACAGGCTTGCGCACGCACCCGCGATGACTGCCAGCACCCCCAACGCTTTCATGCCCCGGCTCCCCAACGATCGGAATGCTGGTCGTGGTAGTGGCCCACGCGCATTCCGGGGGCGCGGGCGAGCGGCGAATTGTACACTACACTCAATCAGTTAAGTCCAACCCGCACCGTGTCGATCTACCCCGCAGTCCGCTTCCTGCTGAGTGCCAACCACGCGCCACAATTTCCCGCGGACAGCGGCTACGAGGTGGCGGTCGCGGGCCGTTCGAACGCGGGCAAGTCGAGCGCAATCAACGCGCTCACCCGGAGACGCAGCCTCGCGCGCACCAGCAAGACGCCGGGGCAAACCCAGCTCATCAATTTCTTCGAGCTCATGCCGGAGCGACGCCTGGTCGATCTGCCGGGCTACGGCTTTGCGAAAGTGCCGCCTCATATGCGCGAGCACTGGCGGGAACTCGTCGGTGGGTACCTGGAAACGCGCAACTCGCTCACGGGGTTATTGCTCATCGTGGATGCGCGTCGCGGTCTCAATGACGACGACCGCGGGCTCATGGGCTGGGCGATCCAGCGCGGCCGAAGGGTGCACGTGCTGTTGAGCAAATCGGACAAGTTGTCGCGTCACGAGGCGCGACGTGTGCTTGGCAGCGTGCGCGGCGAGCTGCCTAGTGAGGCGTCCGCACAGCTTTTTTCCGCTGTCAGCAGGGAAGGCGTGCAGGAGGGACAGGAGGCGCTGGAGGCGTTGCTCGGGCACAAAAAACCCGGTGGTTCGGGGGGCCGAGCCACCGGGTAAGACTAACCCGGCATGGGGATGACAAACCGGGCAAACCCGCTCAGGGAGGAAAGCGGGGAGCGTTGTAACGCTCGGTACCGTTTGATGAGGCCCCTTATGGAAAGTTCCAGCCCCTGCCTAAATTAAACGCTCGCTGAATTGTAAGGATTCCGGGAAATGTCACGCGTGCGTCAGAGGAACGTCCACATGAGGCCGAGCGAGATCATGTCGACGGTGTGTGTGTTCTCGATTTCGAAGCGCTCGTATTCGAGCCGTGCACCGAAACTGCCGAAGCCGACACCCACTCCGATTCCGTAGGCCAAATCGGTGCCGTCGTCCGAGGCAGAGGTGAGGCCCGAGAGCGACACGTCCTGGTCCCAGGAAATCGCGCCGGCCTTGGCGAAGATATCGACTACCGGGATAAAGGGCAGGTAGAACACAGCGAACGCATCGATTCCGGTCGTCTCGACTTCCACGTCGACGCCTGTGACATTGTCTTCCGCCGTTCCCATATCCACGTAGTTGAGCTCGACCGCGAACCATTCGAGAGGACGGAAGCCGACGATGCCTTTGAATCCGGTGTCGTCGCCATCAAAGTCATCGACAACGCTGCCGAGATCGACATCACCATCGACACCCGCTTGCCCGACCGCAGCGCCGACGTAAAAGCCATTGTCGGCGGAAAATGCAGGCATCGCGGTGAAGGCGAGAATCAGCGCAGCAATCATTGCTCGGTACATGCAAACCTCCTTGGCAGGATCAAAGCGCCCGTCGCAGTATGCGGCGCGCATTGGGGCGCGCAAAGTACAGTTTTGTGAACGACGAATCCTGTCGCCGCACCACGACAGGCCGGTCAATGTGCCTCGTCCCAGTTGGCGCCGATCCCGACATCCACTTTGAGCGGCACGCGCAACTGTGCCGCGTCCGCCATGTGTGCACGCACGCGCGCGGCCACGGCTTCAGCAGCATCCGCCGCCACTTCGAACACCAATTCGTCGTGCACTTGCATGACGAGCCGCGCCGCCATGCGCTCTGACTCGATCCACGCATCGACCTCAATCATCGCGCGCTTGATGATGTCGGCGGCCGTGCCTTGCATCGGAGCGTTGATCGCCGCGCGTTCGGCGGCCTGACGCAGCGCGCTGTTGCCCGAGCGGATGTCGCTCAGATACAGGCGACGCCCGAATATCGTTTCGACGTAGCCTTGCGCGCGCGCCTGCGCGCGCGTTTCGTCCATGAAGCGCTTCACTCCGGGATAGCGCTGAAAATACCGATCGACGTATTGCTGCGCGGCACTGCGTTCAATTCCGAGTTGCCGCGCGAGGCCGAACGCCGACATGCCGTAGATCAGACCGAAGTTGACGGCTTTGGCGGAACGGCGCTGCTCGGCCGACACCTGCTCGAGCGGCAGGCTGAGCACTTCCGCTGCCGTCGCCTGGTGGATGTCCAGGTCCTGAGTAAAGGCGTTGAGCAGACCCTCGTCACCGGAGAGATGCGCCATGATGCGCAGCTCGATCTGCGAGTAGTCCGCCGCCATGATCACGGAGCCGGGCGGCGCGATGAACGCCTGGCGTATGCGCCGGCCCTCGACGCTGCGCACCGGGATGTTCTGCAGGTTCGGATCCGCCGACGACAACCGGCCGGTCGCGGCTACCGTCTGATGGTAGGACGTGTGCACGCGCCCCGTGCGTGGCTGGATCTGCTCACAGAGCTTGTCGGTGTACGTGGACCGCAGCTTGGTGAGCGCGCGATGCTCCAGGATGAGTCGCGGCAGGGCGTAGCTCGTGGCCAGCTCCTCGAGCACTTCCTCCGCAGTCGAAGGTTGCCCGGTCTTGGTCCGTACCCGCACCGGCAGTTGCAGCCGATTGAAGAGGAGCTCCTGCAATTGCTTCGGCGAGTCGAGATTGAACGGAGCGCCGGCTTCACGGTGTGCCTCCGTGACAATTTCCTGGATGCGCTTCGCAAGCTGCGTGCTCTGCAGCCTGAGCATGTTGCGATCGATCAGCACGCCATGCTGCTCCATGCGCCTGAGCACGGGCACGAGCGGCTGCTCGATCTCCCGATACAGACGTTCGAGCGACGGGGTCTGCGCGATCTTTGACCACAGGACCTCGTGCAGCCGCAGGGTCACGTCAGCACTTTCCGCCGCGTATTCGGCGGCGCGCTCTACCGGCACCTGGCTGAATGGGAGCTGGCGCGCACCCTTGCCTGCGATGTCCTCGAGGAGCGTGGTCTGCACGCCGAGATACTTCGCGGCATTCGAATCCACGTCATGACGCGCGATGCTGTTGACCACGTAGGACTCGAGCATGGTGTCGAAAGCCATGCCGCGCAGCTCGATGCCGTGATTGGCCAGCACGTGCGCGTCGTACTTGAGGTGCTGCCCCAGCTTCAAGGCGCGGGGATCCTCGAGCAGCGGCCGCAGAGCCTCGAGCGCCTCCTCGCGGTGCAGTTGCGCGGGAGCGCCGGCATAGTCATGCGCCAACGGCAGGTAGGCGGCGCGCCCCACGACGGTCGCGAACGAGACGCCGACGAGCTCGGCTTTCATGTAGTCGGCGCCGACGCTCTCGGTATCGAGAGCGAACAACGGCGCCCGCCGCAGCATCTCGAGCCAACGCTCGAGATCCGCGCGCGTAACGAGGGTCTCGTACTCACGCGGTGTCGCTGGTGGCAACTTGGTCGCGATCGGCTCGGCGGACGACGGCGCAGATTGGCCGCGTGATTCAGTCGCGGGCGCAGACGGTGGCGCTGACATCTCGATTGAACCCGGGAGCTGCCGCAGCATCATCTTGAGCTCGAGCCGCGAGTACAGATTGCGCAAGCGCTCGGTATCGGCAGGCCGCAGGGTAAGGTCGGCTGGAGAAAGATCCAGCTTCAGATTGGTGTCGATCGTGGCGAGCCGGCGCGACAGTTCCAGCGTCTGGAGATTGGCGCGCAGGCTCTCGCCGACCTTGCCCTCGATCCGCTCGGCGTTCGCGACGAGGTTGTCGAGCGTCGAATACTCGGCCAGCCATTTGGCCGCGGTTTTGGGACCGACTTTCGGCACCCCCGGAATGTTGTCGATGCTGTCACCGATGAGCGCGAGGTAGTCGACGATCTGCTCCGGATAGACGTCGAACTTGGCCTTGACGCCCGCCCGATCGAGCGTCGTATTGGTCATCGTGTTGACCCAGGTGATCGATTCGTTCACCAGCTGGGTCATGTCCTTGTCGCCGGTCGAGATGACCACCTGGATGCCGGACTCGGCCGCGCGACAGGCGAGCGTTCCAATCACATCGTCGGCTTCCACGCCTTCGATCCGCAGGAGCGGCCAGCCGGAGGCCGATACCGCCTCGAGCAACGGCCCGACCTGCGAACGCAGATCGTCCGGCATGGGCTGGCGATCCGCCTTGTATTCGGCGAACAGCTCGTCGCGGAAGGTCTTGCCGCTCGCATCGAACACCACCGCGAACAGCTCCGGCGCGCGCTCGCGCACGAACTTGAGCAACATGTTGAGCACGCCATGGACCGCACCCGTCGGCTCGCCCCGCGAGTTGCTGAGCGGGGGCAGCGCGTGAAAGGCGCGGTAGAGATAGGAGGAGCCGTCGACCAGCACCAGCGTGCGCGGATTGGCCATCGTCGTCAGCGCGGCTCTTCTTTCTTCTTGGTCTCTTCGCTTGCGGGCTCCGTCCCCGGAGTCGGTGCAGGAGGCTGGACCACCGTGGTCTCGCGGTCGGGTAGGAACAGCGGTCCTTTCTGCCCACAGCTGGTCGATGCGAGAGCGAGCGTCACGGCCAAGGCCGACAGCCAGGCGGCTCCGGTTCTGCTCTTCATGCGGTTCTCGTTGAGCGCATTTCGTCGCGCGCCAGGACGGCAAGCGTCAGGCGCGAAACGCACACCAGCTTCTCGTTCGGATCGCGAATCTCGATCTGCCACACCTGCGTGCGATGCCCGACGTGGACGGGGCGCGCCGTGCCCGTGACCTCACCCGAGGCGACCGGGCGCAGGTGGTTGGCGTTGATCTCCTGGCCCACGCAGACGAAACGTTGCGTGTCGACACACATGTTGGCGGCGATGCTGCCGAGCGTTTCGGCGAGGGCGGCCGAGGCACCGCCGTGCAGGATCCCCATGGTCTGGTGCGTGCGCCGATCGACGGGCAACGTGCCGCGCAGGTAATCGGGTCCGATCTCCGTGAGGCGCATGCCGAGGTGCTCGACGAGCGTGTTGCGGGTGTGGACCACAAGGTCCTCGATCGTCACGTGACGAAACCAGATGCTCATGGAAGGGGTGTGCCGGATGGAAAGCCGGCGCCGATGATAGCACCCGCAGCGCACCACGCTGGCGACCCTGGAGCGTGCGCGTCACTGTGAACGCCGCCACGAATGGCGAGGAAACTGGCAGCACCGCTGGCGGTCTACGTGCTCGGCTACTACGATGCGCCACATGACCCGTCGCCCAGTTTGTGCCTTGCTTGCCGCGTTGCTCGCACTGCAGTCGGTGCTATTCGCACCCCTGGCGTCGGCCGCTGCGGCCGCGACGGTTCCCCAGGAGGCTCAACACCCCTGTGACAGCTCTGATTCCGCTCCGGACGCACCGGCCGAATGCCCGTGCTGCCCTGACGGGTCGCCGTCGATGGGGACTTGCCTCGACACGTGCGCCGTTCAGCCGATCGCCGCCTCGGGTTTCATTTCCGCGGTATTCCAGGCAACCCCCATCACGCCGACCTTCCATCCGGGTTCGCTGACGAGTCTCGCCCACCTGCCACCGCTACCTCCCCCGATCGCCTGATCGATCTCGTCTCTGCGTCGCGTGCGCAAGCGCGTGACGGACTGAGTGTCGATCACGTTGTGGAGGACTGGATCCATGAACATCCCATCTCGCCGGCTGGCCGGAGCGACGGCGTTGCTGGCGGTCATCACGCTGCCGGGCAATGCGTACGCGAAGCCGATTGCGTTCGACGACGGCACGACGGTCATGGGCGAATACGGTGCCGGCACGATGAACGAGCTGCAGCTGTTCCACGCGCCCCGATACTTCTATTCGCTGGGCGGCGGATATCTCGAGCTCAAGAGTGATATCGACGCGCGCACGCGCTACATCACGTACGCGCGGGTCAACTATCTGGTGAAGCGATGGAATCGCGAGGCGGCGCAGGCAAACGTGTTTGCGTGGGGCGGAGCGGGCAGCGGTCGCACAGGCGAGTCGAATGACCGCGAGCTCACGTGGAACGCGGGTCTGCAGTTTGATTACGAGACCCGTCGCGTCTACGCCTCGGTCAAGACGGACCTCTACGACTCATCGGCGTTCTCGCATCGGCTCGACACGTTGCAGCTCGGGCTCGCGCCCTATAAGCATGACTACGAGGACCTGGCCACCTGGTTCGTCATCCAGGGCCGGCGCTACACCGGAGAGATTCATGACGGCACCGAGTGGGCGCTGTTGTTGCGCCTGTTCAAGGGTGGCGCCTGGGTCGAGGCGGGTGCGACCGCCGACGGAAAACTCCAGGCCATGGCCATGTTCAACTTCTGATCACGGAGCACTACAAATGCGTCAACTACTCATCGCCCTTGCAGTTGCCATGTCGTTCATTGGCAACGCCACGGCGGGTACCATCGAAATGAAAGTCAACGGCCTGGTGTGCGCCTTCTGCGCGCAAGGCATCGAAAAGACCTTGCGGAAGAACCCGGCCACGGAGGACGTCGTGGTAAGTCTCGAGCACAAGCTGGTGGCGATCGCGACCAGGGACGGTCAGGACATTACGGATGCGGATCTCACTACCGCGCTCAAGGATGCGGGCTACGACGTCAAGTCGATCACGCGCACCGAGCGCAGCCTCGCCGCGATTCGCGATGAACTGAAGGGCTCGAAGTCATGATCGACCCGCACGCCCGCAACGTCGGCGTCGCCTTCGGCGCGTTGCTCGCGAGCTCGGCGACACTGGTCTGCTGCGTGCTGCCGGCAGTGCTGGTGTCGCTGGGCGCGGGTGCGGTGGTCGTGGGACTGGTGTCCGCGTTCCCGCAACTCGTCTGGCTGAGCGAGCACAAGGGCCTGGTCTTCGGCACGGCCGCGATATTGCTGATCGGCAGCGGGGCGCTCCTGCGGCACGCGCGCTCGCTGCCCTGTCCGGCAGACCCGCTGGCGGCGCGCACCTGCAATCGGCTGCGGCGCATCAGTCATGCGCTCTACGGCGTCGCGGTCGTGGCCCTGGCTGTGGGTGCGTTGTTCGCGTTCGTGCTGCCGCGTCTGACCGCGTAAGGCGATCGGGGCCCACGATGCTGCTACGATGAGGGCCGGAGATCTCGATGCCGGAATACCGCGCCCCCCTCGATGACATGCGCTTCGTCCTCAACGAGCTCGCCGGGCTGCCGGAGCTCGTGGCTGCGATCCCGGCCTTCGAGAGCGCGAGCGGCGACGTGGTCGATGCGGTACTCAACGAGGCAGCGCGTTTTGCGGGCGAGGTGCTGAGCCCGATCAACCGGCCGGGCGACCGCGAGGG